>JBASRJ010000083.1:0-1602 GCA_049273785.1 Gaiellaceae bacterium | reverse complement strand
GTCGCGCACGGTGAGGCGGTAGGAGCCCGCCACGCCGTCCGCTACCCGCGCAGCTCGACCGGCACGTAGTCGCGCTCGCGCGCGCCCGTGTAGAGCTGGCGCGGGCGGGCGATCTTCTGCTCCTCGTCTTCGATCATCTCCAGCCACTGCGCGATCCAGCCGCTCGTTCGCCCGATCGCGAACAGCACGGGGAACATCTCGACCGGCATGCCGAGCGCCTCGTAGATCAGCCCGGAGTAGAAGTCGACGTTGGGGTAGAGCTTGCGCGCGATGAAGTACTCGTCCTCGAGCGCGATCTTCTCCAGCTCGATCGCGATGTCGAGCAGCGGGTTCGTGCCCATGACGTCGAACACGTCCATCGCGGCGCCCTTGATGATCTTCGCGCGCGGGTCGTAGTTCTTGTAGACGCGGTGGCCGAAGCCCATCAGCAGCTCGTCGCCCGCCTTCACCCCCTCGATGAAGTCGGGGATGTTCTCCGTCCGCTCGATGCGGTGGAGCATCCGCAGCACCTGCTCGTTGGCGCCGCCGTGCAGCGGGCCGTAGAGGGCGCCGACGCCGGCCGCGATCGCCGAGTAGGGGTCCACCTGCGAGGAGCCCACGCTGCGCACGGCGCTCGTCGAGCAGTTCTGCTCGTGGTCGGCGTGGAGGATGAAGAGGACGTCGAGCGCGCGCTCGATGCGCGGGTCCGGCTGGTACTTCAGCTCGGCGATCTTGAACAGCATGCCGAGGAAGTTGCCGGCGTAGCTGAGGTCGTTGTCGGGATACACGTACGGCATCCCGCGGTTGTGCCGGTAGGCGAACGCGGCGAGCGTCGGCATCTTCGCGATCAGACGGATGATCTGCGCGTAGCGGGCCTCAGCGTCTCTGATCTTCGCCGCCTCCGGATAGAAGGTCGACAGCGCGCCGACGGACGCCAGCAGCATCCCCATCGGATGCGCGTCGTAGCGGAAGCCCTGGATGAACTCCTTGACGTTCTCGTGCACGAACGTGTGCGTCGTGACCTGGTAGGTCCAGGCGTCGAGCTGCTGCTGGCTCGGCAGCTCGCCGTGCACGAGCAGGTAGGCGACCTCGAGGTAGGACGAGCGCTCGGCGAGCTGCTCGATCGGATAGCCGCGGTACTCGAGGATGCCCTTGTCGCCGTCGATGTACGTGACCGACGAGCGGCACGAGGCGGTGTTGAGGAACGCCGGGTCGTAGGCGAGCAGACCGAAGTCGTCACCGGAGACCTTGATCTGCCGCAGGTCGATGCTGCGGATCGCCCCGTCCTCGATCGGGATCTCGTACTGCTGGCCGGTGCGGTTGTCCGTGATCGAGAGCGTGTTGCTGGCCTGGGCTACGCCCACGCCGTTCGCGTCCTGCCCTGCGGTCTCGGTGGTCATGGCTCTCCCTGGATGCGTTCCGTGTCTACCTCCTGTTGTACCGGATCGGGTCCGGAAGCCGGTTTCCGTTCCGTGACAAGGCGCCGAAGGTGGCGCGGCGGGTCAGGAGGTGAGGACGGCGCTGGCCATCGCGGCGGCGGCGAGCGCCCCGCTCACGAGCATCACGAGCCGCCCGGCGCCCTCGCCCTCGGCGAACGCCGGGCGGCTCGTGATGCTCGTGAGC
>JBASRJ010000075.1:0-9272 GCA_049273785.1 Gaiellaceae bacterium | reverse complement strand
CTGCGGTCCGCGCAGGTCGCTCGTTTATGCTGGCGCGCGTGGTTCGGTTCGGTGTCCTCGCCGTCGCGCTCGCACTGCTGCTGACGGCGTGCGGTCACTCGAAGCACAAGGCCGCGGCCAAGAAGCCTGCCGGGCCGCCGCCTCCGACGCAGCAGTTCAGCTCACGGCCGGATCTGAAGCCCCCGCCCGTGAACGTGCTCTCAGACGCCGGCGCAACCGCTCCTGGATACGTATTCCTGGCGCCGAAGATGAAGGTGCTGCAGGCCGGGCCGATGATCCTCGACACCAGAGGCGACGTCGTGTGGTTCAAGCCCCTCGACACGCACGGCGTCTCGGACTTCCGAGTACAGCGCTACCGGGGCAAGCCCGTGCTGACGTGGTGGCGAGGCCAGGCGCCCATGGGCGTGGGCTCCGGCCGCTACGTGATCTACGACGACACGTACCGCGAGATCGCGCAAGTGCGAGCGGGACACGGCTACTCGGGTGACATCCACGAGTTCAGGATCACGGCGAAGAACACCGCGCTGTTTCCCGTCTACCACCAGCTGCCGGTCGACCTCACGTCCGTCGGCGGTCCGAAGGACGGGCGGATCTTCGACGGGATCTTCCAGGAAGTGGACATCCCGAGCGGCCGCGTGCTGTTCGAGTGGCACAGCTGGCCGGCCGTCGGCCTGAAGGAGTCCTACGCGCCGCCGCCCAAAGCCGCGAAGGGGAAGAAGGCACCCCCGGACGACTACTTCCACATCAACTCGATCGACGTCGAGCCGAACGGGAACTTCCTCGTCTCCGCGCGCAACACGCATGCGGTGTACGAGATCGACCGCAAGACCGGGAGGATCCTCTGGCGGCTGGGCGGCAAGAAGAGCGACTTCAAGATGGGCTCCGGCACGAGCTTCGCCTGGCAGCACGACGCACGCCGGCAGCCGGACGGGACGATCACGATCTTCGACAACGGCGCCGCACCGCCGGTGGAGAAGTTCTCTCGCGTGCTCGTCCTGCGCGTCGACGAGAAGAGTAAGCGCGCGACGCTGGTGCGCAGCTATCGCCACCCGAAGCGGCTGCTCGCCCCGTTCGAGGGGAACGCGCAGTTCCTTGGCGACGGACACGTTCTCGTCGGCTGGGGCGCGATCCCGTACTTCACGGAGTTCGACAAAGACGGTCGCGTCGCGCTCGACGTCAGCTTCGGCAAGGGCCGGGCGAGGATCACGGGAGCGAACCAGGACGCCGACTCGTATCGCGCGTACCGCTTCGTCTGGCACGGACATCCGACCGACCGCCCCGCTGTGACGATTCGCGGCAACAAGGTCTTCGTCAGCTGGAACGGCGCGACAGAGGTTGCGAGGTGGCAGCTCGAGCTGGACGGACAGCCGGGCCTCGCGATTGCGAAGACGCACTTCGAGAACGCCTTGCCGCTACCGCGTGACGCCAAGCGTGTGACGGTCGTCGCACTCAGCGCGAGCGGAACAGAGCTCGGACGATCGAAGCCGATCTCACCGTGAGCTGACGACATGCTCGAGCTGGTGCGTGAGCTCGTGGAGATCGAGTCGCCGACGTACTCGGTCGGCGTGCGCGACATCGCCGAGCGGATGCGCCGCGAGCTCGAGGCGCTCGGTGCGTCCGTGTCGCTGCTGGACGGCAACCACGTGTGCGCGGAGCTCGCGGGGCGTGAACCGCGTCTCCTGCTGATCGGCCACACGGACACGGTCTGGCCGGTCGGAACGCTCGCATCGATGCCGTTCCGCGTCGACGGCGACCGCGCGTATGGCCCGGGGGTCTACGACATGAAGTCGTGCCTCGTCGTGCTGCTCGAGGCGATCCGGCGCTCCGGTGACGAGCGGCGGGCGCTGCGCGTGTTCCTCACGGCGGACGAGGAGATGGGAAGCCCAACGGGGCGCGCGCTGCTCGAGGCGGCGGCCGAAGGCGTCGCCGCCGCGCTCGTCGTCGAGCCGAGCACGCAGAACGGCAACCTCAAGACCGCGCGCAAGGGTCTGGGCCGTTTCCGGCTCACGATCACCGGCCGGCCCGCACACGCGGGGACGCATCGCGCCGAGGGCGTGAGCGCGATCGAAGAGCTCGCGCACCAGGTCCTCGCGCTCCACGCGCTCAACGACGACGAGCGCGGTGTCTCCGTGAACGTCGGCGTCGTCCGCGGTGGAACCTCCGAGAACGTCGTCGCCGCCGAGGCGCAGGCGCAGATCGATGTCCGGATCGCGCGGGCCGAAGACCGCGAGGGGATCGAGCGAGTCCTCGCCGCGCTCGAACCCGTCACCGCGGGCGCGAAGCTCGAGCTCAGCGGCGGCTGGACGCGTCCGCCGCTCGAGCGTTCGGCAGGCGGTGCCAGGCTGTTCGAACAGGCACGCAAGCACGGCCTGGAGCTCGGCCTCGAGCTCCACGAGGCAAGCTCTGGAGGAGGCTCCGACGGGAATATCGTCGGCGCCCTCGGCGTGCCCGTCCTGGACGGACTCGGCGCCGAGGGCGGGGGCGCGCACGCGCCCGACGAGCACGTGCTGCTCGATTCGCTCCCGATCCGTGCGGAGCTGCTCGCACGCCTCTTGCGCAGCCCTGGTGTCTGAGGAGACAATCGCAGCGAATCGCATCGACCTAGGAGGTGGCAATGGCTTCCCAGGCGGACGAACGCACGATGATCTCCGAGCGGATCGCGCCGGGCATGCTCCCGCGCGTTCTGAACTCGTTCGACATGACGATCATCTTCGTCGCGATCGTTCTCTTCATCGTGAACGCCTCGGCCATCCAGCAGGCGCACCAAGCCGCTTACACCTACTGGATCCTTGGCTTCCTGGCCTTCCTGATCCCGGGCGCGCTGGTGACAGCCCAGCTTGGGCAGATGTTCCCGCAGGAGGGCTCGCTCTATGTCTGGACGCAGAAGGCGCTCGGCCCCTTCTGGGGCTTCTTCGCCGGCTTCTGCGCCTGGTGGCCCGGCATCCTCGTGATGGTCGCGACCGGCGACGCAGTCGTCACGCTCTGGCAGTTCGTCGACAAGGGCGGGCTCCCCAAAGCCTGGGAGCAAGGGCTCGTCATCCTCGCCGTGCTCTGGTTCTCGGCCTTCATGGCCACACTGCGGTTGCGCATGACCCAGTCGTACGCGAACGTCGCCGTTCTCTTCTACGGAGCGGGAATCTTCGTGATCGGGCTGGCCGGGATCCTCTACCTGATCGGCGCCGGACACTCGGCGACCGGCGGCTGGGGCACGGCAAGCAACTGGGGCATCCACTCGGGGCAATGGACGTGGTTCGGCTTCGTCATCCTCGCGTTGCTCGGCATCGAGGTCCCGCTGAACATGGGTGTGGAGATCGTGAACATGCGGTCGATCAAGAAGTACCTGTTCTGGGGCTCGATCGTCGTCATGTTCGCGTACTTGTGGACGACGGTTGGCACGATGCTCGCGCTCCCGGCCTCGAAGAGCGTCGGCGCGACGACCGACATCCTGCAGGCGGTTCAGGTCGGGTTCTGGGGATCCCATCCATTCGCGATCATCATCGGGCTCGTCTTGATCTGGTTCTTCGTCGCCAACACGATCGTCTACAACTATTCGTTCTCGCGGCTGCTCTTCGTGTCGGGCCTGGAGCAGCGGATGCCGGCGCAGCTCGGCCGCGTGAACGAGAGGACGAAGGTGCCGGTCTACGCGATCCTGACGCAGACGGTGCTGTCGTCGATCTTCGTGGTCGCGATCTTCAATCCATGGGTCAGCGGGAACAACAACCAGCGCGCGTACTGGCTCTTCCAGGCAGCGGTGACGGTGATCTGGTGCGTCTCCATGGTGTTGCTGTTCGCTGACATCTTCCTCGTCAAGCGGGCATTTCCCGCAAAGTTCGAGGAAGTGCGCGTGGCGCACCCGTACGTGCTCTACGCCTGCGGCGTGATCGGCATGCTCGCATCCGCATTCGGCGCGTACGTCACGTTCAGGTCGCAGTGGACGACGCTCTTCAGCATCTCTCACTGGCGGATCTGGCTCGCGGTACTGTGCGGCGTGTCGATCGCCGCAGCAGTCCTGATCTACGCGATCAGCGAGTACATGCACCGTCGTGAAGCCCCGAGGCCGACGCTGACGCCGGCCGGGTAAGGGCCGCTGGAATGCCTTCCATTGTGTCGACCGGTCATTTCAGACGGACGCGCGGGCAGAGCCCACACGTCCTGAAGACGGCACCGCAAGCGGCGGGGTAAGGGCCGCTGGAATGCCTTCCATCCTATCGACCGGTCATTTCAGACGGACGCGCGGGCAGAGCCCACACGTCCTGAAGACGGCACCGCAAGCGGCGCCTTAGTGGAGACAAGTGACGTCGTGAAGCAAGCGGACGAGGCGGGTCTCCGCCTCGTCCGCTTCCTCTGGAGCGGCAACGACGGGACGGTGCGCGCGAAGTCGAGCTCGCTGCACGGCCTCGAGGGGCGAATCGAGAGCGGCATCGGCCTCACCGTGGCGATGCAGGCGATGAACGGTCTTGATCAACTGCAACCGGTGGAGCACATGGGGCCGGTCGGAGAAGTCCGCCTCGTCCCGGACCCCGACACGTTTCGCGTGCTTCCGTACGCTCCGCGCACGGGCGCGATGCTCGTCGACCATGTTCAGCTCGACGGCGAGCCCGCGCCCGTGTGCCAGCGCACGTTCCTGAAGCGGATGGAAGAGCGCCTCGCGGAACGCAGCCAGCGGCTCGAGGTCGCCTTCGAGAACGAGTTCTCGCTCGCGACGCGCGTCGACGGACAGTTCGTCCCGATCGACTCCGGGCTCTGTTTCTCGACGATCAGCGCGACGGCCGCGCAGGACTACGTCGACGATCTGGCGGAGGCACTCGACGCACAGGCGATCGAGCTCGAGCAGTACTACTCCGAGCTCGGGCACGGGCAGCACGAGATCTCGACGGGGCACGCGTCCGCGCTGCGCGCCGCGGACGAGCAGCTGCTGGTGCGCGAGACCATCCGCGGTGTCGCCACGAGGCACGACCTCGTCGCGTCGCTCGCGCCGAAACCTTGGCCGGAGAACGCCGGCAACGGCTGCCACATCCACTTTTCCCTCTGGGACACGGACGCGCAGTGGAACCGGTTCCACGACGCGTCGGCGCCGGACCTGCTGTCCGCTGAGGCGCGCTCGTTCATCGCGGGCGTCCTGGCACACCTCCACGGCCTTTGCGGGCTAGCCGCGCCAAGCTTCAACTCGTATCACCGGATCGTCCCGCAGTACTGGGCCGGCGCGTTCGTCTGCTGGGGGCACGACAACCGCGAGGCGCCGGTGCGAGTGCCGTCCGTGTTCTGGGGCATGGAGGAGGCGTCCACGAACGCGGAGCTGAAGGCAGCCGACGCGAGCTCGAACCCGTACCTCGCGGTCGGCGGACTCATCGCGGCGGGCCTGGACGGTCTGGAGCGCGGGCTCGAGCCGCCGGAGCCGGTCGAGGTCGATCCGGCGACGATCCCGGAGGACGAGCGTGCGCGGCGCGGGATCGTGCGCTTGCCGGCGACGCAGGCGGAAGCGCTCGACGCGCTCGAGGCCGACGAGGTGTTGACGAGCGCGCTCGGCCCCGTCCTGACAGAGTCGTACCTGGCCGTTCGCCGGTCCGAATGGGCGGCCTACTCGGCGGGAGACGACGCATTCGAGCAGCAGGGCCACTTCTCGAAGTACTGAACGGCATCGGTCTGGTCGACCACCATGCGCACGGGATCCTGCGTGCGCGGCCGACGCTCGACGAGTTCCGCGGGCTCTTCTCCGAGAGCCCCGACCCGCGGCAGTGGCCACACGTCGCGAGCGGAGTCATGTATCGCCGTGCGATCCGCGAACTGGCGGAGTTCTTCGGCAGCGAGCCGACCGAGGTGTCGCTCTACGAGCACCGCATGTCGGCCGATCCCGCCGAGTACGCCTCCGCGCTGATGCACGCGACGCGGACCGAGCTGCTGCTCGTCGACGACGGCTATCCGCCGCCCGGCGAAGGAACGTCATGGGACGAGCTCGGCGAGCTCGCCGGCTGCAACGCGCGGCCCGTGATGCGGATCGAGCGGGTCGCCGAAGAAGCCGGCGAGATGGGGCTCGGGCGAGTGCGCGCCGAGATCGAATCCGCGCGGGAGAACGGCTTTGTCGCGCTGAAGACGATCGCTGCGTACCGCGGCGGGCTCGACTTCGACGCGCTCACCCCGTCCGTGCGTACCGATCGGATCGAGGGAGCGCGGATCAAGTTCGTGCTGCTCGCCGCGCTCGAGGCGAACGAGGCGACCGGCAATCCGCTGCCCGTGCAGGTGCACACGGGGTTCGGTGATTCCGATCTGTTCCTCCCGCGAGCGAATCCCGGCTACCTGAAGGGGCTGATCGAGCGCTTCCGCGACACGCCGTTCGTGCTCCTGCACTGCTATCCGTTCGTCCGGGAGGCCGGCTGGCTCGCGCACGTGTACGGGAACGTCTACTTCGATCTGTCGCTGACGATTCCGCACGTAGCACGACCGGCCGAGACCGTGCGGCAGGCGCTCGAGCTGGCGCCGGTGTCGAAACTGCTGTACGCGTCCGATGCGGCGCGCACGCCGGAGCTGTACTACCTCGCCGCCAAGTGGTGGCGCGAGGCGCTTGCCGAGGTGCTGCCGGAGCTGCTCGGCCCGGACGACGCGGCGGAGGCGGGCGAGAGGATCCTCCGCGAGAACGCGCTCGACTTGTACGGCCTTCGCCCCCGGTGACCTCCGGCTACCGTTCCCGCATCCGAGCCCGGCTCTTCCTCTCCGCCCTCGCGGCCGTAGCGTTGATCGGGGCGCTGGCGCCAGGCGCTCGTGCGGATGGCGATCCCGCCAGCGACGTCCTCTACGTGCAGGACGTGTTCGTCCCGTATCCGCCGCCCTCGAAGGCCGCGGTCGCCTCGCTGAAGGGGAGCGTCGCCGCCGCCTTCGCAAAGGGATACCGCGTCAAGGTCGCAGTGATCGCGGCGGGCACCGACCTCGGCGCAGTGCCCGAGCTCTACGGGAAGCCGAAGGCCTACGCGAAGTTCCTCGGACAGGAGATCAGCACGATCTTCGTCGGGCCGCTCTTGATCGTGATGCCTGCCGGCTTCGGCGTCTACGACGGCGGCCGGTCGGTTGCAGCCGAGGAGCGCGTGCTCGCCTCGCTCGAAACGGGCGGTTCGTCTGCCGAGGATTTGACGCACGCGGCCACCACCGCCGTGCAGAAGCTCACTGCGGCCGGCGCCCTCCGCTCGAAGGACATCCGGCCGCCGCAGGTGTATGCGCAGCCCTCGTCGGCCAGGCGAGGCGGCATCGCGCGGCTGTCGTACGCGGTCCTCGACGACAGCGAGCGGACTCGGGAGGTCGTTCGGGTCTCGGCCGGGCGAACGCTGAAGGCCGTGCTCCGCTCGCCGCTGCGAACCGCGGTCTACTCCCGCCCGCACTCCGTCACCTGGCGCGTGCCGAAGTCGCTGCCACCCGGAAAGCTGAAGTTCTGCGTCGTCGCGACGGATCCGTCGGGGAACAAGAACACGCCGATCTGCGCGCAGCTGCTCGTGCGTTAGATCCGTCCGGCGAGAAGAAGCGCGACGAGCAACCAGGCGACCGCGGCGCCGGCAACCGCAGCGAACGCGGCAACGAGCCGAAGCCAGGCGCCGCCGGTCATCCCGAGGCCCGGTCGACAATGAGGACCTCGAACGGCGGGTGTCCGGGTGGCGTAACCTCGAAGGTCAGCGCCCAGTGCCCGACCATCACGAGCGCCGGTGCCGACTTCTCGTACGTGCCCGGCGCGACCTCCTTGAACGCGAAGTTCTGCTCCTGCATCTGCATGTCGAGCATGTCGAACTTCGTCACGACCGTTGCGCCGCGCACGGGCTTGCCGTCCCGGGTGATGCGCAGCGTGAACGTGTCGGGAAGCGCGGCCCTGTTCGGTGCGATGCGGACGGTGAGGGTGTATCCGTTCTTCTTCACGGTCTCGGCCACGGGCCCCGGACCGACGCGCGCGCTCGCGTGACTCACCTTGGCGAGCGCCTTCGACGGCGGTGCGAGGCTCGACAGCACTGCCGCCGCGAAGACCGCGCCCCAGACGAAGAACGTCTCGCCGGCGATGAGCCGGCGGAGCAGGACGGCCGCACCGGCGGCGAGTTCCGGCCGCGCACGGTACGCAGCGAGCCTCGGCGTCGTGCGCACGAGGTTGCCCGACGCCAGGAGGAGCGCTGCGCAGAGGAGCGCGACCTTGACGACGAGCGCCTTGCCGTACGACGTCTGCCACAACGAGGCGACGGTCGGGAGGTGCAGGACGGCCGAGCCTGTGCCCGCGCCGACCAGGAGCAGGACGGAGCCCAGCGCGGTCCGGGAAAACCGGGGAACGACGAGCCCGAGAGCCGCGACGCGCACCCGCTCCCCTTGGCTTCCCCACAGGACTAGCAGACCGGCGAGACCGCCGATCCACACCGATGCAGCCGCGAGATGCACCCAGTCGAACGTGAGCGCGAGCGCACGCGGCGACGTCGTGTTCGCGTGCCCGGCGATGCCCGGCACGAGCAGACAGGCGGCCGCCGCGCCGAGACCGCCGGTCGCGGCGAGCAGCTCGGCGACCGAACGCTCACGCCGCTGCGGCCGGTCGACGAACACGGTGATCGCCGCTGCCAGCGCGAACAACGCGAGCGCTCCCTCGAGCACCAGGTAGCTGCGGCCGAACGCCGACGCGCGAACGAGCGGGATGAGAGCACCGACCGACCACACGGATCTGATCGCGAACTCTGCCGTCGCCATGAGCGCGTAGACAGGCGTTGCGACCAACGCAACCGCAAGCGAGATCCACATGGCCAGCGTCACCTTGCGCAGCGACGACCCGCGGACGGCGCGCACGACCGGGCGCGCCGTGATCACGCGTAAGACGTAGAGCCCGACCGCACAGAAGAGGGAGAGGAACACGATCCACCGCGCGATCAGCAAGCGCGGCGTCGCGGCGGTCTCGCTGATCGAGGGGATGACGAACTGTGGCGCCGGTCCGGGGTTGGGTCCGACGGCGAACGTAAACGCCCCGCGGACCGGGTGGCCGTCGGCCGAGATCACGCGCCAGTAGACGAGGTACCACCCCTGGCCGACGGACCGCAGCGGGACGAAGAGCGTGTCGGGATTCGACGCCGACCGTGCGGGCGGCCCCGCGGTGACGCGATGACCGCCCGCGTCGGTGACCGAGACGATTGCGAACCGTGGTTCGACCGCCTCGCTGTAGGTCAGGAGGACGCGGGCGGGCGGGCTGTTCACGACAACGCTCGCTGACGGCGACGTCCGCAGCAGGGCGGCGTGCGCCCACGCGGCGGCGGGCAGGGCCAGCGCAAGCG
>JBASRJ010000067.1:0-6248 GCA_049273785.1 Gaiellaceae bacterium | reverse complement strand
CGCTTGCGTCAGATCGGATCGCAGTTGAACGGATCACCCAAGAGGTGCAGGAGCTCGAACGACTGAGCTTCCTCGACGCTGGTGCCGTCGATGATCGCGATGAAATGGCTGTGAATCCCAGCCGCCGGGCCGCTGCCCGATAGGACGAAATCGTCGACGACTCGCGAATGGGCGCCGTCGCCGATCGGCTGGACGCTCTGGTGGTAGTTCCACCGGTAGGTGTTGCCGGCGCTGTCGGTGGCACTGCCATTGGCCATCGACTGGATGTTCCCGGCGGCTCCCGTGGGACTGAAGAACGTCCACGTGCCCGTTCCGCGCACCCACATACCGGCTGGAACGCCGCCGCAGTTCGGCAGAACGATGTCCGCCGCAGGCCCCGTCACGCCCGGGCTGGTCATCACCCATGAAATCTGGGTCGACGTCGATCGGCCACCGCTCGCAGACGCCACCACCGCAAGGCCGGCGACCGCGACGATCGACAGACCGAGGCACAGTCGTCGTAGCATGTTTCTCCTCCCTCTCCGTTTTACGGACCTGATTCTCTCGAGGCAGCGCGCCGATCGTTACACAGGGCACGAAGCTCGCCTAGGCCGCGCGGAGAGGCCCCACGACGGGGCCTCTCCGCACTCCTTTCAGTCGCGTTACTCCGGCGGGATCTCGGCGTAGACGCGATCGATGTCGATGCCCTCCTGTTTGCGCAGGAAACGCGCGCCGAGGTACCAGAGCAGCCCGAACGCCACTGCTCCCCCGACCCAGTAGGTGATGTTCTGCTTCGCCTGCAGCCCGAAGAACGGGTAGTGGAAGAACGCCCAGTACAGGAACACGGACGTGAGGATCGCGCCGATCCCTGCGATCACCACAAGCGGAATGCCGGCGACTTCCTTCGCCGAGACCGACGCCTGGTAGAGCGCCTTGCGCCGGTACGGGAACGAGATCGCCGACACGCCGATCAGCACGTGCGTGATCAGCTGGGCGAGCGTCGCGTAGACGATCACCTGGAAGAAGTTCTTCGCCACGTAGATCGCCCACGCGTACGCCCCGATCGAGCCCGCGATCGTGATCACGGTCGCGATCAGCGGCACGCCACCGCGGGTCACGCCTGCGACTGCCTTCGGCATGATCCCGTCGAAGGACCAGGCGAACATCGTGCGCGGCGGCTGCAGCGCGGTCTCCGCGATGATCACCGGCCAGAACAGGATGAACGAGAGCACCATGAAGATGGCGAACGCCGTGTTGTTCACGAACACGGACGACAGCACGAAGTACCCGCCCGACGAGCCGAGCTCCGACGGCAGTCCACCGCCGTTCGCCGCGGTCAGGAAGTCCTTCCCGAAGCTATGGAAGAAGATCGCGACGAAGACGATGACGCTGCCGAGGATGGCGATGCTGGCAGCACCCATCCTGTTGGCGGTCTTCAACGAGTTGCCCTGCCGTAGCTCGCCCGCGAAGAACGTCGACCAATAGGCATAGATCGAGATGCCGGCGATCACCGCGATCACCGGGATCGTCTTCACGAACGAGAACGCCGGATGCACGTTGACGCCGTTCTTCTGCGCCGCCGCGATCGTCGCGTGGTACGAGTCCGGATTGTTCGTGTACGGCTGTGCGAACGAGTTGAAGTGTCCGATGAAGCTGTGCTTCCCTGCGAACAGCGCGACCAGCGTCGCGACGACGAGGCCGAGCAGCGAGAAGCCGAGCAGCGTGAACATGAACCGTTTCGCCCACGTCCAGCCCAGCCCGACGGCGATCCCCGCGACGATGATCGCCGCGCAGCCGAGACCGAACTTCCAGTTGTTGCTGCCCGCGACCGTGGTGCCCCAGCTCACGAGCCGGTGGTGATGGCCCACGAGCCCGACCGTGATGAGCCCCGGAACGACCGCGAGCGTGACGAAGGCGACCGCCTCGAACGCGATCGACAGGAAGCTCGACAGCGTGATGCACGACGCCGAGATCGTTCCGAGCGCGGGATGGAGCGTGCGACTGACGATGACGTAATCACCGCCCGACCGCGGGATCGCTGCCGTCATGAAACCGAACGCGTACACGACCCCCAGCGCCAGCGGGATCGTCAGCAGCGCCGCGAGCAGGAAGTTTCCGCCCGGGAACCCTGACAGCGCACCGAACAGAGCGATCCCGATCACGAACGGCGGCGCCCCCGTGATGAAGTTGATCGCCATCGCCTGCCACGGCTTGACCTCTCGCACCAGGCCGGTGGAGTTGCGCACGAACATCCCCGACTTCGCCGGCGCGACTGCCGTGCCCGTTACATGCGTTGCCACATTGCCTCCTCTCTGATTACCCCACGACGAACTGATGGGAGACGACCCGCTCGTCGCCCAGCGTGACCACGACCCCGTGCAGGCGGCCGGTGTTGTACTCAGACCCCGAGTTGATCGCGAGCGTCCGGCCGATCCGGATCTCGCCCTTCGATTCGTGGATGTGCCCGTGGAGCGCGAGGAGCGGCTGGAACTCCTCGATCAGCCGACGAACGGCACGGCTTCCGACCGGCTTCATCACCGGTTGCCCGCCGCTGTAGCGCGGCGTCAGGTCCGGCTTCAGATCCGGTGCGGTGTCCAGCCGGCTGTCGTACGGCGGCACATGCAGGTTGAAGATTGCCCGGCTCGGCTCCTCCAGCTGCTCGGCGAGCTTCTTCAGCCGGTCGTACAACGCATCCTCGTCCAGCTCGCGCGGGCTGTTCCACGGCGTCGGATTCGCGTACGACGACGAGATCATCTCGTGCGGACCGATGCGCACGATCATGTCGTCGCAGAATACGAGGCCCGGGGATGCGGCGAGGATCTCGTCTACGTACCAAGGGTCGTCGTTCCCGGCGATGACGAACAGACTCGGCGATCCGTTCGTGGCTGCGTTTCGATCCGCGAGCCCGGCCCAGCGGCCAACGTCGTCGCGCACAACCTCGCCGAAGAGCTCCTCCTGGCTCGCGGGGTCCCCGCTGCGCCGTGCGATCTCCGTCCGGGACGCGATCCACGGGTAGTAGCCGTTGAAGCGAATCGCGCCGACGAGCTCGTCGAGCTCCTGCCCTTCGCCCACGTCGCGTTCGTCGCCGAGGAACTCCGCGCGGAACCTGCCGTCGTCCCCCCGCTCGATCGGAACGATCGCCTTGCCGACCAGGTCTCCGCCCATCACCGCCGCATCGGCGCCGTAGAACTTGGCTGCGCCCAGAAACTTGCGCCAGAGCAGATCCGAGCCGTGGATGTCGGAGCCATAGAAGAGGGTGACCGTTCGGTCACCGTCAGCCCGCCGCCCTCGTCCGAGTCGCACCGCTAGCCAACCTCCTCCGGCTCCTCGTACCACTGCACGCGCTCGCCGACGCGCGCGCGCAACTTCCACTTCGTGGACTTCGGCTCTGCATCGATCCGCCGGCGAAGGTCGTCGAGTCTCGCAACGACGATGGCTTCGTGCTCGGGCGACAGCCCATACCGAGCCAGTGCGCCGCGCGTGCGCTCGATGTTCATCGTCACCGTCCGCCACAGGCCCCAGTCGGCGGCGCAGAGTCGGGCGATGTAGGCGGCGTTGATGCCTTCGTCTTCTCCGTCGGTCAGAGGCCGGCCGTGCACGAGGTTGACGATGTCGCGTTGATCCTTGTCGTTGATGGCGAAGATCTGCAACTTCGTCAGCAGCAGGTCCGCGAGCGGAACGGTCCTGTCGGTCGTCGTGAGTCTCTGCTCGAGCGGCCATGTGTGGCACATCTCGAACTTGCCGACGAACACGTCGACGCGGCGGTCGTTCCCGTGGTCGTAGAACAGCAGGCGACGATGACCATTGAGTCTGTTGAACTGCCTGTCGCCCTCGTAGTCGAGTCGCTCGAAGACCTCGACGACTTCGGGGCCCTTGCCGCGCGCGGTGATGAAGTCGATGTCGTTGTACGCGCGGTGCAGGAGAGGCTCCTGCGGCAGGGCGACCGCGATGCCGACTCCGCCGAGAAGTCGCAGCGGCACCTCGGCGGCCGCAGCGAGGATGCGCAGCGCCTCGTCGACGACATCCCGCTCGGCACCCGTTTGTACCTCGCTCATGCGGCGCCGCCTGCGACGTGCAATTGCGTGGAGCCCTCGAGCGCAGCCGAGAGCACACGTGCCGCGTCGGCGACGCCGCGCTCGGCCGGAACGGTCGGATCCTCGTGCTCGATCGAGATCGCCTCGACACCGCGCGTCGCAAGCATCCGTAGGAACGCGCCCCACCATTCGCCTGGGTGCCCTCGCCCCACGACCGCGAATGTCCACGGCGCGTTCGGGTCGTCCGGCGACCAGCGATGGTCGAGCAGGCCGTTGAGCGCAAGCTCCTCCGGGTTGAAGACCACATCCTTCGCGTGCGCGTGCCCGACTCTGGAGAGGCGTTCGCCGACAGCGAGCGGATCCATCTGCTGCCAGAACAGGTGACTGGGGTCGAGGTTCGCGGCGAGGTTGTCGCCGAGACCGGCGAGCCGCTCGAACGTCTCGAGGTTGTGCGCGTACGTCCCCGGATGGAGCTCGAAACAGATCCGAAGCGCAGGATGCTCGCGGCGGGCGAACTCGCTCAGCGCAGACCAGTACGGCGCGACCTCGGCGTCCCACCGACGCTCGAAGACGCCTTTCAGGTACGGCAGCCAGCCGCCGGCGTCGAAGTGTGCGGTCCGATCGCCTGGCACTCCCGCCGGGCAACCCGCCATCGCAACGACGCAGTTGACGCCGAGTTGCGCGGCAAGGCGGACCGCGCCGCGGAGATCGGCGTCGTGCCGTCGTGCGGTGTCGGCGTCCGGGTCGAGCGGGTTGCCCGACACGTTGAGCGCCGACACGCGGAATCCCCGCTCCTCGATCCCGTCGAGCCAGCGCGTTCGCGCGGCCGGATCCTCGAGGAGGGTTGCAACGTCGCAGTGGGGATGCGGCGCGAGCCCGCCGACGCCCACCTCGAGATCGGTGACCCCGGGCGCAGACTCTGCGAGGAGGTCGAGAATGTCCTCCAGCGCCCGGTCGAGGAATGCTTCAAGCACCACTCCGAGCCGCATGGCTCGGCGAACGTACCACCATGCGGACGTAGTGTCTAGATAGTGGAACAGTTGTCGACGGCAGGTTAGGGTCTCGCCGTGGGTGCAACGGAGCCGTTCCGCCTCGCGCTGATCGGTGCAGGGCGGATGGGTCGCACGCACGTGCGCGCGCTGGCCGCCGGCTCCACCGTTGTCGTCACCGCGGTCGTCGAGCCGGTCGAGGCCGTGAGGACCGAGCTGGAGGCGGACGGTGTCGACACGTACTCCACTGTTGCCGAACTGCAGGCGGATGGACACTTCGACGGCGTCTTGATCGCCGCCCCCACCGACCTGCACGTGGAGCTCGTCGAGACGTTCGCGGCGGCGGGTATCCCGATCCTGTGTGAGAAGCCGTGCGGGATCCGTGCGGCCGACACGGCGGGCGCGGCGCGCACGGCCGCCGAGGCCGGGGTCCTGCTCCAGATCGGCTACTGGCGCCGCTTCGTTCCCGAGCTCATCGAGCTCCGGCGTCGCATCGACGCCGGTGAGCTCGGCGAGCTCTGGCACGTGTCGTGCTGGCAGTGGGACGAACGGCCGCCCGCGCCGTCCTTTCGCAGCCGCAGCGGCGGGATCCTCGTCGACATGGGCGTCCACGAGTTCGACCAGCTCCGCTGGCTGACAGGACAGGAGATCGACGAGGTCAGCGCGGTTGCGGCAGCGGCATCCTCGGAGGAACCGGTGCCGGGCGATCCGGAAAGCATCGTCGCCCTCGCGCGACTGTCCGGCGGAACCGTCGCAACCGTGTCGCTCGGCCGCAGGTTTCCCGAAGGCGACTGCTGCTGGGTCGAGGTGATGGGCACGCTGGGACACGAGCGCCTTCCGTTCATGTGGGGCGAGCCGGGAACTCGGGTGTTCCTCGACGCGCTCGCTGCGCAGGCCGAGGCGTTCGCTGAGGCGGCGCGTGGGGGACCGTTGCGCGGAGCGACCGGTGACGACGCGATTCGCGCCATCGAGGCGGCCGAGCGCGCGTCGGACGCCGCGGGATTGCAAACGCGATGACGGAGCCGCCGGACGTCGGCGTCGGCATCGTCGGCTACGGGATGATGGGGCGGGCGCACGCGTACGCGTACACGCTCGCTCCACGGGTTCGCGAGCTGCCCTGTCGCCCGCGGCTGCGCGCGATCAGCGGTCGCAACGCCGAGGCGGTGGCGCGTGCTGCTGCCGCGTACGGCGTCGAGCAGTGGACGACCGACTGGCGCGAGCTCGTCGAACGTCCGGACGTGCAGGT
>JBASRJ010000058.1:0-2028 GCA_049273785.1 Gaiellaceae bacterium | reverse complement strand
GGCTGTAGAGCCGCTGGACGGCGAACGCTTCCGGACGCCGCGTGCGGTAGTAGTAGACCTCCTCGAGCACGACCTCTCCGGGCGGGTTGTCCTCGTCGTGCTTGTGTGGCGGATAGCTCGACCAGTTTCCTGCTGGAGTGAAGACCTCGACGACGAGCAGGCGCTCCGCCGGAAACGCCGGTTTGACGATGTGGTTGATCTGCCGCGTCGCGTTGCCGGCGCCTCGGACTTCGATCTCGACGTCCTCGGGCGTGATCAGGACCGGCTCGCGCCGCTCGTCGCAGAGCGCGCCGCAGATCGCGACCTCCGCCTCGCCCTCGACGCGGTAGGACGTGTCGCGCGGAAGGTAGAGCGCCGAGGGCATCCCGTCGAAGACCGACTTGCGGCCGCCGAGCTCCCAGCTCTGCCCCTCGGCTTCGACGCGACACCGGCCGCCCAGCGGAACGACGGCGATCTCGACCGGGCCGGTTGCCGACTCGAACGTCCCCTGCCGCACGCCGAAATAGAGGTAGTTCCAGCCGGCCGACTCCGGGGTCACCTGCTCCCACGAGCCGGCGCGCAGGAGAAACTCGGTCATGCGAGTGCGGCCTCGAGGTCCTCGAGGTACGGCATCGCCTCCGAGCACGCGAGCTGCGCGGCGACGAGCGCGCCGGCCACGTTCCCACGGTTTGTCGCCTCGACGAGCGAGAGTCCCTGCAGCAGGCTTTGACCGAGCGCAGCGGCGAACGCGTCGCCGGCGCCGAGGCCGTTGACGACCTCGACGGGATGGCCGGGAACGTCGGTCGCGTCGCCATCCTCGAACACCGTTGCGCCGCGCTCGCCTCGCTTGACGATCAGCCGCGGAACTTCGCCGATCTCCGCGGCCGCGACTTCCTTTTCGTTGCCGATCACGATGTCCGCAGACGCGACCGCCTCGGCGGCGAGCGGCGGGTATGCACTCGGCTCGTCCCAGAGCGACGGGCGCCAGTCGAGATCGAAGATCGTCGTGCCGCGATGCTCGCGCAGCGCGCCGAGCGTCGTCTCACGGCTCGGAGATTGCGCGAGGGCGGTGCCGGTCGCGTAGAGCAGACGGGCACCGGCGACCTCCTCGCGATCGAAGTCGCCGGGCGAGATCCGCCAGTCCGGCGCGCTCGGGCGCCGGTAGAACAGGATCGGGAAGTTGTCCGGTGGCCAGACCTCGCAGAACGTCGGCGGCGTCAGCCAGTACGGATCCGTGCGCAGGAAGCCGACGTCGACGCCCTCGCCGGCGAGCCAGGCGCGGACGAACTCGCCGTGTCCCTCGTCGCCGACGCGAGAGACGATCGCCGTACGCACGCCGAGGCGCGCGAGCCCCGTCGCCACGTTGCCGGCGAAGCCGCCCACGAAGCGCGTGTACGTCCGCACCTCGCGAAGCGGCGTCTCCAGCTGATTCGGGTACAGGTCGACGCCGACGCGCCCCATTACCACGGCGTCGATCACAGCGGCGTCCGCTCGCGCGTTCGGGCCTCCTCGTACGCACCGCGCGCGGCGCGGACCGTGTCGACGCCCGAGACCTCGGCGACCGGCACATCCCACCAGCTCTCGTAGCCCGGCACGCCCTCGTACCGGTCGACCTCGACGGCGAGGACGACCGTGGATTCCTGTCGCTTCGCCTCGTCGAGGCCCGCACGCAGGTCGTCGATCGTCTTGCAGCGAATTACGTGCGCGCCGAGCGACTCGGCGTTCGCGGCGAGGTCGACGGGAAGCACGGGCGGCGGAGACGGATCGCTGTCGACGCCGAGCGAGCCGTTCCGGCGGAATCGGTACTGCGTGCCGAACCCATCGGTGCCGAGCGACCGCGACAGCGCGCCGATCGAGTTGAAGCCGTGGTTGTCGACGAGGACGATCGTCAGCTTCAGCCCCTCCTGGATCGACGTGACGATCTCGCTCGACAGCATCAGGTACGAGCCGTCGCCGACCATGACGTAGACCTCGCGGTCCGGCGCGGCCATCTTCACGCCGAGCCCACCGGCGATCTCGTAGCCCATGCACGAGTAGCCGTACTCGACG
>JBASRJ010000034.1:0-11054 GCA_049273785.1 Gaiellaceae bacterium | reverse complement strand
GTCGCGGACGATGAGGTCGTCGAGCGCGTCCTCGAGCTCGTCGCCGAAGTCGGGCGACAGCGTCGCGAGCGCGGCGCCCGCGAACACGCGCCCGAGCACCGAGGCCCGCTGGAGCAGCATCTTCTCGCTCCCGGGAAGCCTGTCGATGCGTGCGGCGATCAGCGCCTGGAGCGAGTCGGGAATGCGATCGAACGCGCCCGTGCCGTCGCCGCTCTCGAGCACCATCCGCACCGTCTCCTCGACGAAGAGCGGGTTGCCTTCGGTCCGCCCCAGCAACCGGTCGCGAACGTCGGCGGACAGCTCGTGGGCGGCGAGCAGAGCATCGGCGAGCGTCTCCGTGTCCTCCCGATCCAACGGCTCGAGCTCGATCGAGGTCGAGCGGACCCGCCCCCCGCCCCAGCCGGGGCGCACGTCGAGCAGTTCTGGCCGCGTCAAACACAAAATCAGCAACGGTCGGTCGCGCACCCACTGCGCGAGGTGGTCGATCAGCTCGAGCAGGGGCTCCTCCGCCCAGTGGATGTCCTCGAAGACGAGGATCAACGGCTGCACGCTGGCGAGCTCGTCGACGAACTCCCGCGCGGCCCACGCGATCTCGGGCTGGCCCCGCTCTCCTTCGACGGAATCGAGCACGCCCGACGCGAGCCCGAGCAGCTCGGCGATCGCTTCCTCGCCACAGCACTCGAGCAGCTTCTCCCGCGCGGTCTCGATCGGATCGTCGTCCGTGATGCCTGCCGCTGCTTTGACCATCTCGGCCAGCGGCCAGTACGTGACGCCCTCACCGTACGGCAGCGCGCGGCCGGACAGGATGGTCGTACCCTCGGCACCGGCGACGAACTCGCGGACGAGCCGGCTCTTCCCGACTCCCGGATCCCCGTAGACGGTGAACACGTGCGGACGCCGGTCGCGGACCGTGCGCGCCAGTGTGTTCTCCAGCAGCTCGAGCTCCGTGTCGCGACCGATGAACGGCGCGGAGATCCGCGCGTGCACCTGCGAGGTGACGCGTGTCGACAGAGGCCGAAAGGCAGGAATCGGAGCCCGGAAACCGCGGAGCTCGAGCGGTCCCGCGGATTCCACCGCGATCGTTCCGCTCGTCAACCTGTGCGCGGACAGCCCGAGGAGGATCTCTCCCGGCCCGGCAGCCTGCTGAAGGCGCGCAGCGACGTTGACCGCCTCGCCCGTCGCGAACGTGGAATCGGCCTCGTCGACCACGACCTCGCCGGACTCGACGCCGATCCGTGCCTCCAGCTCGAGCTTGTGGACGTGGTCGAGGATCGCCATCGCGGCGCGGACCGCGCGCTCCGCGTCGTCCTCGTGCGCGAGCGGGATCCCGAACGCTGCCATCACGGCGTCGCCGGCGAACTTCTCCACCGTTCCGCCGTGGGTCTCGATGCAGCGGGAGACCCCGTCGAAGAAGGCCGTGATGCGTCGCCTGACGATCTCCGGGTCGTCAGCCGTCACGCGCTGTGTGCTCTCCACGAGGTCGACGAAGAGCACGGTCGCGAGTTTCCGTTCCATACCTGAAGTGTAGGGAGAGGGAGGGCCGCTACAGGGGCGGCCCTCCCGTCCCGGGGAGAGACCTAGTAGCCCGCTCCGTAGGCCGACCGGGGCACGGTGGCCAGCAGCTGCTGCTGGTAGTACACCGGTCCGCCCTCGTCGGCGGTGACGTTCGACGAGTAGTGCGTCGAGACGAAGTAGCCGTAGATGTTGGCGTTCGAGACGGCGAGCCCGAAGTAGTCGCCGATGAACGCGTCGGCCGTACACGGGTTGCTGTGGCCGGCGCATGCCATCTGATGGATCCCGTCGACGTGCTGGATGGGGTTCATCGGATCCCACGTGTATTTCGTCATCCGCACGTTCGGTCCGACCGGCACCGCTCCGGCGCCGCTGTCCTTGTAGGCCTGCAGCGTCGTGTCGATGCACCAGTTCGTCTTGCCGACGTCACCGGCCGCTCGCACGTCAGCTGTATTCGGACACGCCTGCCGGCGGTCGTAGAAGGCGATCGCGACGGCGCCGTTCGGCCCGGCAGCGACCGACGGCTGGAACTGGTCGGTCGTGTCCGAGTTCGTCGCGTCGTTCACCGTCACCGGCACCGACCACGTAAAGCCTCCGTCGGTGGACTGCACGAACTTGACGTCCATGTTCGTCCCGACCCAGTCCTCGTAGGTGAGGTACAGGTGGCCCGGGTGGGTCGGGCTCGCCGCGAAGT
Source organism: Gaiellaceae bacterium (assembly GCA_049273785.1). Lineage (GTDB taxonomy): Bacteria > Actinomycetota > Thermoleophilia > Gaiellales > Gaiellaceae > 3-1-20CM-4-69-9. The sequence goes on along the minus strand of JBASRJ010000034.1, from coordinate 8,848 downwards.
TCTCGATGATCCCGTCGCGGAACGTCGTGTTCGGCATGACGTCTCCCGGCCCCGGGAGCGGCGTCGGGGTCGCGGCGGCCACGAACGGCGAGAACGTGACGCCGTCGTCGACCGAGCGACTGACGTACAGCGTCGGCGGCGTCTTGTTCGGGTTCAGCGGAAACGCTCCGAACGCGATATAGAGGTCGCCGGCAGCGTCCACCGAGGGATAGATGTACGTGTTCGAGGGCCCCGTCTGTGACGGCGCTGTGACGGTGACGGCCTTGGAGAAGGTTTGGCCGCGGTCGCGCGACACGGCGATCCGGATTTTCGTCGTGTTGTTGTTGAAGACCGACCACATCGCGTAGACGTGGTCCCGATACGGGCTGACCCCGACGTCGTTGACCGCGATCCACTGCTTGTCCTCGACGTGTCCGAGTTGCTTCGCGGAGGGATTTCCCGCCGGCTCGAGATCCTGGCCGCCGTTGCCCTTGAGCCAGTGCGCGCCCATGTCGTCGCTGTACGACACGTCGATCGCCCCGTCAGGATGAAGCTTCGTTCCATCCCAGAACGCCATGAACGGCAACGTCGTCTGGTAGGCGCGCCCCTCGAGGTCGAAGCCGATGTTCGGATCGGTGTTGTCCGTCCAGCTCGGCGGCATGTCCTGCGTGCCCGTGCTGACGCAGTCGTAGCCCTGCACCTGCGTCGTCGGCCCGGGTGTGCCGTTGTGGATCGGAACGGTGCCGAGATAGAACATGTAGAAGGTCGAGTACTTGTCGAAGAAGATCTTCGAGTTGCCGATCAGATCCTCGGTTCCGGGCTTGACCGCGATCCACGACTCGGAGTGATTGGCGTTGAAGTCGCCCGCGCGGCACGTGCCTGCGAGCGGCACGGTCGACCCGGCGGGCACCGGATAGCCACCGCCGGTGGTCGGCGAAGTGGCGACGACATTCGTCAGCGGGACGCTGGTGGTCCAGCCCGCCGCGGACGCACTCGCTGACAGCACGAGTGCCGCGACTGCAGCGAGCGTCGTGATCGCTTTCCTCAAGGTTCTCTCCCCTCTCGTTACAGCCCCGGGCCTGTCTAACACATCCACGCAAGTGCTGCATAGTCGGTCCTATTTCTCCGCAATTTGCGACTTTCTGATGCCGTCCCCGGCAGCACTCCCGTATCTCGTGCCCCCGTGACCACCGTTGCCCGGATGTCCGTCTTCACCAGGGGTCAGAAGGAGGTGGGCATAGGCGACGAGGTGCTTCGCGTGAGGCGCCGCCTGCGGCGGTCGCCTCCAGTTATTGGGGGTAACTGAGAGCCCGTCTAGGGCTGAGACCTAAGGGAGACGAACATGAAGGACAGACTGCGGCTCTTCGCGGCGGCTACGGTTGCGGCCCCCGTCGTGTTGCTGCTTGGGGCGGCGACGCCCGCATCAGCCGATCTGCCTGGCGCACCGCAGCTGGGCGCGCTAGCGACGCTCGACCTTTCGACACTCATCCCGGCCGACGATCCCATCGTGACCGATCCGGCCGCAAACGATCCGGCCACCAACGACCCGCCGCATCTCCCACCAGGCGGGAAGTTCAAGTTGTTCGGCACCGCGAAAGACGACACGGACCCGGAGAATGCGTTCAACGAGGTCATTTCGTTCGACACGACCGATCCGAACGCCATCGCCGGCGCAGTCAAGCTCTTCGGCGACCATGTCAAGATCGACATGCTCGACAACCAGGTCGAGCTCAAGTACTACTACGACGGTCGCAGTTGTGGCGGAGGTTCGACGCGGATCCAGCTCGGAGTCTCTGGCGACGGCGACTCTAAGTTCAACCAGTTTCCGGGTGGCCCCGATCAGAACGCCTTCGGCTACATCGGCGACATGCCATTCGGCGGTGGTTGTGTACCCGGCGCGTGGCACTACGAGGACATGACTAACTCGGTGCCCAAGTGGGATCTGAGCCAGTGGACCACGTCCGGCGCTGGCGCCTTTTGCACGGGCGGAAACGCGATGACTTGTACGTGGTCTCAGATGGAGGCCTTCTTCGCCGCGGTCTTTCCGAACCACCGGGTGCTAAACGAGGTCCTCGTCGACGACTCGGGGAGCTTCGTCCCAACCGACCGGGGCTGCGCCTATTTCGATCTCGTCAGCGCCGGCGCGCGGACGTTGAGCGGCCCACGACGACACGAGCGACGGAGGGAAGCAAAGCAACACTTGTTAGAAGGGAATGAGCGAGGCCCGAGCGTCGCCGATTCATTCTCTCGCGGGCGGCCGGCCGAGCCGGCCGCCCTCGCTTTGCCTCGTTAGCATCCCCCCGTGCTCGACCCCAAGGTGTTCAAGGCCTACGACATTCGTGGGATCTATCCGGACGAGCTGGACGAGGCCGGGGCCTACGCGATCGGCCGGGCCTACGTCGACGAGTTCGAGCCGCGGCGGATCGCTGTCGGGCGCGACATGAGGCTCTCCTCGCCCTCCATGGCCGAAGCGGTCATGCGCGGGGCGGCCGAATCAGGTGCAGACGTGCTCGACCTGGGCCTCGTCGGTACGGAGATGACGTACTTCGCCGTCGGCGAGCTCGGGCTCGACGGCGGGATCGAGGTAACCGCCTCGCACAATCCGAAGGAGTACACGGGGATGAAGATCGTTCGGCGCGGCGCGCTCCCCGTCGGCGGCGACTCCGGGCTGCTGGACATCCGGACGCGCGCCCTCGGCGATCTCGGCGAACCGAAGGGCGGCGGCTCGATCCGCAAGGAGAACATCTGGCCGCAGTACGTCGAGCGCGTTCTCTCGTTCATCGACGTCGACGCCGTGAAGCGCCTGCGCGTGGTGATCGACGCCGCGAACGGGATGGCCGGTGTGATGCTGCCGCCGGTGCTCGAGCGGCTGCCGATCGACGCGGCGCCCTGCTTCTTCGAGCCCGACGGCAGCTTCCCGAACCACGAGCCGAATCCGCTCCTCCCCGAGAATCGCGAGTTCATCGTCCGGAAAACGATCGACGAGGGCGCGGACCTCGGTGTCGCGTTCGACGGGGACGCGGACCGCTGCTTCTTCGTCGACGACACGGGCGAGTTCGTCCCGGGCGACTTCGTCACGGCGTTGCTGGCCGAATCGGTGCTCGAACGGGAGCCGGGAGCCAAGATCATCTACGACGTCCGGGCGAGCTGGGCCGTCCCGGAGACGATCGAGCGCGCCGGCGGCGTGCCGCTCGTGAACCGCGTCGGACACGCGTTCATCAAGCACCGCATGCGGGAGGAGAACGCGGCGTTCGGCGGCGAAGTGTCGGGCCACTACTACTTTCGCGATTTCACGCAGGCGGACTCGGGCGTGATCCCGTTCCTGCTCATGCTCGAGCTGATCTCCAAGCGGGGCCGCAAGCTCTCGGAGATCCTCGCGCCGTACCGCGAGCGCTATTTCATCACCGGCGAGCTCAATACGCCCGTCTCGGACGTCGCGGTGAAGCTGCAGGAGCTGAAAGAGCGCTTCGCGACCGAGGGCAAGATCTCGCATCTCGACGGCCTCTCCGTCGACGCGGAGGAGTGGCACATGAACGTCCGTCCGTCGAACACCGAGCCGCTCCTTCGCCTGAACCTCGAAGCACGCACACCGGATCTGATGGAACGCAAGCGCGACGAGGCTTTGGAAGTCATCCGCTCGTGATCCGTTACACCTCGGGCACAGCGCCTGGCACCAAGCCGGGGGTTGGAAGGACAAGTCCGGCCTCGACATAGGCGCGGTACTCGGCGATCGCATGGCGCGGTTCGTTCCCGAACATGGCGAGGACTGCGCCGACCGCCAGGTAAGGCGGTGCGAGCTCTTCGCCCACGGTTGCCCGATAGCTGCTCCACGGCCAGTCGCCAGGATGATCAACCAAGCCAGCGCGGACCGGATTCAGCACGACGTAGCGACACGCCTCGCGGAGATGTTCGTCGCGGACAATCTCGATACTCGAGAAGCGCCTCCCGAAGAGGTGGTCTTCGCAGCCGTGCCGGAAGTTCGACCATCGTGCAAATCCGCCGTTGAGCTCGCACATTCCGACCGAGAGTCCATCGTCAGGCAGGTGCAGCACGACGTGGTAATGCGTTCCCATCAGGCAGTACGCGTAGAGCAGCCAATGAAACCGCCGAGCGATGCGCTCGAGCATCCGGAGAAACGCGGCGCGGTCGACGTCATCGCAGTAGACCATTCGCCGATTGTTTCCACGCGTGGTGATGTGGAAGAACGCCTCGGAGTACGAGATCCGGGGTTTGCGCGGCACGGGACTTCAGGGTTGCGGACCGCCGGAGGAACTTCGCGGCGCGGCACCGTTCTGCAACACATTCGGCATGCTCCTGAGACGATGCCTGGCACCCGGAGGGGGCTGGCTGCGACATGGCCGGGGCGGGCCTGTTCATGCGGCCGTAGGATCGGCAGGTGCCGAAGCCACCGTTCAAGTTCAGCACGACGCACCGGGTCGGCTTCTCCGACACGGACGCGCAGGGGATCGTGTACTACGGCCGCTATCTCCCCTATTTCGATCGTGCGCGGGTCGAGTACCACCGCAGCCTCGGGTTGCTCGGCCTGAAGGTCGGCAAGGAGGGGAACGAGTTCGTCATGCGCGCGCTCACCGTCGAGTACCACGCGCCGGCGGTGTTCGACGACTTGATCGAGGTCTACGTCAGGATGGCCCGGATCGGGCGTACGAGCACCACGTATGAGCTCGCGGCCTACCGGGCGCGCGACGACGTGCTGCTCGTCACCGCGTCACAGACGCTCGTCCTCGTCGACCTGCAGCAACGGCAGGCCGTCCCGATCCCGGAGTCGTACCGCGAGACCATCCGCGCCTTCGAGGGCGAATCGCTCGAGGCATGACTCAGTACAACGCGGCGCTCGAGGCGATCGACCGAATCCTCAATCGCGGCGGGGAGGCGGACGACGTGCTACGTGCTGTGCTCGCCGCACTGCAGGAACGCGGCGTCGAGTACGCGGCGATTCGGTTCGTCGAGAGCGGCGAGCTCGTGGACGGCCCGTCGATCGGCGACCTGACCGAAGGCATCGTCACCCCCGTCGTCTATGAGGGCGAGCACGTCGGCGAGCTGGAGCTCGCGGTCGAAGACACCGCGTTCGCGCAGCGCGTCGCCACGCTGATCTCGGCCTACGTGCTCGTCGGCTGGGACACGGCGGGCGAGCCCTGGTCGCCCTGACGGCCCTCGAAGAGCTTGCCGGCTTTGATCCGGGACGCCATGTCCGTTGACTGCTCCCGGTAGATGCTTCCATCGTCGAACTCGATCACGGGCAGCTGCCGCTGGCCGCTGAGGCTCTCGACATCGTCGCGCTTGCTGCGACGAAGCGGTTCCTTCACGATCTCGTACTCGATCCCTTGCTTGTCGAGGGCACTCTGGACGCGCCAGCACGGGTGTCCTGCGACCTTGGCCCACAGATTCGGGCAGCGGTGCAGCTTCACGGCCATCTCAGTCCTCCCACGTCGGAACCCGATTGACAGAAGAACTTACCGACTCTTGCTGCCACTCGGTAACGTCGCCGGCAGATGCCCTCCGCACAACACCAGGTGACGATCCGCCGCCCGCTCTACGAGGTGTTTGCGTTCGTTGCGGACAAGGCGAACGATCCACGATGGCGGCCGGGAATCGCCGAGATCGAGCGGATCTCGGGCGAAGATGCGGGCGCGAAGTACCGTCAGGTGATCAAGGGCCCGGGTGGCCGCCCGATCCCCGCCGACTTCGAGATCACCGTCTTCGAGCCCGGCAAGCGCCTCGCGTTCCGCGCGACGGCCGGGCCCGTCCGCCCGGAGGGGAGCTTCGACTTCATCGAGGACGGCGGCGCGACTCAGGTCACCTTCAAGCTCGACGCCGAGCTTGCCGGGGCAAAGAAGCTAATGGCGCCTATGGTCGCAAAGTCGATGCGGAACGAGGTGGCATCGCTCGACCGGCTCAAGCAGCTCCTCGAAACCGGCTGATTCGACGTGACCGAATTGGAGGGCCGGCTGCCCTAGCGCAGCCGGCCCGTCCCACCTGAGCGAGCGAAAACGCTTGCCGCAGGACTTGTGGAATCGCCGCGCGCCCGCCCACTGTCCTCGGAGCGAGCGGGCGCCGCAGCGTCTTGCCTCTCCCCCTACCGTCTCGTTGTAATCCGATTCCGGCCGGGCGCTATCCCTGGAACGAGGTACCGCGCTCGGTCGAGGGATGATCCCTCGTTCGGGTGACGGCGACCCGGGTTCTAGCTCGGCGTGACGCGGTACGCGTCGAACACGGCCTCGATGTTGCGCAGCGCCTTCAGCAGCGAGCTGAGCGCCTTCACGTCACCGACCTCGGCGACGTACCAGTTCTTCGCCATCTGATCTTCGACCGTGCCGCCGTAGGACACGATGTTCGCGCCGTGCTCGGCGAACGTGCGCGCGACGTCCTCCAGCAGCCGCTGGCGGTCCCAGGAATCGACAGCGATCTGCACGCGGAAGGACTGTGATGCGCCTCCGTCCCAGCTGACCGGCGTGAACCGCTCCGGATTGCGCGCGAGCGTGCGCACGTTCGGGCAGTCCTCCCGATGGATCGTGATCCCCTTGCCGAGCGAGATGTAGCCGACGACCTCGTCGCCCGGAACGGGCGTGCAGCACTTCGCCAGCCGGACGAGCACGTCCTCGACCCCGTGCACGTTGATGCCGTAGTTCTCGCTGCCGATCGTGTGCCGCGCCTTCGGCGCCTTGAGCGGGACGGCCTCCTCCTGAGCGACCTCGCCGGTCTTCAGGCGCTGCAGCACCTTGTCGACGACCTGCTTCGTCCCGATCTTCCCGCCGCCGAGCGCAAGGTAGAAGTCCTCCGCCTTCTTGAAGTTCATCTCGCGGATCACCTGCGCGAGCACGGCCGACCCGGCGAGCTTCTTGTACGGGAGCTTCGCCGCCTTCAACGCCTGCTCGAGCGCCTCGCGGCCCTTCTGCTCCGTGTCCTCGCGCGTCTCCCGGGAGAACCACTGGCGGATCTTGTTGCGCGCGCGCGACGAGGCGGCGAGCGACATCCAGTCGCGCGACGGCCCGCGGCCCGCCTTCGAGGTCAGGATCTCGACGAAGTCGCCGTTCTTCAGCCGGTAGTGCAGCGGGACGATGCGCCCGTTGATCTTCGCGCCGACCGTGCGGTGTCCCACGTCCGTGTGCACGGCATACGCGAAGTCGATCGGCGTTGCGCCGGCGGGCAGGGTCTTGACCTCTCCCTTGGGCGTGAAGACGTAGACCTCCTCGTCGAAGACGTCCATCCGGAACGACTTCATGAACTCGCGCGGGTCGCTCTCGTCAGCCTGGAGGTCCATCAGCTGCTTCATCCAGGCGACCCACTCGGAATCCTTGGTGCGGCCCTTGCCGCGCTTGTACATCCAGTGGGAGGCGATCCCCAGTTCGGCCTCGCGATGCATGTCACGTGTGCGCACCTGGATCTCGAGCGGCCGCCCCTCAGGTCCGATGACGGTCGTGTGCAGCGAGCGATAGCCGTTGAACTTCGGCATCGCGATGAAGTCCTTGAACCGACCCGGCATCGGCTTCCACAGCGAGTGGATCAGGCCGAGCGCGCCGTAGCAGTCACGCGTCCCCTCCTCGCCGCTTCGCTCAACAGTCACCCGCATCGCCGTGAGGTCGTAGATCTCGTTGAACTCCCGGCCCTTCTTCGCCATCTTGTCGTAGATCGAGTAGAAGTGTTTCGCGCGTGACGAGATCTCGGCGGGGATGTCGACCTTGTCCAGCTCGAGCTTCAGGATGCGCGCACCCTCCGCGACGTGCTCCTCACGGTCGGCGCGCCGCTCGGCGACCATCGCCTTGATCTCCTCGTACTTGCGCGGATGCAGCGTCTCGAATGCGAGGTCCTCGAGCTCCCACTTGAGCGCGTGGATGCCGAGGCGGTGCGCGAGCGGCGCGTACACCTCGAGCGTCTCCTTCGCCTTCTGCATCTGCTTCTGCTTGCCGAGGTACTCGATCTCGCGGAGGTTGTGCAGGCGGTCGGCGAGCTTGATCAGGATCACGCGGGCGTCCTCGGCCATCGCCATGATCAGCTTGCGGTAGTTCTCCGCCTCGGCCTGCTCGCGGCTCTGGAAGTGGACTCGCGTCAGCTTCGTGACGCCCTCGACGAGCTTCGCGACCTCGTCGCCGAACTCTTCGCGGACGTCGTCGATGTCGGTGCTCGTATCCTCGACGACGTCGTGGAGCAGGGCGGCCGCGATCGTCTCGTCGTCGAGCCGGAGCTGTGCGCAAATCTTGGCGGCGCCCCAGGGGTGGAGGACGAAGTCCTCGCCGGAGCGGCGCTGCTGTCCCTCGTGGGCCTGGGCGGCGAACCGGAACGCCCGGGTGATCAGGTCGCGGTCGACGTCAGGGTTGTAGGAGGCGACTTCAGCCAGCAGCTCATCGATGAGCTCCTGATGACGCTCGTGAATCTCGACGACTGCCATACCCCCATTGTACGCGGGCCCTACCACGCTCCCTCCGGCCGTATCTCAAGTGGAGGAGACCGCGTTCCGATGGGGAACGAGGAACGTCCATGGCCTGGATTCGGCGCAGAAAAGAACGCAAGCTGGCCATCCGCGCGGCGCGGATGTTGCTCGCGCTGGACGGTCTCGCGAGCGCGCGCGTGATGTCGCGGCGGACGGCTCGGGCGTCGCTCACCACAGGGCGCTAGCCGTCTTCCGACTTCGGGGCTCGGGGCCACGCGGGACGTAGGCTCCGCGTCGATGGCCTGGTACTTCGCCGTCGCGGAGCGCGACCACGAGATCCAGAATCCGACGAGCCCGGAGAAGATCCGGCTCCTCGGCGAGCGCCTGCGGCTCGGCCCCGAGTCGCACGTGCTCGACCTCGCGTGCGGGAAGGGTGGGCCGGCGGTGATTCTCGCGCGCGAGTTCGGCTGCACGATCACGGGC
>JBASRJ010000032.1:0-5086 GCA_049273785.1 Gaiellaceae bacterium | reverse complement strand
GCCGGCCCGGCCGTTCCCGTTCAGGACGAGGACGGAGACCTCGTTGCGCGGCAACGTCGGGTGGGTCGGCTTCGTGTGCTCCGTCACGTGCTTGCGCGGAGCGGCGGAGGCGGCCTCCGCGTTGAGGTGGCCTTTTAGCGGGTTCCCCAGGAGGGCGATGCCCGCGGCTGCGAGCAGGACGAACTCGAGGGCCGCCACCAAGGTGATGGCGATCGTCGCGCTGCGCCAGCGTTCCTGCTCCATCGCCCGGAGCGGATTCGGCGTCGGGTGCGCTGCTCCTTTGCGTCCAGCGACTTCTGTCCTACATTCAGGGGGCCGTGATGCGGCTGCGGACATGCTTGGTCGGCGTCGTCGTCTTCGGCGCGCTGCTGGCCGCGCCGGGAGCGGGTACGGGCTCGACGACGCTGCCGCGCCTCCACGCGCCCTGGGATCTCCGGGTCATCAGCTACTTCCGTGCCGATGCCGGCTGGACGAAGCTGTGGACCGACTGGCAGCCGGACCGCGTGGACGCCGATCTCGCGCGCGCCGCCTCGCTCGACGCGAACACCGTCCGGGCGATCGTGCAGCCGGACACCTTCGGCTTTCCGCACCTGTCGTCGAAGTACGCGGCACATCTCGCGCAATTCGTCTCGCTTGCCGCCGCGCACGGGCTGCACGTGCAGTTGACGCTCTTCGACTGGTGGTACCGCTGGCAGGACGTCACCGGCTCGAAGATGTGGGCGGTTCAGCTGCTCGCGCCGTACCGCAACGACCCGCGCATCGCGTTCGTCGAGCTCCGCAATGAGATCCTTCCCGTCCACGAGACGTTCGCGTGGGCGCGCAGGATGATCCCGTTCATGAAGTCCGTGCTCGGCGACACGCCCGTGACGCTCTCGGTCTCCGGACAGGATGCGGCCGCGCGTCTCGAGTCGCTGGTGAAGGGTCTCGGATCGGTGCGGCCCGACTTCTGGGACATCCACGCGTACCCGAGCGGCGGCGAGGTGATGTACCACCTGATCACGCGCGCGCAGTCGGTGGCGGGCGCCACGCCGCTCTGGGTCGGTGAGACCGGCTATCCGACGACGACCGTGACGACGGGCTACGGCGGAGTTCCCCTGACGCCCTCTGCGCAGGAGGCGGCGCAGGCGCATTTCTTCGCGACCGTGTCGTGGGCGGCCGAGGCGACTGGGCTGCCGCCGGTCGGGGTCTGGGTGCTCGACGACATGGTTCCGAGTGCCGTTCCCAACGCCGTCGTCACCGACCTGAATCCCGAGCTGCACTTCGGACTGTTCCGGCTCGACGGGTCGGCGAAGCCTGCGGCCGACCTCGTGAAGACGGTGTTCTCGAAAGGGGCGCCCGTGTCGTTCAACGAGGGGTTCGAGCAGGCGGTGACGTCGGAGACGGGCACGGCCGTTCCCGCGCAGTGGTCGATGACCGGCGACGCGGCGTTCGCGGACGACACGACGGTCGCGGCGGAGGGGTCGGCCTCGGCGCGCGTCGTGTTGCGAAGCACGGATGCGACGGCGTCGGTCTCGATCGTTCCGCCGAACGGAGGCGTGGAGGATGGGACCGGTGTCGCGGTGCGGGCGCTGGCGCTGCGGGCGGCCCCGGGTGGAAGTGTCTTCCTCGTGCTCGAGTGGCTCAATGCGAGCCACCAGGTCGTGCGTCGGGTCGGGTCCGTGCCGCTGCGGAGCGCGGCGGGCGAGTGGGGGCAGCTCCGCGTGTCCGGGCGTGCGCCGCACCGGGCTGCGTATGCGCGCATCGAGCTCGTCGTGCGTGGCACGACGACACCGGTCTGGTTCGACCGCGTCTCGTTCAGCCGCTACTACTAAGTGACTGTCTCAAAACTTGTTGGCAGTTGCCCATCGGTTCGGCGCGGCGGCAATGAACGCCTGAGCGGCGTCAGTCGATCGTCGTGATGTAGGCACCGACCAGCCTTGCAGTCTGCTGGTCGACGCCACCCTCCCGACGATCAGCGTGGTCCTGCTGAAAATGCGCAAAGGCAGCCGTCGAAGCGATCGGGTTTACCTCGTCATCGCCGTGATCGTGGAATGACACGTGCACAAAGGAATCATCGGCGAGCCGGAGGACGATGTAGCTCACGTTCTCAGGCGTGGTCGCGACCAGCTCGGCAAAGACTCCTTCCACTCGCCGCTGGTTCTCATCGGCCGCCTCGGCCGACTGCATCGCGTAGCGCGTGACCAACCTCTTCTGCATGGAGGTACTCCTTTTCACCTATACCGAAACGGGCGAGAGTTAGGACACGGGAATGCCGCATAAAAGCTAGCGCGATCTAACCGATCTCCGAGGACAGGGATGTGGCTTGCGCTGGGCGTCCGTACCTCCGGCGAGAAAAGACCTACTCAATCTGCGCCTGGCTGAGCTGGTGTAGGCGCCGTACCAGAGCAGCGCGCAGGCGAGCTGTAGCAGTCCGCGGTAGTTGTTCGCCTTCTTGTCGTAGCGAATGAGGATTGCCCGGCACTTCTGCAGCCATGCGAGCGTGCGTACTGGCCGGGGCTGGAACAGTCCGTTTCGTGGGGACAGTCCCTGGGGGTCCGACACGCTCAAGTGGATTGTCCCCCTTCAGGCGATCCAGGCGTTAGGCGAGCGCAGCAAGATCGTCGTCGTCGAGGGCGAGGCCCGCCGCCGCGACGTTCTCCTCGAGGTGAGAGAGGGAGGACGTTCCCGGGATCGGCACCGTCAGCGGCGAATGCCGCAGCAACCACGCCAGAGCGACTTGGTGCGACGTCGCGCCGTGTTTCTCGGCAACGCCGGCGACTGCATCGCTCGGTGTCGCAGCTCGCCAGCCGGCGCCGATCGGGAAGTACGGGAGAAAGGCGATTCCTTCGCGCTCGCACGCGCGCAATACAGGTTCAGACGTTCTATCCGCGACGTTGTACTGGTTCTGCACGGAGACGATCGTCGCAGCGGTCTGCGCGCGTGTCAGCTGGTCCTCGTCGACGTTCGAGACGCCGATGTGACGGATTTTTCCGTCGCGTTGCAGCTCCGCAAGCGCTCCGACCGACTCCTCGATAGGGACGTTCGAATCGGGCCCGTGCAGCTGGTAGAGGTCGATCCGCTCGAGCCGCAGGCGTCGCAAGCTCGCCTCGCAGGCCTCCTTCAGGTGCTCGGGTCTCCCGTCGACCTCCCACTGCTCCCGGGAAGGACGAGTCCCGGAGCCCTTCGTGGCGACCACGAGTCCGTGTGGGTACGGGTGCAGCGCTTCGGCGATCTGGCGTTCGTTGACCTCCGGTCCGTACGCGTCCGCCGTGTCGATCAGCTGGACGCCGAGTTCGACCGCTCTTCTGAGGACGTCGAGCGCGGCCTCCCGATTCGCCGGCTCGCCCCAGATGCCAGGGCCGCAGAGGCGCATCGCGCCGAACCCCAGTCGGTTGACGACGAGGTCGCCGCCGATCGCGATCGTTCCCGCAGCGCGGGCCTGGGTCACGCCGTGATCCAGGCCCAGGTCTCGGCGAGGCCGGCGTCAAGCTCGTGCTCGGCGCGCCAGCCGAGCTCGCGCTCCGCTCGCGAGGCGTCCAGCACGCTGCGCTGGAGCTCCCCGGGCCGCGGATCGGCGAATTCGGGCTCAACGTTCGTCCCGGCCACTCGCTGGATCCGTTCGAGCAGTTCGAGCACCGACGTCTCGCCGCCGGTGCCGATGTTGTAGACGCCGCCTAGGCTGTCGAATGCGCGCAGCGCCCCGTTCGCTGCGTCGGCCGCGTACACGTAGTCACGGGTCTGTCTCCCGTCGCCGAAGATCCGCGGGCGCTCGCCGGCCCGCAGCCTGTTCATGAAGATCGCGACGACGCCGGCCTCCCCGTGTGGATCCTGGCGCGGCCCGTACACGTTTCCGTACCTGAGCGCGACGTGCGCCGCGCCGTACAGCCGGTTGTACGCCTGCAGGTACTCCTCGCCGGCCAGCTTCGAGACGCCGTACGGCGCGAGGGGCCTGCGCGACGAGTCTTCGGGCGCGGGCCCATCGCACTCTCCATACATCGCACCGCCTGTGGAGGCGAACACGATTTTCGTTCCGTGCCGACGCGCGGCGTCGAGCACGCGCACGGTTCCGAGCACGTTCACGTCCGCGTCGAAATCCGGTCGCTCCACCGAGACGCGCACGTCGGCCTGGGCGGCGAAGTGGAAGCACGCGTCCGGCTCGAGCGCGTCGAAGATCGGATCGCAGTCGGTGCGGATGTCCGCCTCGTGCAGGGTCACTCCGCCGGGGACGTTCTCGCGCTTTCCCCTCGCGAGGTTGTCGAGCACATGCACCTCGTCTCCGCGCGCGACGAGCGCCTCGACCACATGGGAGCCGATGAACCCTGCACCGCCTGTCACGACCGCCCGCACGGGCCCGTATCGTAGGTTCGGAGTGTTCGTGACGTTTGAAGGGCTGGACGGCTCCGGGAAGACGACGCAGGCGGAGCTGCTCGCCGAGGCGCTGCGCCGGGAGGGACGCGAGGTCGTGACGACCCGCGAGCCCGGGGGGACGCCGCTCGGCGAGCAGGTCCGGGAGCTGCTCCTGAACGGCCGGGACATGTCCGCCTGGGCAGAGGCGGCGCTGTTCGCCGCCGCCCGTGCGGAGCTCGTCGAGCGCGTGATCGGCCCCGCGCTCGAGGCCGGCAAGGACGTCGTCTGCGACCGCTACGTCGACTCGTCACTCGCCTACCAGGGAATCGCGCGCGGGCTCGGCGTCGAGCCCGTCCTGCAGCTGAACGAGCACGCGATCCGCGGGCTGCTCCCCGACCGCACCGTCCTCGTCCTCGTCGATCCGGCGACCGCAGCGGCGCGGACACGCTCCTCCGACCGGATCGAACGCGAAGGTGAAGACTTCCACCGCGCCGTCGACAGCGCGTACCGCAAGCTTGCGACGATGTTCCCCGATCGCATCATCACCGTCGACGGCGAGCAGCCGGCCGAAGAGATCGCAGAGGAGATCCGTGGACGCATTCGAGAGCTTTCCTGAGCAGCAAGAGGCGAAGCGCCTGCTGCGCGCGGCGCTCGCGGAAGGGCCTGCGCACGCGTATCTCTTCCCCGGCCCGGGGGGTGTCGGCAAGCGCACGGCCGCGCGCGCGTTCGCGGCCGAGCTGATTGACCCGAGCTCACGGGC
>JBASRJ010000022.1:0-18326 GCA_049273785.1 Gaiellaceae bacterium | reverse complement strand
GTTCGGCTCCCCGCGCGCGCTCGGTGTCGTGACCACGCGTAGCGGCCGGTGGCTCGGGGTGACGGACCCCACGCTCGGCAACGGCCGCCTCGGCTGGATCGACGCGCGCGCGGGGGGCGTCCACTACTCGCGTACGCGGCTCGAGCTCGAGGTGGATCTGTCCAGTCGCACGCTCGTGGTTCGTCGTGACGGCGCGACTGTGCGCCGGTTCTCGGTCGGCGTCGGTCGCCCCGGCTCGCCGACTCCGACAGGGCGCTTCGCCGTCACCGACAAGCTCGACGGCCGCGGGTACAGCGCCTACTACGGCTGCTGCATCCTCGCGCTGTCGGCGACGCAACCGAATCTGCCGGCCGGCTGGACGGGCGGCAACCGGATCGCGATCCACGGGACGCTGTCGCCCGCCGACTTCGGCCGCGCCGTGTCGGCCGGCTGTGTGCACGCTCCCGAGGCTGAGCTCCGCTACCTGATGCGCACCGTCCCGCTCGGAACGCCCGTCGTCATCCGACCATAAGCACCGGCTCGAGCCCGAGGAACGCGCCGATGCGCTCGATCTGTCCGTCGAGCTCGGAGCGCTCCGATTTGGTGAGCCGACGCGCAGGCGTGACCGTGAGTTCGATCCGCTTCCCGCGCCTTTTTCGCTCCCAGAGGCCGGCCGTGAGGCCGTCGATCACGAGGAAACGCACGCCCGCCGGCCCTTCGTAGCGTCCGCGGCCGTGCCGCGCGACCTGTTTCTTCACCGGCTCCGGGACGAGGTGCTCTCTTTCGCGGAACCCCATAACGTAGACGTCGTATTCCGGGAGCAGTCGGACGACGCCCGGCGCTGAGTCGGGGAAATCGACGTCACCGGCCAGTACGAATGCGCGCCGGCCCTCGACGTCGACTTCTTCTAGCCCGAGCGACTCGAACAGTGCGCGCACATCGGCAGACTTGAGCGCGCGGGACGCAAACCACTCGCGAAAGCCACTCGGGCGGGCGGGTCCGTACGTTCGCAGGTATCGCCGGCAGACCTCGCGGAGCGCTCCCGCCTCGTCCACGTCCTCCCAGTCTTCGATCCACTGATCCGGGCGGGCAAGCGTGATCTTGCTTCCCTTCGGCGGCCCCTGGCAGAGATCGGCGCCGCCGAAGAAGTTGAAGCCCGAGAGGAGACGGCTTCGGACCTTCGTGCCGATGCGTTGCACGACCTCGGCAGCAAGCTCTTCGCGCAGCAGGCAGCGGCCGTTGAGTGCGTCGAGCACGGCCGAACGGATCTCGTCGACGTCGTCGCGCCCGAGCGCCGGGTGCAGCGCGCCGTTCGGATCAACCCAGGGCTTCAGCTCGCCAGGCTCCGCCGGCGACACCGCTCGGGCGGCCGCGTACCACAGCGGGAGCTCCCCGGCCGGATGGAGGTGGAGGGTTCCGCGCAGCGTCCAGGCCTTGACGAGCCGGCGGTCTTCCCAGAGCGCACGGCGGACATCCGCCTGGGTGATTCCGTCGACGCGTGCGGAGAGCTGGAGCTCGGCGGAAGCCTGAACCTGCGCGTGCACCCCGCCGAGGTCGCTGACGACGTCGAGGAGGCGATCCGCTCCCGCACGCGTTGTCAGAAACGAGCGGGCGAGCCGGCGCGCGCGCACCTCGTTCCACGTGACGGACACCACCTAGAAGAAGCGTTCGCGCGGAACCAGCGAGCCGCCCGCGAAGCGCAGGTGAACGATCTGAACGTGGGTTGCTTCCGGATCGTCTTCCTGGTGCTCTTCCCGATAGGTCGCGAGCCACGTGCGCACCTCGTCGTCTGACTTCACGCGCACCATGCGCTCGCCGTCGACCATGACGTCGTACTTCGGCACCGGGCTATCCGCCCGCCGCTGCGTACTCGGCGGTGCCGGCTTCCGCGAGCGCTGCTTGCGCGGCCGCCAGGCGCGCGAGTGGGACGCGGTACGGCGAGCACGACACGTAGTCCAGCCCCAGCTCGTGGCAGAAAGCGACGCTCTTCGGCTCGCCTCCGTGCTCGCCGCAGATGCCGAGCTTGAGCTCGGGCTTCGTGCTCCGGCCGCGCTCGACCGCGATCCGCATCAGGTCGCCGACGCCCCGCACGTCGAGCGTCTCGAACGGGTTCTGCTCGAGCACGCCGTCCTCGAGATACGCCGTGAGGAACTTCCCCTCGGCGTCGTCGCGTGAGAAGCCGAGCGCCGTCTGCGTGAGATCGTTCGTCCCGAACGAGAAGAAGTCGGCCTGCTCGGCGATCTCGTCCGCGCGGACGCATGCGCGCGGGAGCTCGATCATCGTCCCGCACAGGTAGTCGACGTCCGGCGCCTCCTCGTCCGCGACGCGAATAGTGAGCTCGCGCAGCCGCCGCAGCTCCTCCTCGAACCCGACGAGCGGATGCATGATCTCCACGAGCGGCGCCTCGCTCGTCCGCTCGTCGACCGCATGCGCCGCGCGGACGATCGCGCGCACCTGCATCTCGTAGATCTCGGGAAACATCAACCCGAGGCGGCAGCCACGCGTCCCGAGCATCGGGTTCGACTCGCGCAGCGCGCGGATCCGCTGGCGCATGCGCTCGTCCTTCGCGTGCTCCTCGTCCGGCAGGAACTCGTGCAGCGGCGGGTCGAGGAGTCGGATCGTCACAGGCAGCCCGGCCATCGCCTCGAAGATCCCCTCGAAGTCGCTCTGCTGCATCGGCAACAGCTGGTCGAGCGCGGCGCGCCGGCCCTTTTCGTCCTCGGCCATGATCATCTCCTGGACGACCGGCAGTCGGTCCTGCGCCATGAACATGTGCTCGGTGCGGCAGAGGCCAATCCCCTGCGCGCCGAACTCGCGGGCCTTGGCGGCGTCCTCGGGCGTGTCGGCGTTCGCGCGAACCTTCAGGCGGCGGTGCTCGTCGCCCCACTCGAGGATCGTCTCGAGATCGTCGTTCACCTGCGGCGGTACGAGCGGGACCTCGCCGATGATCACCGAACCCGTCCCGCCGTCGATCGTCAGAGTGTCGCCCTCGCTCAGCTCTCGTCCGGCGAGCGTGATCGTCCGCGTGTTCATGTCGATCGTGAGCGCGTCGCACCCGGCCACGCACGGCTTGCCCATGCCGCGGGCGACCACGGCCGCGTGGGACGTCATGCCACCGTGTGCCGTCAGGATGCCCGCGGCCTGGATCAACCCGTGGATGTCGTCGGGCGTCGTCTCCCAGCGGACGAGGATGACGCTCTCCCCGCCTTTGCCCCGCTGCTCGGCGGTGTCGGCGTCGAGCACGATCCGTCCGGACGCGGCGCCCGGAGAAGCGTTCAGTCCCCTTGCGGCCACGTCCCATGCCGCCGTCGGGTCGAGCATTGGATGCAGCAGCTGGTCGAGCTGCGCCGGATCGATGCGCGCGATCGCCTCCTCCGGCGAGATCAGGCCCTCGTCGACCATGTCCACCGCTGCCTTCACGGACGCTGCCGCTGTCCGCTTCGCCGAGCGCGTCTGCAGCAGGTACAGATCGTTGTCCTCGACCGTGAACTCGATGTCCTGCATGTCGCGATAGTGCTGCTCGAGCCGGCGCATCGTCTCGAGCAGCTGCTCGAACGCTTGCGGGAGAGCCTGCTCCATACGCGCCAGCGGCTCGGGCGTGCGGATCCCGGCGACGACGTCCTCGCCCTGCGCGTTCGGGAGGAACTCGCCGTAGAGCCCGTGTTCTCCGGTGGACGGGTTGCGTGTGAAGGCCACGCCGGTTCCGGACTCGTCCCCTTTGTTCCCGAACACCATCTGCACGACGTTGACGGCCGTGCCCAGATCGTCGGGGATCCCGTAGGTGCGCCGATACACCTGCGCGCGCGGTGAGTCCCACGAGTCGAACACGGCCCTGATCGCCCGGTTCAGCTGCTCACGCGCATCCACCGGAAACTCGTGTCCGGCCTCCTGGACAAAGATTGACTTGTACAGACCGATCAGACCCGTCAGGTCAGACTGGTCGAGCTCGGTGTCGTGCTGGGCACCACGTTCACGCTTCGCGTTCGTCAAGGCTTCCTCGAACTTGTGTGCCGGAATTCCCTCCACGACTTCCCCGTACATCTGGATCAGTCGCCGGTACGAATCGCTGGCGAAGCGCGGGTTGCCGGTGCGGCGAGAGAGCCCGTCGGTCGCGTCGTCGTTGAGGCCGAGGTTGAGGATCGTGTCCATCATCCCGGGCATCGAGACGGCGGCTCCGGAGCGGACGGAGACGAGGAGCGGGTCGCCCGCGTCGCCGAATCGCTTGCCGGTCTTCTCCTCGAGGGATCGAACGTGGGCGTCGATCTCCTCGTCCAGGCCTTCGGGCAGGGTCTTGCCGTTTGCCATGTATGCGCGGCACGCGTCCGTCGTGATCGTGAACCCCGACGGTACGGGGACGCCCATCTGCGTCATCTCGGCGAGCCCGATCCCCTTTCCTCCAAGGAGCTCCCGCCCGCCGCCGGACGGCTCGTCGAAGTCGTAGACGTATCGGTGACCTGCCACTCGACGCGGCATCCTCTCACAAACTCCCTGCATACTCGCCTTAATGCAGATCTTCGCGATGAGCGGGCTGCCCGACGACACGCTCCTCGACTACGCGCTCGGGCTGGCCTCCGGTCGGCGTGTCCTGTACGTGCCGACCCCCGGCATGGAGGACCCGGCCTCCACGGTCTGGTGGTACGAGCGCCTGCACGGACGCGTCGAGATGACGCACCTGCACTTCCTTCCGTATCCGCCTGCGGACCTGCGGCGAGTGGCGTTGAGTCACGACGTCATCTTCGTGACCGGTGGGAACACGGCGAATGCGCTCGCAATCTGGCGCGCGCACGGCTTCGACACGGTGTTGCGTGAGGCGTGGGAGAACGGCGTCCTCCTCACGGGCTGGAGCGCCGGCGCGATCTGCTGGTTCGATGCCGCTGTGACCGATTCGTTCGGTCCGCAGCTCGAGGGGATGCAGGACGGCCTCGGGTTTCTGCCGGGCAGTGCGTGTCCGCACTACGACGGCGAGGAACTGCGACGGCCTCGGTACGCCGAGCTCGTGCGCGCCGGCTTCCCGCCCGGAATCGCGATCGACGACGACGCCGCAGTCCGTTTCGACGGGACGGAGCTCGCGGAGGTCGTGACGTCTCGTGAGGGAGCAGGCGCATATCGGATGGGAGTCGACGGCGAGGTCCCGCTCGACGTGCGCCGGCTCTCCTAGCCGTCGCTCGGCCCGGGTTGCCAGCCGCTCGCGGCCGCCCACTCCTCTGCCGCGAGCGCGATCAGGTCGACGGCCGGGTCCTTCACGTCGGCGTAGGTCGCGGTGTCGGGCATGTGCGCGGCGAGAGTCGCGAAACAGCAGTGCGATCACGTTCTTCGCCGGAAGCCCCGGCACGGCGGTCGAGCCGATGTGGTCGATTCGCAGCGCAGCCGGCCCGAGCGCGTCGCGAACTCGTCTCGCCATGGCGCCGAACGTCGCAGGCCAATGCTGCGAGTACGGGACGATCTCCGGACGGCTCATCCGGCCGTAGGGTAGAGAGCGGCCCCGTTGCCGGGACCGCTCTCGGTCTCTCTACAGCGAGGCGATCTGGATGAGGCCGCGCTCGGCCGCAGGCGAGTGCGCGAGAATCCAGTCGAGGACCGGCTGCCGGTCAACGCGGTACATGAAGTCGCTGCCGCGGCAGTTCGCGTTCAGCCCGAACGAGTTGACGGCCACGATCGTATTCGTCGAGCTGTACAGGAGCGGACCGCCCGAGTCGCCGCTGCACGTCCCGCCGCGACCGTTGCCGGGGCTGGCGGACGTCTGGATGTTGTAGCCGCCCGTGAGATGGCTGCCGAGGTTGTTCAGCTTCTCGGTCGCGGTCAGCCGCTCTCGGAACGAGACGAGCTTGACCGGATTCAGGAGCGAGAGCCCGTAGCCGCTGACGGTGAACGTGACGTCCTGCTGCCCGCGACGCGTTGCGAGACCGTCGAGCGAGCCGGCGGCAGCAAGTGCGGGGAACGAGGTGAACTGCGCCGCGTACTTCGACTGCGAGATCGGGTGGTCGAGGATCACCAGCCCGACGTCGTGCGTGTTCGGGAAACCGGCGAAGTTCGCGAACCCGAAGTTGTACAGCGTGTGTGACGTGACGCCGCCGGAGACGGGATAGCCGCTCGGCGCCGGCGCCCCGGTGGCCGGGTCGAATCCGACGCCCGCGTCCTGCTCGAACCAGATGCGCGCTTGCGTCGCCCCCGTTGTGGCGTCGGTGCAGTGTCCAGCCGTCAGGAAGACGCTCGGCGCGATCAGCGAGCCCGAGCAGCGGTGCGTGAAGTTCCCTGCCGAGTCGTAGAAGGCCACCAGGCCGACGTACGAGTGGGCGAAGTCCTGCTGATAGTTCCCCGTGATCGCACCGGCCGGTGACGCCCCCAGCGTCAGGAGCCCGGCCGCGAGCACAACCAGCGCAAGCGTTCTACGCAAGCGAATCCCCTTTCCATGTCCGCACTGTCCTCGGAACCGCGAACTCACTATAGGTACGAGCTCACGCGCGTTCTAGACAACGCGTCATCAGAAAGAGTGATGAGGCGATCATGTTTTCACCCGCACCGTCACCCCAAAGGGTGAGACCCGCGACGTCGCGCGCGGAACTCGGCGATCCAGGCCGCCCACCGGAGGCCCACCCAGATCGGGGTCAGCAGCACGTAGAAGATGATCAGGCCGACGCCGAGAGTCGCCCACCAGAGTAGCCAACGCCACAACGGGACCGGAGGCTTCGGCCTCACGCGCGGGCGTGGGCGGCGGCAGCCTCCGCCCGCCGCGACTCGACCGTCCGCAGAATCCGCTGCGCGGTCTCCTCGATCGACAGCTCCGAGATGTCGATCACGGGACACCCGAGCCGCCGGTGGATCGCGGACGCCTGCTCGAGCTCCTCGTAGATCTCTATCAGCTCGGCGTACTGACGGTTGCGGGCGCCCAGGTTGCGCAGTCGGCCGCGGCGGATCTCCGCCAGCCGCTCCGCGTCGATCGTCAGGCCGACGACCTTCGCCGGGTTGATCTCCCACAGATCCTTCGGCGGCTCGATTCCCTTGACGACCGGCACGTTCGCAACCTTGTGGCCGAGGTACCCGAGGTAGATCGAGAGCGGCGTCTTCGACGTGCGCGAGACGCCGACGAGGACGATGTCGGCCTCGTCCAGGCCGGCGCCGACGCCGTCGTCGTACTTGACGGCGAACTCCATTGCCTCGATCCGCCGGAAGTACGCTGGATTGAGCGGCGCCGGAGACCCCGGCGTCATGCGCGCGGCCTGACCGGAGACGCGAGCGACCGCGTCGATCGGGTGGCCGAGGAGGTCGCAGTAGTGCACGCGCGCGCGGCGGCAGAGACGACGCATCGCGTCCCGCATCTTCGGATCGACGAGCGTGTAGATCACGACCGCGGGACGGCCGCGCGCGCTGAGCACCGCCACCTCGAGCTCGTCGACGGACTCGACACGCGGATGGCGCACCTCCTCGAAATCCTGGTCCGGAAACTGCGCTTCGAGCGCGTGCACGAGCCGAGCCGCAGTCTCACCGGTCGAGTCGGAGACGATGTGGAGCTCGACTGGAGGATGCGTCGCCACCGGCGCGGAGCGTACCGACGCGCACCGCTTGCGGCGTGGCGCGCGGTCCGCCAATACTCCCGGGATGGTCGTGTCCAGCGCGGAAGCGGTCGCAGCGGAGTTCGTCTCGGCGCTCGCCGGGCAGGACTGGGAACGGCTCGAGGCATGTTTCGCTCCAGACGCGCGGTTCTTCGCGGCCGTCCCGTCGGCGAATCCACTCCGAGAGCGGATCGGCGCACACGATGCCGCGTCGCAGCTCGCGGCGTGGTTCGGCGATGCGGATCCGCTCGAGCTCGTCGAGTCGCAGGTCGAGCCGGTCGCCGGCAAGATCCGCGTCTCGTATCGCCTCCGCTCGTTCGAGGAAGGCGCGTGGCACCTCGTCGAGCAGCAGGCGTTCTGCGAGGTGGGCAGCGACGGAATCCAGCTCATGCTTCTCGCCTGCTCGGGCTTCCAGCGACTCGATCCCACGCCTTAGCACGGGCGCATTGCGCGCCGGAATCCCTAGAGTCCCGGCATGGCCGAGACCGAGCCGCGCGCGGACACCGTCACGATGGACAAGATCGTCTCGCTCGCCCGCAGGCGCGGGTTCGTGTTCCCCAGCTCGGAGATCTACGGGGGCCTCGGCTCGGCGTACGACTACGGGCATTACGGCGTGCTGGCGAAGAACAACGTCAAGGCTCGCTGGCTCGAGGCGATGGTTCAGGAGCGGGACGACATCGTCGCGCTCGACTCGGCGATCATCCTCAATCCCTCTGTCTGGGAGGCCTCCGGCCACGTTGCCGGCTTCACCGACCCGCTCGTGGATTGCAGGACTTGCAAGCTCCGGTTCCGCGCCGACAAGCTCGACGAGGAGCACTGTGGCCGCAAGCCGAGCAAGCATCCCGGCGAGACGCCCGACTGCGACCTCACCGAGGCTCGTCAGTTCAACCTGATGCTCGAGACGCGCCTCGGCGCGGTCGAGGAAACCGGGGTGGCCGCCTACCTTCGACCCGAGACGGCTCAGGGCATCTTCGTCAACTTCAAGAACGTCCTCCAGCTCGCGCGGCGTAAACCGCCGTTCGGCATCGCGCAGATCGGCAAGTCGTTCCGCAACGAGATCACGCCCGGGAACTTCCTCTTTCGAATGCGCGAGTTCGAGCAGATGGAGATGGAGTACTTCGTGCCGCCGGATGAGGCGGACCAGTGGTACGAGTACTGGGTCAAGGAGCGGTTCGGCTGGTACACGCGCTACGGCATCCGCGAAAGTCACCTGCGCGTACGCCCGCACGAAGCCGACGAGCTCTCGCACTACTCGAGCGCGACCAGCGACATCGAGTACCTGCTCCCGTTTGGCTGGTCCGAGCTCGAAGGGATTGCAAACCGCGGCTCCTTCGATCTGACCCAGCACACGGAGCACTCCGGGGCGAAGCTCGAGTTCGTCGACAGCGCGACAGGCGAACGTTACGTCCCGCACGTGATCGAGCCCGCAGGTGGAGCCGATCGCGCTTTCCTGGCGTTCCTCGTCGACGCCTACGACGAGGAGGAGGTGGCCGGGCGACAACGGACGCTCCTGCGTTTCGATCCGCGGATTGCGCCGGTGAAAGCTGCGGTGCTGCCCTTGATCGCCAAGGACGAGGGGATGGTCACCAAGGCCCGGGGGCTCTATGAGGAGCTCCGCCGCCGTCACCTCGTCGAGTACGACGACAACGGCGCGATCGGGCGCCGCTACCGCCGGCAGGACGAAATCGGGACGCCGTTCGCGTTCACGATCGACGAGCAAACGCTCGCGGACGACACCGTCACCGTCCGGGACCGCGACAGCCTCGCGCAGGAACGGCTGCCGATCGGCGGCGTGCGCGAGTGGCTCGACAAGGCGCTCGAGCGTCCGTGGCAGACGCCCAAGCCCGGCTAGTCCATCCGGATCCCCCGTGCGAGGTCTCTCTTGACGCGGCCGGGCCGCCGAAAGAGGATCACCCTCCCCTCTGCGCCTTCTTTCCGTGTCACGACTCGTCCCCGCTGTTCTCGCCGTTCTCGCGCTCGCACCGGCTGCGTCGGCGTCCCCGAACCTCCGCCTCGGGTTCGACGACGACACGCTCAAGTGGATGACGCGCCCGAACGGCGTCGTCGGGGTCCACCGTGACCTCGGCGTGCGGACGACGCGGATCACGATCCCGTGGCGCCGGGGCGAGCTCCGGCCGCGGCCCGTTTCCCAGACCTACCTGAGCCGTGCGGCGAAGGCAATCGTCCTGGGCCAGGAGATCGTCATCGCCGTGTACGGCCCGGCGTCGGAGGCGCCGGTTGACGCTGTGTCGCGCAATCAGTACTGCTCGTACGTGCATCACGTGCTCGCGGTCATTCCGAAGATCACGGGCGTCGTGATCTGGAACGAGGCAAACTCGCCGCGCTACTGGCCGAGCGACGCGGGAGCTCCCGCGTACGAGCAGCTGCTCGCCAGGTGCTGGGACACGCTCCACCGCCTCCGGCACCGCGTGAACGTGATCGACTCGACGGCCTCGCACTACGACCCGGCCGGCTTCATCCTCTCGCTCGGCTATGCGTACCGCGACTCGGGTCGCGTGCGTCCGATCGTCGACACGTTCGGGCACAACCCGTACCCCGAGACGGCGTCCGAATTCCCGTGGGTCCCCCACCCGTCGACCGCCACGATCGGCGAGGGCGACTATGCGACGCTCATGGATGCGCTCACGCAGGCATTCCAGTTCACAGGACAGCCTCTGCCGAGCGCCCAGCGGCCGACACTCTGGTACCTCGAGGACGGATTTCAGACCGCCGTGCCGGCGCTGCTTCGCCACCTCTACACGGGCCGAGAGAACGATCCGTTCGTCATCCCGCCGATCGGCGACGGCACGTCGCAGGCCGCCCAGCTGCGCGACGCCGTCTACCTTGCGTACTGCCAGCCGGCCGTCGGCGCCTTTTTCAACTTCGAGCTGATCGACGAGCACCGGCTCGTCGGCTGGCAGTCGGGCGTGCTCTACACGGACGGGACGCGCAAGCCGTCCTTCCTCGCGTTCCGGGACGTCGTCTCGGCGGTTGCACGGAAGAAACTGGACTGCTCGAAGGTGGCGGGCGCACCGCCGCCTAGCCCGGGCCCGGCCCCGCGCAGCCCGTAAAGCCGAGCCGCCGCTGGACAGTGTCAAGGCGAAGGCGCGAGCGATGGAGATCCGCTTGGCCCCTCACGTACACCTTTAGCTGCTTCGCCGCCGCCGCCGCGCGCAGCGTCCGCAGGATGTCGGCGTTCCGATCGAGCTCGCCGAGGAACGTTCGGTACGTGGCGGCCTCGTCTTGCGGCGGCTTGAGCTTGTGGAACTCCTTGACGCCTTCCTCGAACACAGAGAGCACTGCGCCCAGATAGCCCGCTGCGTTGACCGGATTGGAAGGACCACGCGGGATCTGCGCGATCGTCTTCGCCTGGTCGATGCAGATCTTCGACGCACGGTACGCGAGCTCGGACTTGGTGAGGCGTCCGGATCCACCGCTGCAGCCGGCCACGACGAGCGCGCCGAGCACGAGAGCCGCGACCTTCACGCCGGCGTCCGTTCCAGCACACGCTCGGAAGGTTCGGTGAAGCCGAAACGCCGGTAGAGGCCGTGCGCGTCCTTCGTGTGCAGGCTCCAGCGGAGGCCTGCGTACGGCCCGTTCTCGACCATCTCCCGCACGAGCTCGACGCCGAGCCCGCGCCCTCGGTACTCGGGCAGGACATAGACGTCCGCGAGATAGACGAGTGTCGCGCCGTCGGTGAACGCGCGCGCAAACCCGATCTGCCGCTTGGCGTCGTACAGGCCGACGACCCGCTCCGCCTCTCGCACGAGGCGCTCGACGACCTCGCGCGGCCGTCCCTTCGCCCAGTAGGAATCATTGGCGAGGAAGTCGTGGACGGCGTCGATGTCGACGCGGGCGGGGTCGTCGTCGAGCACGAGACCGTCCTGGAGCTCGCGGCGCACGCCAGGAGTCTCGCAGGACCGCACGCGCCGACGATCCGTCGAAGCGAAACGCAGCGGTCTTGCACTCGAGCCGCGCTGAATTGGCACGAAGCTGACACAGACGTGTGCGCCCAAAGCCGGTATCGTCGATCGCAAGAGGGCGGTGGGAGTCACCCCCACCCTTGGGTGGGGCGCGCGCGCGTGTACCTAGTAGAGGAGCCGGTGCTCCTGCTCGTCACGCGCTGCGCAGCGCGCGCAGGCGGAAGTTTCCGAAGTATTCGTACGCCGCAGTAATCACAGCGAGCGCGTCGCGGGCTGATCGGTCGGCGAGACCGACGTCGCCTGCCTCCGCGAGCGGCCGTATCAGCAACGATTCGGCCCCTGCGATCCCTGACTCCGACAGTACGAGCGCACCCTCGGAGCAGGCGCCGCAGACAGCGCCGCCGGCATGCGCCGAGTAGCCGACGAGCGCCTGTTCAGTCGCGCCGCACTCGGCGCAGCTCGTCAAGTGCGGGAGATAGCCCGACAACCAGAGCAGCTTCAACTGAAAGGAGAGCACAAGCGGGTCGAGCGAAGGCCGCCCTTCCCGTACCGGCGCGTCGTCCAGCAAATCGAGAAACCGGGTGAGCGCCTCGAACGCGCGCGGGTTCCGCTCTTGCTCGGTGAACAAGCGGAGCATGGCCTCAGCACCGACGAGCCCAACGCCGAGCCGGTACCGATCTTCGCGCGTGCTGTGGTGCGATCGAATCAGTTCGACGCCGGTGACGGTCTGGAGCTCCCCGGATCCCTGATGGAGCAGAGCTTCGACGTGGGAGAGCGGCTCGAGCCGCGCCCCGAAACGAGACATCGTCTTCCGGATTCCCTTGGCGACAGCGCCGACCCGGCCCCGGTCTAGCGTGTACAGGTGGAGGACGCGGTCCGCTTCGCCGAACCGAAAGGAGCGCAGCACGACCGCTTCAGTCCTGTACGGGCGGCCGGCCATGACGTTTTCAGTCTAGTGGGGCGGGTGGAGGGAACCATCTTCGCCAGTTCTCCGTTTTGAACGGGAGATGCCCAGGATCCAGATGTACACCACTCGCTGGTGCGGGTATTGCGAGCGCGCGAAGGCCCTTCTCCGGAGGAAGGGACTCGAGCTCGAGGAGATCTCCCTCGATGGCGACCCGACCTTCCGCCAGAAGCTGCACGACCTGACCGGTGGCTGGACGGTGCCGCAGATCGTTCTCGACGGCACTCCGATCGGAGGGTACTCTGGCGTCTCGATCGCGATGGGCAGCTCGACGAGTGTCTCGCGCCTAGTTCGAACCGGACGGCGACGCCGATCCCGCTTTGCTACGAGGCAACGAGCCGCTGGCAGCCGGGGCAGTACCAGGTTCCGCGGCCCGCGACGCGGGTCTTATCGATCGGCGTTCCGCACCGGTCGCACGGTTCGCCGGCCCGGCCATAGACCTTGAACTCGGACTGCATGCGACCACGGCCGCCGTCCGGGGTCGAGTAGTCCCGCAGAGTCGCTCCCTGCCGGGCGATACCGGCCCGCAACGCGTCCTTCACGCCCCTCGTGACGCGCGCGATCTCGTCCTTCGTCAGATCACCGGCCGGGCGAAGCGGGTGGACGCGCGCGCGCCACAGCGCCTCGTCGGCGTAGATGTTCCCCATTCCCGCGAGCGTCCGCTGGTCGAGAAGCGCAGCCTTGATCGAGGCGCGACGTGTCGCAAGGCGTTCCCCAAGCCGGCGTGACGTGAATGTGCGGTCGAGCGGTTCCCCACCGAGGCGCGCGGACAGGTACGCCTCGAGCTCCTCCGGCTCGACGACCATCCACGTGCCGAAGCGGCGAACGTCGCGGTACGCAACGTCCGATCCGTCGTCTAACGTGACAACGACGCGTCGATGGGGATCGTCGGCCAACGTTCCGCCCGTCGCGTGACGCAGGCTCCCCGTCATTCGGAGGTGAATCAAGAGAGACCGGCCAGACTCGAATCGAACAATCAGATACTTGCCGCGCCGCTCGACCGCTGCCACGGTTTCCCCCTCGAGCCCGGCCGCCACAGCCCCGGGCTCGAAAGGACGAGTGACACGCGGATCGGCGATCTCGACGCGAACGAAGCGGCGGCCCGTGAGCACCGGCTCGAGACGCGCCCGCACCGTCTCCACTTCCGGCAGCTCAGGCACGCTCCCAGCGTAGCCGCGTCGTTCAGGCGATCGTCTCGAGCACGACCGGCCGCCGGAAGGGCGGGTTCTCGCCGAACGCGTACGCCGCCAGAACATCGTCTGCCGCCTGCGCCGCCGCAGTCTCATCCCGAGCGTGGATCTCGGCGATCGCCTCCCCGGCGGTGACCGCGTCTCCGCGCTTCTTCAGGCACCGAACGCCGACAGCGTGGTCGATCGTGTCCTCCTTGGTGCGCCGTCCCGCTCCGAGATGGAGGGCCGCCGTCCCGACGGCGATCGCGCCGAGCGTCTCGACGTACCCGTCCAGCGGTGCGGACACCTCACGCACAACCGGTGCGGCTGGAAGGACGCCCTCGGCCGGATCGCCGCCCTGGGCCCGGACCCAGCGCTCGTACGCGGCGAGCGCCGTGCCGTCCCGGACCGAGGTCTCGGCACGCCGCCGCGCCTCGGTCTCGTCGACACCGAGGTCAGACAGCACAAGCAGATGCGCAGAGGCGGCGAACACGAGGTCGCTGAAGTCGTCCGGGCCCTCGCCGCGCAGCGTTGCGAGTGTCTCCCGGATCTCGAGCGCGTTCCCGACGGCGTGTCCCAGCGGCTGGTCCATGTCGGTCAGCACGCAGACGACGCGTCGATCGGCGAGCCGACCGAGCTCGAGCATCGCGTCGGCGAGCGAGCGCGCGTCGTCGAGGGTCTTCATGAAGGCCCCGTCCCCGACCTTCACGTCGAGCACGATCGCGTCTGCGCCCGACGCGATCTTCTTCGACATGATGCTGGACGCGATCAACGACACGTTCTCGACCGTCGCCGTAACGTCGCGGAGCCCGTAGAGCAGCTTGTCCGCGGGAACGAGGTCGGCCGTCTGACCGATGATCGCGAGACCGACGTCCCGGACTTGCGCAACGAACTCCTCCGCGGAGAGCTCGATCCGAAACCCTGGGATCGATTCGAGCTTGTCGAGCGTGCCGCCTGTATGACCGAGCCCGCGGCCGCTCATCTTCCCGAACGGCACGCCGCACGCGGCCACGATCGGGCCGACGGCGAGCGACGTCTTGTCACCGACGCCGCCGGTGGAATGCTTGTCGACCACCGGTCGACCGACGGCGCCTCGCAGGTCGATCGTCCTCCCACTCGCCACCATCGCCTCGGTCAAAGCGTAGGTCTCCGCCGGCGAGAGTCCGCGGAAGTAGACCGCCATGCAGAACGCGGCCATCTGGTAATCAGGAACCTCGCCACGCACGTAGGCGAGGATGAGTTCACGAAGTTCGTCGGCGCCCAGTTCCTCGCCGTCGCGCTTTCGCTGGATCAGCTCAGCCGCTCTGATCACGAGGCCTTCGCCGCGCTGAGCTCACCCAGCGGATTCACTCCCGCGACCGCTTCGAACGCCACAAGCGGGTTGTCGAGCCTCAGCGAACGACGATCGGCTGGCCAGGAATTCCCCTGGATGGCGCCTTGCCTCCTAGCCACGCGTTCACTGTTGCACCAACATCCGCGAACTCTCCTTCATGCACACGGCCTGCCGCATTCGTCCCCTCGACGTACACCAAGAGCAACGCATACTCACGCGAATGATCCGTTGACGGCGTCGTCGGGTCGCAGCCGTGGTCGGACGTGAGGATCAGCAGATCGTCGCGGCGCAGCGCATCGAGGAGGTCGGGAAGCCGACGGTCGAAATCCTGCAGGCACCGATGGAAGTTGACCGGGTCGTTCCGATGCCCCCACAACATGTCCGTCTCGACGAGGTTCGTGAAGATCAACGCGTCGTCGAGCTCGCGCAGGAGCTTCTCCGTCTGGTTGATCCCGTCGACGTTCGACTTCGTGGGGTGCGCATGGTCGATGTCCTGTCCGGCAAAGATGTCCGGGATCTTTCCGACGCCGTGCACTTCGCGGCCGGCATCACGCACGAGCGTCAGATAGTTCGGCTGCTTTGGCTCGAGCGAGAAGTCGTGCCGGTTCGGGGTGCGCTCGTAGTTCCCCGGCTCACCGGTGAACGGGCGCGCGATCACGCGACCGACGGCGTGCTTTCCCGTGAGGATCTCGCGGGCAATTCGCGACGCGTCATAGAGCTCCGCGAGTGGAATCGTGTCCTCGTGCGCGGCGATCTGGAACACGGAGTCCGCGGACGTGTAGACGATCCACTTGCCCGTGCGCTGATGCTCCTCGCCGAGCTCCTGGATGATCTCCGTCCCAGAGGCCGGCTTGTTCCCGAGCACGCCGCGCCCGGTGCGGTGCATGAACGGATCGATGACGTCGTGCGGAAAGCCGTGCGGGTACGTGGGCATCGGTTGCGGCGTGACGACGCCCATCAGCTCCCAGTGGCCCGTCGTCGTGTCCTTGCCCTTCGATCGCTCGACCAGCCGCCCGGCCACCGCCGGCGCTCCCGTCTGCGGCGGGCAGCCCTCGAGCGGCTCGACGTTCCCGAGGCCGAGCGCCTCCAGATTCGGGAGGTCGAGCCCTCCGACCACACGCGCCACGTTTCCGAGCGTGTCGGATCCCTCGTCGCCGTATTCGGCGGCGTCCGGAAGCTCGCCTGCACCAACGGCATCGAGCACGATGACGCATGCC
Organism: Gaiellaceae bacterium; assembly: GCA_049273785.1. GTDB lineage: Bacteria > Actinomycetota > Thermoleophilia > Gaiellales > Gaiellaceae > 3-1-20CM-4-69-9. The sequence goes on along the minus strand of JBASRJ010000022.1, from coordinate 2,191 downwards.
CTCGGCATGCGGCTATTCTAGGTCGGTCGTGATGAACGTCCTGGGACTGATCGGCATGGTGGTGTTCATCGCCGCCATCGTCGCGCTCGCCGCAGCGATGACCTGGCTCGTGGTCAGGGTCTCGCCCGCGCGCAACCAGCGCTAGACGGCCGACAGCCGCAGGACGTCCTCGAGCGGCGCGTAGTCGAGATTGTGCGCGTCGGCCACGGCCTCGTACGTGACCTTTCCGTCCAGGACGTTCACACCCCGAGCGAGCGCCTGATCACGCGCGACTACGTCCGCGAGGCCGTGGTCGGCAATCGCTTCCAGGTAGGGGAGCGTTGCGTTCGTGAGCGCCTTCGTCGATGTGATCGGCACCGCGCCGGGCATGTTCGCAACGCAGTAGTGAGTCACGCCGTCGACCTTGTACACGGGCTCGCTGTGCGTCGTCGGCCGCGATGTCTCTGAACACCCGCCCTGGTCGATCGCAACATCGGCGAAAACAGAACCGTCCTTCATTGCCGCGATCATGGCGCGTGTCACGAGCTTCGGCGCGAGCGCGCCCGGAATCAAGACGGCGCCGATCACGACGTCTGCCTCTTTGACCGATTCCTCGATCTGAAGACTCGAGGACATGACGAGGCTCACGCGTCCCGACAGGACCTCCTCGAGATGACGCATGCGGTCGATCGACCGGTCCAGGATCGTGACGTTTGCGCCGAGCCCGAGCGCGATCACCGCCGCGTTGTAGCCGACGATCCCACCTCCGATGATGAGGACGCGACCCGGTGCGACGCCGGGGACTCCGCCGAGCAGGAGCCCGCGACCGCCGAGCGGCTTTTCCAGGAAGTAGGCGCCGGCCTGCGCGGCAAGTCGGCCGGCGATCTCGCTCATTGGCGCGAGCAGCGGCAGCGCCCCGGAGTCGGTCTCCACGGTCTCGTATGCGACGGCAGCGATGCCGCTGTCCACGAGCGCACGTGTCAGCGGCTTGTCGGCCGCGACGTGGAGGAACGTGAAGAGGACGAGCCCTTCGCGCAGGTACGGATACTCGGACGCGATCGGCTCCTTGACCTTGAGCAGCAGCTCGGAGTCGGCCCAGACCTCGCCGACCGACGCGATTCGCGCTCCCGCGGCTTCGTAGGCACCGTCCGGGAAGGCACTCCCCTCCCCGGCGCCGGTTTCAATCACGATGTCGTGCCCGCGCTGCACGAGCTCACGCGCACCGGCAGGCGTGAGCGCGACGCGGTACTCATCGGACTTGATCTCTTTGACGACGCCTACACGCACGGCGCGCGAACCCTACCCGGTTCGCAATCGGTCCAGTTCTTGCACGGATCCGTCACAGACAGGTGCAAGGTTCGTCGGTATCGTCGATCGCACGAGGGAGGCGGGAGTGAACCCCACCCAGGGTGGGGGTGTGCACAACCGGACACGGCCCGAAGGGTCAGGGTCGCGCGCGCAGGTACAGGAGCAGGCCCGCGAGCGTCTTGGCGTCTTCGATCTCCGCGAGACGCTCCGGGATCTCCTCGACTTGCCAGCGAAGGACCTCCAGGCCCTCGTCCTCCTCGGGCGTTGCATCCCCACGCTCCACGCTTCCGCGAGGAACAGATGCATGCGCTCGTTACAGAAGCCGGGCGTGGTGTAGAAGGCGGCGAGCTCGCGCCACCGGCCGCCGTGCAAGCCGACTTCCTCCGCGAGCTCACGCTGCGCACTCGCCAGCGGCTCCTCCCCCGCCTCGAGCGTGCCGGCAGGCAGCTCGACCAGCTGCTTCCGCACGGCCTCGCGCGTCTGGCGCACGAGCGTGACGTACGCCTCGCGGTCGATCGCGACGATTGCCGTCGCGCCCGGGTGCTCGACGATCTCCCGTTCCCGGCCGTTCCAGTTCTCGACGAGGACGTCGAAGAGGTCGCCGTCGTAGACCTTGCGCGATCCGCTCGGTTCGGTCACGAGGCGAGGCTTTCCACGAGACGCCGTTTCTCACTCCCGAACCACGGCGGTTCGCCCGCGCGCGCGTTTGCCCGGGCGTGCTCCGGATCGCGGGTCGCCGGGACCACGACGTCGACCCGTTCGTCGGAGAGCGCCCACTTGAGCAGCGCCTCAGGCCACGAGGAGACACCGAGCTCGGCCAGCGCCTCGGGCGGCGGAGAACGACGCAGCAGCGATCCCTCGCCCAGCGGGCGCATCACGATCACGGCGACGCCGAGCTCAGCGG
>JBASRJ010000016.1:0-4158 GCA_049273785.1 Gaiellaceae bacterium | reverse complement strand
TGCCGGTCAAGACCAGATGCTCCTCCGTGCTCGGCATCATGGTGACCTCGACGGACGTCGCCACCGACCGGGACGACGACCATCAGCACGTTGAACAGCAGCGCGATCGCGGCTGCGAACCGGATGTCGATATTGTCGGTCCTTCCGAGGAACAGATCGGACAGCGGTCCGGACTGGCTCTCGAGACCGCCCGTGCGACGTCCTCTGCATTGGCGCGATAGTCGGCCATCGCCCCGCGCACCGCGCCAGGCACTCGGTAAGCCCGTACGTAGGTGTCGAACGCCTCGCCGGAGATGGCTGCCGGATCGTAGCACCAGTCCGAAAAGAAGTGCCGGAGCCACACGGCCTTCCGTCCAGCGATTAGCGCCTCGGGTAGGTCGGGGGCGAGATGAAACAGAAAGAATCAATAGGCCTAGCATGCCGGCTTGAAAGTGTCACGTTGACCGAAGGGAGCCCTGGAAGGCATCTCGGCTCCTGTTACGCGACCGAGGGTGCTGTCGCGCCCGCCATGACCAAGAGCCTCGCACCCGTCGCGTCGAGCCACAGTCGCGTCGGCGTGCGCGTGACGCGCAAGACGACGGCATCGCAAATCTGGCAGCGCATCACCGCCCCCATGCCCTGACCGTAGACGGGCAGCGCACCCAGCGCACGGCTCGTCCCACAGTTGGCGCACGTCGCGCGCGCTGTCGTGATGTCTGGGACGAAGACCTCGCTCAGGACCCCGGCCGCGGCATTCCCATCAAGCCTCACCGCCTCGCCAACACGCTCGTCGGCGGATTGCTGCTCGGACGCCCGTCGGTCATCACCGTTCATCGCTGCCTCCTTCTGGTTGCCCACGGTGATACGGCACGTTACGCCGATCCGCCGGTGGGTCCGAAGCGTTCAGTTTTCACCAAGGCCGGATCGTGCCCGAGCTCGACGAGCGCGGTCGCAGCCGCTTCCACCAGTGGCGTGGGTCCGCAGATGAAGACGTGCGGCCGTTCGCCCGGCGGCCAGGCGAGCTCCGCCAGCATCATGCGGTCGATCCTGCGCCGAAAGCCGGTCCACCCCCGAGGTGGCTCGCGCGTGAACGTGAGCACGACCTCGAGTGTCGCGTCGTCCTGGGCCAGTCGAGCGAGCTTACCATGGTAGATCACGTCGTCCAATCGCCGCGACGAGTACAGGAGCCGTGCTGGCACGTTGCGCCGGACGTCTGCGGTTTCGAGCGCGGCCGCGCGGTGGCGTAGCATCGCCATCAGGGGCACGATCCCCGAACCGCCTGCTACGAGGAGTAGGGGTCCGCCGAGCGCGACATCCCAGACGAAGTGTCCGCCGATCGGCCCACGAAGCTCGAGCCGATCTCCTGCGCTCAGCACGTCGGTGAGGTATGGCGAGACTTCGCCATCGTCCAGTCGGTCAACCGTCAACGCGACCCGGGCGTCCTGCGGCGCCGACGCGATGGAGTAGCTCCGCTGCGTCTGGTAGCCATCCTCCGCCGTCAGCCGCACGTCCACGTGCTGGCCCGCGCGGTGGCCGGGCCACTCGGGGACGTCGAGGACGAGCGTCCGCGTTCTGGGCGTCTCCGTCAGGACCTCGACGACGGTGGCGAGCCGCCACGCGATCGTCGTCGCGCGCGACGAGATCGAGTCTCGCGCGGCCAGGAGCGATACCTGGCCCGACTCGGCTTGAGGAGGCCTAGAGGCTTGCACTATGATCCCTGATCCAGCGCCGCGCTTCGTGAAATGCGGGGCCGGATACGCTCAGCAGTCGTACGAGCAGCACTCGATCGTCGAGCCGATCGGCTGCCGCCCGTACGTCGGCGAGGCGCCCGAGCTCGATGTGGAGACGCTCCGCAGCACCCCGCTCGATCGGTCGACCGGTCATCAGGGTCGTTCCCAGATACGACGCATCGCCCGCCGCCCACGGCCGCGAGACGTTCACCTCGTTCGGTTGGATCCGATAACGCTCCAGGTACTCGAGGGAGCCATCGCGGGACACGGCGATCTCGTGCGCGAGGGAAGCGAATTTCCACCGCTCACCCCGGGCCTGCCGGCCGCTCATCAACGCGTCGCCCACATGCCCCAGGCCACGACGACGAGAAAGAGCACCCACGCCCACGTCGGGATCGGCGCCGGCGTCTCGGCGCGCTTGGGCTCGAACGCATCACCCGGTCGGCTCGCGAACGCGTTGACGAGGATCGGAATGCGGCCCCGTACCGTGTCTCCGTCCGACAGGCCGACCACCGCGATGCCCGGCCCGTTGCGAACGGTGAACGGGATCTCCTCGACCCCGACCCATCCGGAATCCTCGATGGCGTGCACGCGCAGGCGATGCGGCCCATCGGCCAGCCCCTCGGTGTCGAGCGCGAGCGTGGCCGGCGGCTGGAGCGTCTGCCGCGGTACGGACTCGTCGTCGATGAAGATCTCGATCCTCATCGATACGTAGCTTCGTTCGGCTCGTCGATGTCGTCGAGGAGAATGCGACGCTTGATGTGCGAGGCCTCGGTCTCCTCTGGATGAACCGTATAGCGGATCGCCGCGCCCCGGAGTAAGGTGATACCCATCCGTTAGGTTTCAGGGGTCCAAAAGGGGTCCAAATGAGAGGCCGGAGCGATCCGGCCTCTTGTTTTTCACGCGATTGCGCAACGCGGACGCTCGACATGCTAGACCACCGTCAATGCGAGGGCAAGAAGCGCGGCTGATCGAAGGTGCGGCTGGCCTCAGGACCCCGCGGGCCTGGTTCACTGCTGGCCCAGATAGGCCTCGCGGATCCGGGCATCGCGCGCCAGCTCCGACGGCGCGCCCTCGGCGACGATGCGGCCGTGCTCGAGGACGTACGCCCGGGCGGCGATCGCGAAGGCCTGGACGATATTCTGCTCGACCAGCAAGACCGCGACGCCGTCGGCGTGGATGCCGGCGACGACCTCGAACACCTGATCGACGATCTGAGGCGCGAGACCGAGCGACGGCTCGTCGAGCAGCAGCAGCCGCGGCATGGCCATCAGCGCGCGCCCGATCGCGACCATCTGCTGCTGGCCGCCCGAGAGTAAGCCGGCGGGCTGGCGGCGGCGCTCACGCAGGACCGGAAACGTCGCGTAGACTCGCTCGAGGCTCTGCCCGCGTCGCGTGCGCGCCGCCGGGCCGTAGCAGCCGATCTCGAGGTTCTCCTCGACCGTCATCGCCGGGAAGAGGCGACGACCTTCGGGAACAAGCGCGATGCCGTGGCGGCAGAGCTCGTGCGCCGGCACCGACGCCAGATCGCGTCCGTCGAGACGAATCGTGCCCGCGCGGGTCGGCAGGAGCCCGGCGATCGCGTTGATGAGCGTGGTCTTGCCGGCGCCGTTTGGCCCCACCACGGTGACGAGATCGCGCGGGCGGACGGCGAGCGAGACGTCCCACACGGCCACGGCGTCGCCGTGGGCGACTTCGAGACGATCGACCTCAAGCATAGGCCTTCCCGAGATAGGCCCGGACGACATCCGGGTCGCGCATGACCTGTCGCGGAAGTCCCTCGGCGATGACCCGGCCGCCGCTCAACACCACCACGCGGTCGGCGAGGTCGAGGACGGCGCGCATGATGTGCTCGACGAAGACGACCGTGGTGCCGCGGTCGCGGATCCGGCGAACGAGCCGGAGCGCGTCCGTCATCTGCGCCGGCGTCAGACCCGAGAGCACCTCGTCCAGCAGCACGAGCCGCGGCTCGGACGCGAGCGCGCGGGCGAGATCGAGAAACTTCCGCTCGAGCAGGTTCAGCTCGTCGGGCAGCGCGTCCGTCTTGGCCTCGAGGCCGGTGAAGGCGAGCCAGGACCGAGCCAGGCTGCGTCCGGCCGCGCGGCCGTGGCCGCCGCCGAACATCGACGCGAGCGCGACGTTGTCGACGACGCTGAGCCGGCGGAACGAGCGCGGGATCTGATAGGTGCGGGCCAGGCCGAGCCCGGCGATCCGGTGCGCCTGGACCCGAGCGATGTCCCGGCCGCCGAGCACGATCCGACCGCCGTCGACCCGGTAGTACCCGCTGACCACGTTGATCAAGGTCGACTTGCCCGACCCGTTCGGGCCGATGAGGCCGAGGATCTCGCCGGCCCGGACCTCGAGCGTCGCACCGGCGAGAGCCTGGATGCCGCGGAACGCTTTCTTCACATCGACGCAGCCGAGCAGCGGAACCGCGGCCGGCCGCGCC
>JBASRJ010000014.1:0-4652 GCA_049273785.1 Gaiellaceae bacterium | reverse complement strand
GCTTCCAGGTCTGGGCCGGCCTGCACGCGGATGGAATCGCCGGGCCCGCCACGCTCGACGCGCTCGCCGCCCGGCCGGCCGCTCCGACGCTCCCGCTTGCCTGGCCCGTGCAGATCCCGACGCTCGGCGACCGCTTTGGCCCGCGCGGGGACAAATTCCACTCCGGCGTCGACTTCATCGCCCCGTCCGCGACGCCCGTGTACGCGGCCCGTGCCGGCAAGGTCGTCTTTGCGGGCTGGGCGGACGGCGGCTACGGATTCCTCGTCGTCGTCTCACACGGCCAAGGCGAGCGCACGTGGTACGCGCACCTCTCGCGGATCGACGTCCGCCGCGGCGTGCTGGTCGACACGGGAGTTCGAATCGGCCTCGTCGGCGCCACCGGCGACGCGACGGGACCGCATCTCCACTTCGAGTTGCGAATCAGAGGCGCCGCGATCGACCCGTTGCGCGCTCTCCCCGCCGTCCGAGCCTAGCGGCGAATCTCAGCGGCCGTCCCCACCATCCCGGCGAGACGGGGAACGACGTCGAGCACGTCTTCGCGCGCGCAGAACGCGATGTCCTCCTCGAGGCCGGGCGGACCGTACGTGCGCGCGTTCAACCCCGCAGCCGCGCCGGGGAACGCCTCCGCGACGAGCTCGGCTGCGATCGCGGCGTCGCTGCGGCTCGCGTCGAGCAGCTGCACGATCCGCCCGGCGCAGTACGCATCGTCGAGCGCGAACGAACCTTTGAACCCGGCACAGATGATCGCAACGTCCTCCCCACGCTCGCGCGCGGCGCCGGCAACAGCGCCCAGGTTGAGCAAGCTGCCGAGCAACACCTCGCCGCACCGCGACGCAGCCGCGAGGATCGCGCGCGTCCCGTTCGTCGTGGACAGGATCAGCGTCGTCGCACGCGACTCGAGGAACTCGCGGGGCGACGCGCCGACATCGAACCCGTCGATCCGCACGGCGTCCCGCTCGCCGCCGACGAGGGAATCCGGAATCTCCTGCCGCAGCGCGCGCGCCTGCTCGATCTCCGCACAGCAAAGGATCCGCTCGTAACCGGACGCGAGCGCCTGGGCGATCGTCGACGTCGCGCGCAGGACGTCGACGACGATTCCGACCGGCGCGGAGGCCGATTCGCCCGGTGTGAAGGCCACGTCGACACGCACCGTGAGTACGCTACTTGTGCCGATGACCGAGTTCGCCGAGAAGACCTGTTACCGCCACCCGGACCGCGTCACCGGGCTCTCCTGCTCGGAGTGCGGCCGTCCGATCTGCACGGAATGCATGACGATGGCGCCCGTCGGGATCCGCTGCCCGGAGCACTCGGGCCGGGCGCAGGGTGTCCAGCGCGTGACGCGCGGCGTGCAGCGCGCCGCGTTCGAGGGCGCCGGGGCGAAGGTGACGCGGACGTTGGTCGGCCTCAACGTCGGGGTCTACATCGCCGAGCTCGCCACCGGTGGTGGTGTGAACGGCGTCAACAGCACGATCTACGAGAAGGGGGTGCTGGTCGCAGGACGCACGGTCGACACCCACGGCCACTTGATCGGCGTCGCGCAGGGTGACTACTGGCGACTGATCACCGCAGCGTTCTTGCACTACGGACCGTTCCATCTGCTGCTGAACATGGTGGCCCTCTACTGGTTCGGCTCGCTGCTCGAGCAGCGGATTGGCTCCGGAAAGTTCCTCCTCCTCTACCTCGTGTCGGGACTCGCAGGTTCGGCGGGCGCGTTGCTCTTGAATCCGCTGAGGCCGACCGTCGGTGCCTCGGGAGCGATTTTCGGCGTGCTCGGCGCCGGATTCGTCCTCGAGCGTCAACGCGACTACGTCTTCGGGGGCAGCGCGCTCGGCGTGATCGTGCTCAACCTCGTGTTCACGCTCTCCTTCAGCAACTCGATCTCCGTCGGCGGCCACATCGGCGGCCTGATCGGAGGCGCGGCGTGTGCGCTCGGGATGACACGGCTGGGAAGGGTCGGGGCGGCCTACGGCCGTCCCGGTGTCCTCGGCGTCGCGACGATGCTCCTGGTCGGAGTGGCGAGCGTCCTGATCGCCTACTGGAAGGCGAAGGGCTACGTCATTCACGGCGCCTAGCTCGGGCCGCCGCTCTCCAAGTTCCGGGCTACCCTGCCGATAGAGGGCTCGTGAGGCGAGTTCTGGTCGCATCGGTCGTCGCGCTGGCGGTGGCGCCTGTCGCCGCTGCGCGTCCGCTGCTCGGCGTCACCGGCGACGGCACCCGGTTCGCAGCCCTGACGGGACAGCGAAGCTCCACGGCGCACATGTTCCTCGGCTGGGGACAGGGCCAGAGCTGGGGGTTGAGCCTGGACCGCGTCTTCCCGAAGCTCGGGACAGCGCCGCTCGTTACGATCACGACGTTCCGCTGGCCCTCGAAGACGAGCGTGCTGACGCCGTTGCAGATCGCGCGCGGTGCCGGTGACGAGTATTTGATCGCGTTCAACGCCGCAATCGCCCGCGCGGGACGTCGGGTCTTCTACGTTCGGCCGCTCGGGGAGATGACCGGCTGGTGGAACCCGTGGTGCGCGTACACGCGCGACGGGCGGCCCAAGGGCCCTTCCTACTCGACCGCGGCCTTCCGCAAGGCGTTCGCGCGGATGTATCTGCTGCTCCACGGGGGCACTGCCGCGGAGTTGAACGCCCGGTTGAGCCGGCTCGGCCTGCCCGGCGTCCGCTCCGACCTCGCGGTCAATCCGTTCCCGCAGCTGCGCGTCGTCTGGGGCGCGCAGGCGCACGGGGATCCGCAGGTGCCCGGGAACCAGCCGGCGAGGTACTACCCCGGCGACGCGTTCGTCGACGTCGTCGGTGACGACCCGTACGACCTCGGCTCTGTCGACTGGGCGGCGATCGAGCGCTTGTACCACGCCCACCCCCGCAAAGGATTCACCTTCCCCGAGTGGGGCATGCGCGGCATCGACGATCCGGGATTCGTGTCGCGGATGGCGTCGTTCGTTCGCACGCATCGCCGCGTCGAGATGCTCTCGTTCTACAACGGCAAGGCCGGCAGCCTGTTCGACCTCGCCTCGAAGCCGCGCGCCCGCGCCGCCTATCGCCGCCTGATCGTTCCGCTCGGCTAGGAGGGTGACACTACGCCGCGTGGCCACGGTCCTCGTCGATGCGGAGAACGTCCGCCGTTCGATGTGGCCGAACATCCCCAACGACGAACTGGAGGAGCTCGCGCGCGCCTGGGCCGACACCCACGGTCACGAGATCGTCGTCGTCTGGGAGGGCAGTGAGTCCGCCGACGACCGTATCGCACGCGAGGTTGCGGAGCGCGAGCCGCCGGTGTGGGTCGTCACCTCGGATCGCGAGTTGCGCCGCCGTGTGGGCGATCGCGCGGAACGGATCCTCGGCGGCGGTTCCTTCGCGCGCGAGCTGCGAGCTCAGCGCGAGTAAAAGCCGACCAGCGTTGCGGTCGACCGCGCGTGATGGACGACCGCCGAGATCACGCTCGACGGCGACGCGCCACGTCGGAGGGAGAGCATGCTGTCGAGGGCGTAGACCGTGAACACGTAGCGGTGCCGCGGGCCGGCAGGTGGGCACGGCCCCGTGTATCCAATCGACCCGCCGTCGTTGCGTCCCTGCCACTTCCACCGGAAGCCGGCCGGGAGCGACCGTCTCGTCGCGGGAAGATTCCAGAGCGTCCAGTGCGTGAACGCGCGCCCGGGCGCGTCGGGGTCGTTCACAAGCAAGGCAAGGGAGCGAGTCGCTCGGGGAGGCGCCGTCCACCGAAGGGGCGGCGACACGTTCGCGCCCGTGCATGTGTAGCGGGCCGGGATGCGCGTGCCCGCATGAAATGCGGGGCTGGCCAGCGCCAGAAGCACTGCAAGGAAGCGCACGGCCGGAATCTAGCGCCCGGCGGCGAATCTCTCGACGTGACCCACGATCTGATCCATCTCGGCCTGCCCTGGTGGGACAAGGCAATTCGGACGCTGGCCGTCTACCTCGGGCTCCTGGTGCTGCTGCGCCTCGCCGGCAAGCGCCAGCTCGCGCAGCTCAACACGCTGGACCTCGTCGTCCTGCTCCTGCTCTCGAATGTGGTGCAGAACGCGATCATCGGCAACGAGACGTCGCTCCCGGGCGGACTGCTCGGTGCGGCGATCCTGATCGCGGGGAACTATCTGCTTCTACGCCTCGCCTATCGCAGACGCTGGCTTGCCTGGCTCGTCAAGGGGACCGGGACCGTTCTGTATGAGGACGGTCAGGTCAACGAGCGGAACCTCGAGCACGAGCTGATGACACGGCCGGAGCTCGTGTCCGGCCTCCGCCGCGAGGGGATGGAGCTCGACGACGTCGAACGCGTCGACCTCGAGCCGGAGGGCGCTTTCAACGCGCAACCGAAGCCGAAGCCCGACATCGAGGACGTGATGGCCGCGCTCCAACGCATCGAGCAGCGGCTCGGCTAGTCCTGCCGTCACTCGGTCGAGGGAACGTCTGACCTCACCGCGGTGCCGATCCATGCTCTGTGGGTCGGCGGTCGCTCACACTTTCGACGCTCGTCCTCGCCTTCATCGGCGCGTGCGCGCTTCCGGCTTCGACCGCGTTCGGCCGCATCGCCATGAACGGCGGCGGAACGAACGACTGGGTGCGGGTCCACACACCGCCGCCCGCGAATCTGATTGCGAACGTGCGGCTGGGCTCGGTCGTCCAGCTTCGCGG
>JBASRJ010000011.1:0-11360 GCA_049273785.1 Gaiellaceae bacterium | reverse complement strand
GTTGCCGCGTCGGAAGTCGTCGTCGGACTCGGCCTCGTCGTCGCGATGAACCGCAAGCGCCTCACGCTCGACGTCGACCGCCTCAACACGCTCCGCGGGTAAATGATCACCGGGGCCTGGATCTGCCTCCTCTCGCCGCTCGCCTCGGCAATCCTGATCACGCTTGCCGGCACTCGCCTCTCGCGGCGCGGCGCTGCCTACCTCTCGACGGCGTCGTGCTTCGTCGCGTTCGGCGGGGCGCTCACATCGTTGGTCGGACTGCTCGGCGAGCACGAGCACGAGCGCCACCACCTTTCGACCGCGTGGACGTGGATCCAGGGCGGCTCGTATCGCTCGGGCTTCGCGGTGCTCGTCGACCCGCTGAGCGTGATGATGATGCTGATCGTCTCCGGCGTCGGCGCGCTGATCGTCGCGTACTCGATCGGCTACATGGACGGCGACAACGAGGAGCGGCGCTACTTCGCGTACATGTCGCTGTTCGTCTTCGCGATGCTGCTGCTCGTGCAGGGCGGGAACCTGATCCTCCTGCTCGCGGGCTGGGGGATGGTCGGGCTCTCGTCGTACCTGCTGATCGGCTTCTGGCACGAGCGGCCGAGCGCCGTGGCCGCCGCGAAGAAGGCGTTCGTGATGAACGCGATCGGCGACGCGACGATGGCCCTCGCGCTCTTCCTCCTGATCCAGAAGACGGGAACGCTCTCGTTCGGCGCGCTGAACGCGGCGCACGGGTCGTGGGTCGTGAACCTCGTGGCGCTCGGCCTCCTCGGCGGCGCGGTCGCGAAATCCGCTCAGCTCCCGCTCCACACATGGCTGCCGGACGCGATGGAGGGCCCGACGCCGGTCAGCGCGCTGATCCACGCGGCGACGATGGTGACCGCCGGCGTCTACCTGATCGTCCGCACACACGTGATCTTCGAGGCGGCGCCGAAGGTGCAGGATCTCGCTGCCGGTCTCGGCACGGCGACGCTGCTGCTCGCAGGCCTGATCGCGCTCGCGCAGGTGGACATCAAGCGCGTGATCGCGTATTCGACCATGTCCCAGATCGGCTACATGTTCCTAGGGGCGGGCCTCGGCGCGTACGCGAACGGGATGTTCCACCTGATGACGCACGCGTTCTTCAAGGCCCTGCTGTTCATGGCCGCGGGAATCGTGATCCATGCGCTCGGCGGCGAGCAGGACATGCGCAAGATGGGCGGCCTGGCCCAGCGGATGCCGCGCGTACGGCTTGCGTTCTTCATCGCGTCGCTCGCGCTCGTCGGCATCTTCCCGTTCGCCGGCTTCTTCTCGAAGGACTCGATCCTCGCTGCGGCGATGAACCACGGCACCTACGGCTACATCCTGTGGGTCGCCGGGCTCGCGGGGACGTTCCTGACCGGGCTCTACACGTTCCGGATGTTCTTCCTCGTCTTCGGCGGCGAGCAGAGCGCATTCGTGCGCGAGCACTTCCATGCGCTCAAGCGCGACGTCGTTGGCGTCTCGATGGGCGCCACGGTTGCCGTGCTGACGGTGCTGTCCGTGATCGGCGGCTGGATCCAGTGGGCGCCCCTGTGGCATCCGGTCGAGACGTGGCTCGCAGCGGTGGCCGAGCCGCTCGTCAGCCCCACCAACTGGGACGAGGCGATCTCGTCGGTGCTCGCACTCGCGCTCGGCCTCAGCGGGATCAGCGTCGCGTGGCTGCTCTACGGCGCACGCCGCGTCGCCGTGCCGCGCGTCCCGTTCTGGCAGCGGACGCTCGAGCGGAAGTTCTACTTCGACGAGTTGTACGACGCGCTCTTCTACACGCCGTCGGTGTTCGTTGCGAACGCGTTCGCCAGCTGGATCGAGCGGCCCCTCATTTTCGGCTCGACCCGCGAGATCGGCGAGGAGACGCGTGACCTCGGCGGCGTCTTCGCTCGTCTGCAGACCGGTCTGCTGCGAACGTACGCGCTGGCAATTGCATCCTCGCTGGCCGTTCTCGCCATCGTCTTCGTGGCGATCAAATGACCACCCTCTTGATCATCCTGCCGCTCGCGGCCGCCGTCGTCATCTGGGTGCTGCCGCTGAACCGCGTCTCGGCGGGCTCGCTCGCCCTGCTGGCCGCGCTGGCGGAGGTCGGTGTGTGGATCCAGATGCTCGCCCGCTTCGACTTCAACCGCGGCGGCCTCCAGTTCTCGCAGCACCGCAGCTGGTTCAGCGACCTGCACGTCTCGTACCACGTCGGCGTCTACGCGTTCTCCGTCTGGCTCGTCGGGCTGACGGTCGTCGTGATGGCCGCGTGCATCGCGTACGCGTTCTGGGCGGGGCGCGAGAAGGCGCGTGCCTACTTCGGATTGATGCTGTTCCTCGATGCGGCGATCGTCGGCGTGTTCACGGCTCAGGATCTTCTCCTCTTCTACGCGTTCTTCGAGGCGATGATGATCCCGCTCTATGTCCTCGTCGGCGTATGGGGTGGACCCGGGCGGATCGGCGCGACGCTGAAGTTCGTCATCTACACGATGGCGGGCTCGCTCCTGATGCTCGCGTCCGTGATCGTCTACGGGCTCTCGAAGAACACGTTCGACCTGACGCAGATCGGGACGAGCGGGAGCACCTGGATCTTCCTCGGGTTCGCGGCGGCGTTCGCGATCAAGGCGCCGCTGTTCCCGCTGCACGGCTGGTTACCCGACGCCTACCGCGAGTCGTCCCCGGAGGTCTCGGCGGTGCTGTCCGGCGTCGTCTCGAAGGCGGCCGCCTACGGCTTCTTACGGATCGGCGTCGCGAAGTTTCCTGGGCCGACGCACGACCTGCGACCCCTGATCCTCGCGCTCGCGGCCGTCGGGCTCGTGTACGGATCGCTGCTCGCGTTTCGCGCGCCCGACTTCCGCGGCGTCGTTGCGTACTCGTCGCTGGCGCAGATGGCGCTGATCACGTTCGGCGTCTTCGCCGTCAACGACCTCGGGCTCACCGGCTCGGTGCTTCAGATGGTCAACCACGGGCTGATCTCGACGACGCTGTTCCTGCTCGCGGGAATGGTCGAGCGGCGGACGACCACGGGTGAGCTCGGCCGCCTCGGCGGGATGGCGCGTGGGCGGCCCGTGCTTGCGACCGTGCTGATGACGACCGGGATCATCGCGCTGGCCGTGCCGCTGTCGTCCTCGTTCGCCGGCGAGTTCCTGATTCTCGCGGGCGTCTTCCAGCGCGGCTGGGGGTGGGCCGTCGTCGGCGCTGCGGCGATGGTGCTCGCCGCGATGTACATGCTGCGCCTGATCTCGGCGGTGCTCCATCGCGACCCGGGCCCCGCGGTGACGGATGCTGCCCTCGACCTGCGGCCCGCCGAGCTCGGCGTGACGGTGCCTCTGATCGCGTGCCTCCTCGCGCTGTCTGCCTGGCCCGCGGCGATCAGCGGACACTCTTTCGCCAACAACCTTGCGCAACACGACGTCCGGACACAGTTCCAGACGACACCACAGGCCTTCGCGGGCGCGAGGGCACCATGATCGCCCGTCCGCACATCGACTGGTTCGCGCTCGCGCCCGTCAACGCGCTGCTAGCGGCCGCGGCGATCGCACTCCTAGCCGCCGTGCTTGTGCCGCGACGCGCCAGGCGCACAACGGCAGCCACCGTCTGCGCGCTCGGCTACGCGGTCGCGTTCGGGTTCGCGATCGCGCTCTACGTCCGCAGCGCGCACGGGCAAGGCGTCGTCGCCGACGCGATTCGCCGCGACCGCTTTGCGGAGCTCGCGCAAATGATCGTCGCCGGCGCCGGCCTGCTCGCAACGGGAATCTCATTCCGTGAGCGGATGCGCGACGACCATGTCGCCGAGTACTACGCGCTGCTCGCAGCGGCCGGCTCGGGGATGGCGTTCTTCGTCGCCGCCAACAACCTGATGACGCTCTTCCTCGGCCTCGAGTGGCTCTCGATCTCCCTCTACATCCTGTGCGCCATCGACCGCGATCTGGTCAACGGCCTCGAGGCCGGGCTGAAGTACCTGATCATCGGCGGCTTCGGCTCGGCTGTGCTGCTGTTCGGGTCCGCGCTCGTCTACGGCCAGACCGGTCACCTCGACTTCGCGGGCATCGCCGCTGCGAACCGGCCGCACGACGCCCTCCTCCTCTTCGGGCTCGCGATGATCATCTCCGGCCTCGGGTTCAAGGCGTCAGCCGCGCCGTTCCACATGTGGACGCCCGACGTCTATGAGGGCGCGCCGACACCAGTGACCGGGTTCATGGCCGCGGCGACGAAGACAGTCGCGCTCCTCGTGCTGCTCCGTATCCTGCGGACAGCGTTCCCGCAGGAAGCGCACCTCTGGACGGTCGCGGTCGCCGTGATCGCGGTCGCCTCGCTGACGATCGGAAACCTCGCCGCGCTGGTGCAACGCAACGTCAAGCGCATGCTCGCCTACTCGTCGATCTCGCACGCCGGCTTCATGCTGATCGCCGTCGCGGCGAACAACGCGCTCGGGGGCCGCGCGCTCCTCTACTACCTGATCCCGTACGCCGCGATGTCGCTCGGCTCCTTCGCCGTCGTCGCGGCGCGCGAGCGTGAGCTCGGCGTTCCCGTCACGTTCGAGAACCTCGCGGGCTTCGGCTGGGAGCGACCTGTGCTCGGAATCGCCATGTGGACGTTCATGCTCGGCTTCGCGGGCTTTCCGCTCACCGGCGGCTTCGTTGGGAAGTTCTACGTCTTCGCCGCCGCGTACCGGCAGGGCTGGACGTGGCTCGTGATCGTCGGCGTCATCGCGACGCTCGTCAGCCTCTACTACTACCTCGGCGTCGTGCGCGCGATGTTCATGCGCCGCACGGAGGACCTGCAGCTCGCACCGATCGGCGGCTCACCGCCACGCGATGCGCTGCTGCAGACCGCAGTCCTCGGGTGCCTCGTCGTCACCGTCGGTTCGTTCTTCGCCGTCCAGCCGCTGATCGACCTCGCAAAACACGCCGCGGCCGCGCTGCCCTTCTAGGCGGATTCCGTCACCGGTGTGCTCGAGCGCGTGCGCAGCGGCACGGCCGCCCAGTGCGGCAGCCACCAGTTCCAGCGCCCGAGCAGGCGCATGATCGCCGGAACGAGGAGCGCGCGGATAATCGTCGCGTCGAAGATGATCCCGGCGGCGAGACCGATCCCGAACTGTTTGATATCGACACCGGGGCTCGACGCCAGGACGAAGAATGCGAACATGAGAACGAGCGCCGCGCTTGTGACGAGCTTGCCGGTACGTGCGAGACCGAGCGCGACCGCGTCCTGAGTCCGACCGGTCTCGTCGTAGGCCTCGCGCATGCGCGTCAGCATGAAGACCTCGTAATCCATCGACAGGCCGAAGAGGAACGCGAAGATCATCAGCGGGATCCACGGGATGATCGACTGGGTCGCATTCACTCCCCAAATCGCGTGCGCTCCGTGGCCCATCTGGAAGATGAACACGATGATCCCGTACGCGGCGCCGAGCGACACGAGGTTGAGGATCACGGCCTTCAGCGGGAGCAGCAGGGACCGGAACGCCCGCGCGAGCAGCAGGAAGGTCAGCAGGACGACGAAGCCGAGCACGTACGGGAAATTCGAGTAGACCGCGCGCACGAAGTCGCGATTCTCCGGCGCGACACCGCCGAGCGACGCCGAGCTGCCGCTCAGCTCGGCCTTGACGTCGCCGATGATCCCCTTCGCGGCATTCGTCGCGCCGTCGACCGATGGGAACGCCTCGACGAGCGAGAGTGAGCCGCGGCGCCAGGCCGTCGGCGCCGTTGCGCCGGTGATCCCGGGAGTCGCGCGCACCTTTGCTGCGACGGCGTCCGGGTCACCTTGCTGGACGAGGACGACGAAGGGCGTATAGGCACCGGACGTGATTCCCGCCCCCGTCAGCGCCTGCCGCCCCTGGATCGCGTCGCCGCTGCCCGGCATGTCTTTCGCCTGCGCCTGGGCCGGATGGAGCTGAAGCCCGTAATAGAGGAGGAAACCAACGACGGCGAGGCCGACCGCGGCGACCGGGATCGGCCGGCGCATCACGAACTGCGCCCACCGGCCCCACGGACCGTCCTCTGGATGACCTCGGTCGACCAGGCGCTTGGGCAGGACACGCGCTCTGTTGATTCGAGTGCCGAGGAGATCGAGCAGCGCCGGCAGCAGGGTGATGGCAGCGACGACCGACACGGCGGGAATCAGCAAGCCGCCGATCCCGATCGACCGGATGAAAGGCAAGGGCAGGGCGACCATGCTGAGGAGACCGACGGCAACCGTCGTCCCGGAGACGATCACCGACCGGCCGGCGTGCGTCATCGTCTCGACGAGCGCGGTCTCGACGTCCTCTCCCTCGCGCAGCTCGTCGCGGAAACGGAAGATCATCAGGAGCGCGTAGTCGATCGCGACGCCGAGGCCGACGAGCGCGATCAGGAACTGGACGATCCTCGAGACGCTCGTCACGTAACTGAGGAGCCAGACCAGACTGAAGGTGGTCATGATCGAGGCGATCGCAACGAGGATCGGCATGCCGATCGCTGGCAGCGTCCCGAAGACGAAGAGCAAGATGATCAGAGCGCCTCCGCCGCCGATCATCGCCTCCACCAGCAGGCTCGGGCCGCTGTTCCCACCGCCTCCGGCCGCGTCCTCGAGCGCCTGCTGTCCGGTGACGTGGGCGGTCACCCCCGGCGGAACGGCCTTGCGCACGGCCGCCCGCGTGGGCTTGACGGGATCCTTCGCACCGAAGCCGTTCGAACCCGGTGGGTACAGCTCTGCGAAGGTCGTGTGGCGGTCCGCGGAGACATACGCGTCACTGCCGGTCGAGAAGTACGAGCTCGTGCGCGAACCGGGGCTCGCCGCCTGTGCAGCATCGACCGCACGCTGGATTCCACGCTCCTTCGTGACGTCCCCAGCCGAGTGGAACACGAGGACAACCGGCGGCGCCTCGCCGTTCCCGAAGGTATGCAGGATCTTCTGGTTCGTCTCGTACGCCGAGAAACCCGGGATCGAGAACTGGTCGTACCAGCGCTTCGACATCTTCTGCGCGCCGAAGACGCCGAACGCCGTGAGCAGGACCCAGGCGCCAACGATGAACCACCGCCGTCGGTGGATGAAATGGGCGAGCGGGGCGAGCATCAAACCGTTCTACCAGCGCGCGCGCAGGCTGGGCAAATGTGAACGGTTACGCGGCGAGGCGTTCCGGTTCCACGCTCTCAGCGCGGATGACGCGTGACTGTTCACGGCGGACGGTCACGACGAGGACGCTGACCGCAAGTCCCGCATAGAGCAGCAGACAGAGCACGATCGCCGAGACGGCAACCTGCGGCACGCCGCCGACGACCGCGGGGCTACGGAGCGTGGCGCTGAGGACCAGCAGGACCAGACCCGCGGCCGCGACGAGCGGGCGTCTCGCGCCGCAGCGAGACTCGAGTGCGTCAGCGAAGCAGTCGAGGGCGAGCACGAAGGCGGCCGGAATCGCCACGAGGAGCGCTCCGAGTGCGAGGCCGTGCGCTCCGGCGAGATCGGCCACGAGCGCGACGAAGGCGAGCGCGGCCGGGAGCGGTCGGCGGGCCATCTGCTCCTGTTCGCCCGCCTGCAGCGGGTTCCTTTACGCTCACCGGCGCACGCCGACGAAAGGAGACCGATGGCTGACGCGTCGCTGACCTGGCTCGGGCACGCCTCGTTCCGCCTCGACACGCCCGGAGGGAAGCGGGTGTACGTCGATCCGTGGCTCGGCAACCCGAAGTGCCCGGACTCCGAGAAGGAGCCGGAACGGATCGACGTGATCGCACTCACGCACGGCCACTCCGACCACGTCGGCGAGACGGTGGAGCTGACCAAGAAGTTCCAGCCCAAGGCCGTTGTCGCGATGGTCGAGCTCAAGGGCTGGCTGCAGGGGAAGGGAGCGAAGCTCGACGATCTGCCCGGGCCGAACAAGGGAGGCACCGTCGAAGTAGAGGGCCTCAAGTTCACGCTCGTGAACGCGTTCCACTCGAGCTCGAGCGATGAGGGCGAGTATCTGGGCGAAGCGGCGGGGCTCGTCATTACGCTCGAGGACGGGCGCGCGATCTACTTCGCCGGAGACACCTGCGTCTTCTCCGACATGCAGCTGATCGGGCGCATCTACTCGCCGGAGCTCGCCGTGCTCCCGATCGGAGGACACTTCACGATGGATCCCCGCGAGGCTGGAGTCGCCTGCGACTTGCTCGGCGTCAAGCGCGTCGTCCCGTGCCATTACGGCACGTTCCCGCTGCTGTCCGGAACACCCGAGAAGCTGAAGCAGCACGCGAGCGGCGTCGAGATCCACGCGCTCGAGCCCGGCGAGTCCGTCACGGTATGAGGGAACGCTGGTTCGGAGCGACCGGACGCCGCGTCCCCGAGATCGCGGTCGAAGGAGAACTGGACCTCGAAGGCGCGCTCGTCCTCGAGGACGTCTCCGACGAGACGGGGCTGCACGTCGCGCACGAGCATGGAACACCGGTTGCGATCCGCGCGCGCACGGCCGACGAGGTGAAGGCGGCGCTCGCACGGCCCGAGGTCTCGACCGTGCTCGTCCCACCCGATCGGCGCGAGCTGCTCGACCTCGATTTCCGCGAGCTGACGTATGGCGGCTGAGCCGGTCGTCGCGACATACTCGATCGTCGCGTGCGATCTCGAGGCCGGCCAGTGGGGAGTCGCCGTGCAATCGAAGTTCCTCGCTGTTGGGTCCGTCGTCCCGTGGGCGGAGCCGCACGTCGGCGCGATCGCGACGCAGTCTTGGGCCAACCCTCGCTACGGGCCCGACGGGCTCGGCCTGCTCCGGGCTGGAAAATCCGCGCAGGAGACGATCGACGCCCTCACGGCCGCCGACGACGGCCGCGAGCATCGTCAGGCCGGTGTCGTCGACGCAGAGGGGCGAGCGGCGGCGTTCACAGGCTCCGAGTGCCAGGACTGGGCCGGCGGCCGCACCGGTGACGGCTACGCCGCGCAGGGAAACATCCTGGTCTCGCAGGACACGGTCGACGCGCTGGCGACCACCTTCGAGGGAAACGCCCATCTGGAGCTCGCCGAGCGCCTGATCGAGTGCCTCGCGGCCGCGCAGGCCGCTGGCGGAGACCGGCGGGGCCAGGAGTCCGCATCGCTCCTCGTCGTCGAGAAAGACGGCGGTTACGGGGGCCTCTCGGACTCGGTCGTCGATCTCCGCGTGGACGACCACGCGCATCCGATCGCCGAGTTGCTGCGGATCTTCGGACTCCACCGGGAGTTGTTCGGCGTCACGCCGCCGGAGAAGTGGATCGACGTCGACGAGGCGCTCGCGGGAGAGCTGCGTGACCGGCTGGCGAAGCTGGGCTTCGATGGCGAGCTCGCGCGCGCGTTCGGCGACTGGGCCGGCAATGCGAACCTCGAGGAGCGCGTCGACGGCGTCGAGCGCATCGATCCGGTCGTCCTCGCAGCGTTGCGCAAGCAGTCGGCGTAGCTACCGGTCGCCCGGAAGGCGCATGCCCTCCGCTCGCTCCCGCAGTGCGGGCACAGGGTCGGCCTCCGGCCTGGCGACGAGCAGCACGGCGCCGTAGCCGGAGTCCGTAACAAGCGCGTCGACGAGCAGTTGGAGGCCGAGCGCCAGCGCGAACGCCTTGTGCGCGTGTTCTCCCCCGAACGGGACGAGCTCGTCCTCGCCCGCGATCCCGGCGAGCACCTCTCCGTAGGTCACGCGGCCCATCGACGTGTCGGCGACGAGCGGACGTCCGTCCGAGCTCGGAACGGCGATCGCAAGCGGATTCGTTCCGGCGAGCCTCGGGCCACCGTCGGGGTGGCCGAGCCGCGGCGGGGACGTCGCGGTCAGCGCGGCGACGAGCCCGCCCTCGGCCAGCCGGCGCGCCCAGTAGCCGAGCATCCCGGTGGGAAAGCACCGTTCGGCGACGATGACGCGCGCATGCGTCGGCGGATCGGCGACCTGCGCGTCGCAGATCGCTGCGAGCGTCAGATAGCCGAGCGCACCGCGTCCGTGCCAGCGCTCGTACCCGGGTTCCGAGGCGACGCGCTCCGGCTGTGCGACGGGATCGAGATTCGGCAGCGTCGCGAGCCATTCCACGCGGCTGAAACCGTGGCCGAGCTTCCCGCGTCGCTCGGCGTCGAGAAAGTGGTCTGCAAGCGTCCGCGCATCGCGCTCGGAAAAGCCGAGAGCGGCGAGACGCGCGGCGGGCTCCACCCGACGAGGATACTGACGGCGTCAGCGACCGGGAGGTGAGCGTGGTTCCAGAGGCGAAGCTCGAGGACGGCGTCCCGCAGACCGCAGGGTGGTTCGTCGTCAACGCGCGCGACGCGAGCTGGGTCCACAACGAGATGGGGTGGTACTGCAACTTCCAGGGGGAGGACGACTCGAGCTTCGCGCAGCTCGGCCTCAACCTGAACGTCCTGCCGCCCGGAGCGCCGATGGCGATCTACCACGAGGAACCGGGCCAGGAGGGTTTCCTCGTCCTCCGGGGCGAGTGCCTGCTGCTGGTCGAGGGCAAAGAGCGGCGGCTCCGCGAGTGGGACTTCTTCCACTGCCCGCCGCAGACGAAGCACACGGTCGTCGGCGCAGGCGACGCGCCTTGCCTCGTCCTGGCCGTCGGGGCCCGCAAAGGACGAGCGTCCTATCCCTACGACGAGACCGCCGCGCGGCACGGCGCGGGCCTCGAGACCGCCGAGCAGCACCCGCGCGAGGCGTACGCCCGCTTCGGCGAGCTGGAGCCCAGCGATCCGCCCGAGTTGTTCTAGCGCGAGACGACGGTCAGCGGCTTGACGATCGCGCCGGCGCGCTGCTCCAGCACTGTCTCTGCGATCCGGCGCAGCTCTTGCGCACCGGCCGCGTCGGGAGCGGCCGCAAAGATCGGCTCGCCCGCGTCGCCGCATTCGCGCACGATCGGATCGAGCGGAATCCGGCCGAGCAGCGGGATCCCGAGCTCGTCTGCGAGCCGCTGCCCGCCGCCGGTTCCGAAGACGTCGCCGCTCATGTTCTCGACGACACCGATCAGCCGCATGCTCGTCTTTTGCGCCATCACACCCGCGCGCGCCGCCACCTCCTGCGCCGCGGGCTGCGGCGTCGTGACGACGATCGCCTCCGCACGCGGCAGCAGCTGACCGAGCGAGATCGCTACGTCGCCCGTACCCGGCGGCATGTCGACGACGAGCACGTCGAGCTCGCCCCAGTGCACGTCCGAAAGGAACTGCTCCAGCGCGCGGTGCAGCATCGGCCCGCGCCACATGATCGGCTGGTTGTCGTCGAGGAAGAACCCGATCGACATCAGCTTCAGGTCGTGCTTGACCGGCGGGACGATCATCTTGTCGACGAGCACCGGTTTTTGATCGATCCCGAGGATGTGCGGGATCGAGTGCCCGTAGACGTCGGCGTCGAGAATCCCCGTGCGCTGTCCGAGCTGCGAGAACGCGAGCGCGAGATTCGCCGTCAACGTGGACTTGCCGACGCCGCCCTTGCC
>JBASRJ010000009.1:0-2455 GCA_049273785.1 Gaiellaceae bacterium | reverse complement strand
CCCGGCCGGGGCGCGCGCCGTCGTCGACCCTGCAGGAATAGAACAGCCCGGCCGGCGAGAGCTGCGCGTGCAGCGGGCCCGATCCGTGCGGGTCGATCGTGACGTCACGCCCGTCGGCGAGACGGAGGAGGTGCACCTCGGTCGGTGTCACATATGCGGCGAGGCCGTCCTGAACGTCCTCGAGCGTCGCATCCGCTCGCGTCGGCCAGGCGTGCAGCAGCGCACCGCTGTTCGCGTCGAAGTCGGCGATCATGCCGCCCGTCTGCACGACGAGATCGCGTCCCTGCAGCTTTGCTCCGGTGTGTCCCGGCGCCGCGAGCGTCAGGAGCGTCTTCCCGGCGGCGTCGAGGATCGCGAGCGTGTCCGCGCCTTCGCCGACCAGGATGCGCTCCGAGTCGACGGCGAGCGGCGTCAACTCGGCGGCGCTCGTCGCGATCTGAACGGCGGCCCCGTTGTCGATCCGGAAGAGGCGCCCGTCCCGCTTCGGGGGTGGACACGGCAAGTTGCAGTACGGCTCCGGCCCTTTCCAGCTGTCGAAGACGAGCAGCGCTCCCTTCCCGACGACGTCGCCGACCGGATCGCGGATGCAGAACTGCGACAGGCTGGACGGACACAGGCCGGTCACCCAGGTCGGATTCGGGCGGTCGATCGTCGCCGAGCGAATCCCGTAGGAATTCGTTCCGAGCGCGTGCTCGAAGACCGGGAAGGCCACGTGCTCGCCGGCGAGCGCAGGCCCCTGGTAGCCGCACTCCGTGAACCGAACGATCGCGCCGGAATTCGGATCCCACGTCTCGAGGCAGCCGCCCCCGAGGCCGGGCCCGTACGCGACGGCGACCCGGGAGCCGTCGGCCGCGATTGCAGTAATGGGCCGCGTCGCGCGCAGGCTGCCGTCGGCCACGACGCTGTCGGTGGGAATCGCCGGCGAGACGACGGTCCCGCCGAGTCGCCGCGGCGGGAGGTTCCGAGGCTGCCACGACGGGCTGTAGCTCCGGTAGCCGTAGCGCCAACCTGCCGTCACCCGCCGGCCGACGGCGTACAGGTCGACGACCCAGATGTCCGACGGATTCCCGACCGCGACCGCAAGCCTCCGCGAGTCGGGCGCCCAGACCGGCACCGAGGAGAAATCGGCGTCGATGAGGCGGCGCTGCCCGGTGCCGTCGGGCCGGACCACTGAGACGGCGTTCGTGGCCGCGCCGCCGAACGCGATCCAGCGGCCGTTCGGCGACCAGGCGACCCAGCCGTTCACCTCCGATCCGAGGAGACGCCGTCGGTGCCGACCGGCGGGATTCGCGACGTAGATCCGGGGGTCGTAAGGGCCCGTGCCGGTCGGCCCGCTGGAGTCGAAGGCGATCCGGTTGCCGTCGGGAGCCCAGCTCGGCGGGAAGAACACGCGGTCCGCGATGTGCCGCAGGCCGGTGCCGTTCGGGCGGACCGCCATCAACGCCGACGTCGGCCCGCCAGGCGTGCGGAGGAACGAGATGAGGCCGCCGTCGGGAGACCAGCGCGGCGCGCTGTCGCGGTTTAGGGCGCCCGGGTTCGTGAGCCGGTGCAGCCCGGTGCCGTTCGCGCGCAGGATCCAGACGGCGTCGTTCCGAACGACGGCGATCGCGCGGCCGGACGGCGCCCAGCTGGGCTGACCGGCGTTGCGTATGAGGAGATGCCTGTGCCGGCCGTTCGAGTCGGCGATCCAGAGCTGCGCCTCCCACACAGGCGTGCCCGGGATGAGGAACAGGTAGTGCTGTCCGTCGGGCGCCCAGAACGCACCGCTGTCCGTGAGCCCGGTCTGCAGCTGTCGCAAGGGCCCGCCGGCGGCGCTCTCGGCGTACAGGCCGCCGCCGACGTTGCGCTGGCTGAAGAAGGCCACTGTTCCCGACGCGCCGCGCGCCGGGCCCGCGCCGAGAAGCACGATCGCGGCGAGCACGACGATCCGCCGGGCCATCCCGGGAAGCCTATGACGCGGTTGTTGCGAAAGGATCAAGGCGTACTGCGCTGGTAGCCTCACGCGCGGCCATGAAGGTGCTGATCACAGGCGGCGCGGGGTTCATCGGCTCGCACCTCGCGGACCGGCTGCTCGCGGGCGGGCACGAGGTCCGCGCGTTCGACAACCTCGACCCGCAGGTCCACGCGACCGGCGAGCGCCCCGACTATCTCGACGAGGACATCGAGCTCGTCGTCGGCGACGTCCGCGACCGCGACGCGCTCCGGCGCGCACTCGACGGGATCGACACCGTCGTCCATTTTGCTGCCGCCGTCGGCGTCGGGCAGTCGATGTACGAGATCGAGCGCTACACGTCGATCAACGCGATCGGCGCGGCGGTCCTCCTGGAAGAGGTGCTCGAACGCCGCGACGCGATCGGCAAGCTGCTCGTCGCGTCGTCGATGTCGATCTACGGCGAGGGCCAGTACCGGAATCCGAGGACGCGGGAGACCGGGATCGCGCCCGGTATCCGCCCCG
>JBASRJ010000006.1:0-14706 GCA_049273785.1 Gaiellaceae bacterium | reverse complement strand
ACTGCGCGGCGCGCCTCGGTCGCCGGTCGCCGGTTTCCATTCGCTGCGCTACGGCCGCTGGACGTCGGGGACGCCGAGGCGGCCGTTGCGACGCTGGTACGGCGCGCGCTCGTCGCCGGCGTCGCGGACGATCCGATCCTCGGACCGAGCTACGTCTACCGGCACGCGCTGCTGCGTGACGCGGGTTACGCGAGTCTCGCCCGCGGCGAGCGGGCAACGCTCCACGTCCGCCTCGCGGACTGGCTCGCGGGTCTTCCGGCCGAGGCGTTGCCGACGCTGGCCGAAGTGATCGCCCGTCATTACGCGGTCGCGGAGGAGAGTGCTCCGTCACTCGCCCGTGACATCGACGGACGGGCGCGAGAGGACTTGCGTGCCGCTGCCGCGGACTGGTTCGCGCGTGCATCCGAAGTCGCGTCCCGCTTCGCTGCTTGGGAGAGCGCCCGAACACTCGCGACACGGTCGTTCGACCTCACCGACGAACGGTTGTCGCTCCTGCGTGCGCAGCGACTCGAGTTGCTCGCGGAGACGACCGCGAATACCGTCGGTGTCGACGAGGCCGAGCGACTCTTCCGGGAGGCGATCGAGATCTATCGCGCCGCTACCGGAGAGGAGCCGGCCGAGGCGCGTGTGGGTATCGCGTCGTCGGGCGCTTCGTTAGGACGCTTGTTGCGGGCTCAGACGCGTTTTGACGAGGCCACGCGGCTCGCGTCCAGCCTGCTCGACGAGATCGGCGGTCCGGACGACACCGCGGTCGCGCGCTTGCTCCTCCTGCGGTCAGTCTCGATCATGAACGCTCGGGACGACTACGAGCTTGCGGACGCAGACGCGCGGCGCGCGCTTGTGCTCGTGCGCGCAGCCGGCGAACCGACGCTCGAGCTGGATGCTCTCGAGCTGACGACGATGATCAGCGCCGAACGCGGTGACGATGTCGGCGGTTCGTGGTCGACGATCGAGGAGCTGGCGCGCCGCGCCGGCCGCTGGAACATTGTGAGCTCTGCGATCCGCTCTCGTGCATCTCAGTACGTCGACGACGATCCGGCGCTCACGCTTCCGCTCGCCGATGCCGCCGCGGACGTCGACGTCGCGCACGGCCTGCTCGAAGAAGGTGGTTGGACCGATTACCTGCGCGCCGAGGCTCACCTCTCGGCCGGATCGTGGGCCGACGCGATCGAAGCTGGACTGCGCGCAGTCGAGCTCGGCGAGACGCACGACTACCACCGCCTCGTCGTACGCTCGTGGTTCGTTCTGCTCCCCATCGCGTCGGCCCTCGGACGCCACGAGCTTCTTCGGCAAGCGTTCCCCCGGTTCGAGGCCCGGCGTGGGAAGGAGCCGGATTCGCACTACGCGCGAATCGTCGCCACAGCGGCCCACCTTCATCTTGCGGCGGCGGGACTCGAGCCTCCGTTCGTGCCCGGCGTGAAGGAGCGGCTGCCGTCATTCGACCTGGATCACGCTGGTCCAAGCTGGGTCGCAGGGATCGAGACTGTGGTCAGCTCGTGGCTCCAGGCCGGCGATTACGAAGGAGCAAAGTTGGCGCTGGACCGCATGCGTCTGCGACTGGGGGTTGAGGCGACAGGTCTCGCGCGCGGAGTGGAGGCGTTGCTTCGAGCAAGGCTGCTGCTCGGGCGCGACGATGCCGGCGGCGCAGCGGTGGAGGCGAACAGAGCAGTAGCGGCACTACGCGCGCCGTGGTGGCGCGCGAAGGCGATCCGCGTGCTCGAGCAAACCGGGAAAGCGACCAAGCGGCGGCTAGAGGAGGCGACGGCAATCGAGGCGCGGCTCGGTCTGACCTAGCTGCTCCGCAGCATGGACCGATCGCGGCTACTGTGGCTTGACAGCAAAGTACGGGAAGGGATTACATGAGCACCCTCGTCCGTTTCACTCCGAAGTCGGTTACGACGGAGCAGTACGACCAGGTCATCCGCAAGCTCGACAAGTCCGGCGACTGGATGCCGGACGGGCTCGAGTACCACGTGGCGTTCGGTACGAACGGGAACGTTCGCGTCAGCGAGATCTGGGATTCGAAGGAGCAGTTCGACACGTTCGGCAAGCGGCTGATGCCGCTGCTGGAGGAGTCCGGGATCGAGCTTTCAGGGCCGCCCGAGCTGATCGAGATCCACAACATCGAGAAGCGCTAGGTCGAACTGGAGGCCGGTGTAGCGGCCGGCCTCTTTCGCTTCGCTGCGGCTACCCTCGTGTGATGCCGCTCCGCGAGGACATCCGCGACGTCGCCATCGTGGCGCACGTCGACCACGGGAAGACGACGCTCGTCGACGCCATGCTCTGGCAGTCCGGGTCGTTCCGCGAGAACCAGGAAGTCGCCGACCGGGTGCTCGACTCGATGGACCTCGAGCGCGAGAAGGGGATCACGATCCTCGCCAAGAACACGGCGGTCCGGTACGGCGACGTGAAGATCAACATCGTCGACACGCCGGGCCACGCGGACTTCGGCGGCGAGGTCGAACGCGCGCTGACGATGGTCGACGGTGTGCTGCTCCTGGTCGACGCGAGCGAAGGGCCGCTGCCTCAGACGCGCTTCGTGCTCCGCAAGGCACTCGAGTCGAAGCTGCCTGTGATCCTCGTCGTCAACAAGGTCGACCGCCCTGACGCGCGGATCGAGGAGGTCGTCAACGAGGTGTACGAGCTCTTCCTCGATCTCGACGCGGACGAGACACAGATCGAGTTTCCGATCGTGTACTGCAACGCGCGCGAAGGCCGCGCGGGGCCCGAGTCGGACGAGCTCGCCGACAACCTGCAGCCGCTCTTCGAGGTCCTGCTCGATCGGATTCCCGCGCCGTCGTACACCGACGGCCATCCGCTGCAGGCCCACGTGACGAACCTGGACGCCTCGCCGTACCTCGGTCGGCTCGCGCTGTGCCGCATTCGCGAAGGAACCATTCGCGCGGGCCAGCAGGTCGCGTGGTGCCGCTCGAACGGCGAGGTCGAGCGTGCGAAGGTGACCGAGCTCTTCGTCACCGAGGCGCTCGACCGCGTCGACGCGGACGAAGCAGGGCCGGGCGAGCTCATCGCCGTTGCCGGCATCCCGGAGGTCACGATCGGCGAGACGCTCGCGGATCCCGACGATCCACGGCCCTTGCCGGTGATCGGCGTCGACGAGCCGAGCCTCGCGATGACGATCGGCATCAACAACTCGCCGCTCGTCGGCCGGGACGGCGACAGGCTCACGGCGAGCATGCTCAAGGCGCGGCTCGACCGCGAGTTGATCGGCAACGTGTCGCTGCGTGTCCTTCCGACCGAGCGCCCGGACGCGTGGGAGGTGCAGGGCCGAGGCGAGCTCCAGCTGGCAGTGCTCGTCGAGTTGATGCGGCGGGAGGGCTTCGAGCTCACGGTCGGCAAGCCGCAGGTCGTCACGCGCGAGGTGGACAGCAAGGTGCAGGAGCCGGTCGAGCGGCTGGCGATCGACGCGCCGGAGGATTACGTCGGCGTGATCACGCAGCTGCTCGCGCTACGCAAGGGAGCTCTCGCGCAGATGGTCAATCACGGCACGGGGTGGGTGCGGATGGAGTACCGCGTGCCTGCGCGTGGGCTGATCGGTTTCCGCACCGAGTTCCTGACCGAGACACGCGGCACGGGGATCCTGCATCACGTGTTCGACGGCTACGAGCCGTGGCACGGGGAGCTGCGCAGCCGCCCGACGGGCAGCCTCGTCGCCGATCGGCGCGGACCGACGACCGCATTCGCGCTGCTGAACCTCCAGGAACGAGGCCAGCTGTTCGTCGGCCCGGGGGTCGGGGTCTACGAGGGGATGATCGTCGGCGAGAACGCGCGAGCCGAGGACCTCGACGTGAATCCGACGAAGGAGAAGAAGCTGACGAACATGCGCTCGTCGACCGCGGACGAGCTGGTGCGCCTGATCCCACCGCGGCCGCTCTCGTTGGAGCAGGCGCTGGAGTTCATCGGCAACGACGAGTGCGTCGAGGTGACGCCGAACCACGTGCGGTTGCGAAAGGCGGAGCTGTCGGGCCAGAAGCGCCAGACCGCTGCGTCACGCAAGGCGCGCGGCTTGGCGACCGCTACGCCGTAGGGCGCACTCGACGGTAAACGCCGGCCTTCCGATCGAGAAGGCCTTCGTCCACGAGATACCGCCGCAGCGTCACATGGTCGTCGTGCAGCGACTTCAGCAGCTCGTTGACCTCGGGCTCGGCGTACTGCCTGTCCGTTTCGAAGCGGCCTGCGACGTACTCGAGGATCACGCGTCGCTGACCTTGTCGCACCGGCAAGCGCGCCAGTCGGCCGCCCGCGACGAAGTTGCGCAGCACGCGTTGCTGCTCGACTGTCGCGTCCGGCAGCTCGCGCACACGCGGTGGGCGTTCGCGCGCCGCGGCCTGCAGCGCTGCGAGCGACACGTGCAATCCGTCGCGCTGCTCGACAAGGCCAGCGGAAACTAGGCGCGGCAGCGCACCTTGGACCGTCGCCACGTCCACTCCCGCCGCCTCGGCTGCAGCATCGACTGTCCTCGCGCCGAGGGCGATCGCTGCGAACACGCGCAGGCGCTCCTCGTCCGCGAGCAGGCCGATCAGCTTCGCCGACGTTGTGGCCGTGCGGGTAGAAGATGCTTCCGCGATGAGCGAAGCCTGCCAGACCCGATGAGTTGACATTGCGCTGGTTCTCGACGATGCGCAAGGTCGGCCCGGGACAGGTCCCGCAGGCGGCCCTCGTCGGAGCGCTCTGGTCGTACGCAGCAGGCGTGCTGTACCCGGCGAGGATGCTGAAACGGATCGGCGCGAGCATCGTTGGTCCCCCGGTCGGGGATCTCCCCGAGGGGCTGCCGCAGCCAGGTTTGGGCCGGCACTTCGCGGACGGCTCCGAGCCGGTCATCCTGACGGAGCGGAACCGGAACGCCGACTTGGTCGAGGACTTCGATCGACTGGCGCAGCTGTACGAGGCTCTGGTGCGGCCGTTCTCGACGCCGATCTTCGCCGAGGCCCTCGCCGTGATGGGCCGCTGGCTCGCGCGCGACTCACGCGTTCTGGACGTCGGCTGCGGACCGGGTCACGAGCTCCGCCAGGTCGCTGCTCTCGTTCCTCGAGGCGAGGTGATCGGCGTCGACCTGGCCGCGGGGATGGTCGAGGTCGCACACGCGAGTGCGCGCTCCCACGGTCTCGACAACTGCGCGTTCTTCCAGGCAGACGCGGGCGAGCTTCCCCGCGCGTTCGCCGGGCGGTTCGATCTGGTCTACGGCTGCCTCTCCCACCACCATTTCCCCGACCCGGACGCTGCGGCAGCGAATGCACTGGGCTGTCTGCGACCGGGAGGCGTGAACTGCGTGATCGATCCCGGCCCGGCCTGGTTCAACACGCTCAGCGCGCCGCTGTGCCGACTCGGTGACCCCGGCTGGATCGGTTGGAAGACGCCGGAGGAGTTCCGCACGCTGCTCGACGAAGCCGGCTTCGCGCGTACCTGCTGGATCCCGCTGCTGCCCGGCTTCGGCCTCGCCGTCGGGCAAAAGGCGTTCGCCAAAACGCTTGCCCAAACCTCGTCTGTTTAGTCCAGAGGTCTTGGTCGCCGCTGAGGATGAGCTCGGCGCCCTCGGCTGGATGCTCGCTCTCGATGTTTGGTCTTCGAGGGGTCGGATTCTCCCGCCTCGCGGCACCGATGAGATTCTGTCGTCCGACCGGTCTAATGAATGACAAGGTGGCGGAGCTGAAGACCTCCGCCGAACGACGACGTAAGGGAGGAGCTATGCCCGGCCAGATCGTGCACATCGAGATTCCGGCGGACGACACCGCGAAGGGGCGCGAGTTTTGGGGCTCGCTCTTCGGCTGGCAGTTCGAGGCGTATCCCGGCGGCCCGTCCGAGTACCACATGACGCGGATCGGCGACGAGCAGGGTGCGGCGATCAGCAACATGGAGCCAGGCAAGAAGGGAACGCGCGCCTACTTCGACGTGGAGGACATCAAAGCCGGCGCTGCGCGTGTGAAGGAGCTCGGCGGCGAGGCGGACGACGCGATGCCCGTGCCCAACATGGGCTGGTTCTCGACGTGCAAGGACCCGCAGGGGAACGAGTTCGGCCTCTGGCAGAACGACCCGTCCGCCCAGGCTCCGACCGGGTAGACGTCATCGACGATGCGGCGGCGTCCGGCACTAGGGCGCCGCCAGGCGTCGAGAGCGACCTCTGCCTCAGGCAAGGCTGAAGCGGTACACCCGCGAGTCGTGAGGGCCGAACCAGTCCTGAAAGCCGTCGTTCGCGACCGTGATCAGCCTGAACGCCTGCTTGGTCGGATCGACCGGCGGTGACAACGGCCTCTGCACGTACTCGAACATCACTTCGCCACGCGCTAGGTGCGCTCCCCCGCTTCGGCGCGGTAGGCCGGAGAAGCTCACCTTGTTGGTCGCGGTCGGACTGCGCCGGACGGCGATGACGTACAGCGTCTGGCCGTCTTTGCGCGTGATCACGTCGACGTCGCTTGCGCTCGTGGTCACTTGTGTCGGCGCATCGGGAGCGACGAGCGCGGGACCGACTGACGGCGACGTGAGCTCGATGAGCAGCGGATGAAGGACGAGTTGCCAGAAGAACCAGTTCCAGCCGAGCAGCGCATCGCGCGGGCGCATCACCTGCGTGAAGTCGCCGCCGTAGAAGACGAGGCCGCGCGCGCCCGCGACGATGGACTGGTAGACCATGAACCGCTCCTCGTGGAACGTCGGGAACCGAGGAACGATGTCCGGGTGCGGCTGATTCTGGATGACGCCGCTCCAGGCGATCTGCAGTGTCATCCACACGGGCTTGCCGCCCGCGGCGGTGATCATCTTCCTGGTCACGTCGCCGACGACGCTGATGTCCTTGTTCGGGAGGTCGGAATGCTCGCCCGGCGGATAGGAGACCGGGTAGATGTCGGCGCCGGTGATGTCGAACGCGGGTCGGTACGGCGTGAGACTTGCCGCCGTCCCCAGCGGCGCCTGCGTGATCTCGACCGGGTGATCGGGATCGAGCGCCTTCAGCTTCTGGTAGGCGCGAACGAGGCCGGCAGCCGGGACAGGACTCGGCCGATTCGGGTTAGCCGGCTCGTCGACTCCCTTGTACACACCGAGCGCTAGGTGACCTTTGAGGCCGTTCGCGATCCTCGTGAGCAGTTGCTCGTTCGGCGATCCGCTCGACGTCGGCAGGGTCGCGATCTCGCCGAGTTGCAACCAACAGTGGAAACCGTGCGCTCCGGCAGCGTCCAGCACGGTCTTCTCTTGCGCGATCTGCGCATCGATCTGCTGCAGATCCCATTGGATCAGCCGTGTGCGAATGAAGTTCACGCCTGCGCTCGCGACCTCTGCCCAACCGTCGGTCCCGCTGGGCGTCTTGCCGCCAAGCGGCGGCGGATTGGACAGCGCGATCGGAAAAACCTTCGCGCCGTCGATCAGCAAACAGCCCGTGGACTGGTCGATGCTGACGGCCATCTCAACCTCCCGCTCCCCGGTGCGATGTGAGGTCGAGCTTAGCTAGCTACACCCGGTATTAGTCCCGCAATCGCGGCACGTGTAGCAGCTGCCCGTCCTCACCATTCGGCCGCCGCACCTGGCGCACTCCTGGGCGTCCTCGAACGCATTGAACAGCGCCGTCTGCCCGGGCGGGGCGGCTTCGACCGGCACCGCAGTGTCAGCCGCCTTGCCCTCTAGCGCGTTGTACGACGCCGTTAGCCGCGCTCGCACTTCTGCCGACAGGATCCCGATCTCTTCCTGCTGGTCCGTCGTCAGGAACTTCTTCCCCATCCAGCGGAAGATGTAGTCGACGATGCTCTTCGCGGCTCGGATGTCCGGGTCGTTCGTCATCCCGCTCGGCTCGAACCTCATGTGCGCGAACTTCGAGCAGTACACCTCGAGCGGCACGCCGTACTGCAGGCCCAGGGACACGCTGATCATGAAGCTGTTCATCAGGCCCGCAAGCGTCGTGCCTTCCTTCGCGATGTCGACGAAGATGTCGCCGGGCGTCCCGTCGTCGAACAGGCCGACGTGGATGTAGCCCTCGTACTCGCCGACGCGGAACTTGCGGCCCACCTCGACGCGGTCGTCCGGCAGGCGGCGGCGCTGCGTCAGGGGCGTCGGCGGTGCCGCGGTCACGAGCGTCTCCTGCGCGCTGCCGTCCTTCTTGCCGGACAGCGGCTGCGCGACCTTGCAGTTGTCGCGGTAGATCGCGATTGCCTTGACGCCGAGCTTCCACGACTCGACGAACAGCTTCGCAACCTCGTCGACAGTGACCGTCTCCGGAAGGTTGACGGTGTTGTGGTTAACGATGCCGTTGCCGACGAACGCGTGAGTCTCGGGAACCGAAACGTCGAAAACCTCGCGTTCACCACCGTCGCGAATGACGACGACGGGGCTGAAATGCAGATTCCGCTCGAGCACCAATTGAACCCATTCCTGCAGCTCGACTCCGGGGACCGTCGCGACAGCCTCGAGTGACGCACGCGTGATGTGTGTCGTCCGCCCGTCGACCAGGTGCCGGAACCGCTTGGAGCGGCTCGTACCCTGGCCGTATCGGCCGCTGCGCCCCAAAGGAATCGAGGCGTACAGGTCTCGTCCGTCGACGCCAGGAACGACGTCAGCCCAGCTGTCTCTGATGTCGAGAGTTTGGAGTTCCGCTGCGCGCGCCGCTTTATGGGCCTCAGGGAAGCGCAGCATCGAAACGAAGCGCCTTGCGTGAACCCCCGAAGCGTAAACCTCGTCGAACGAACGATCGTACTCGGCGTTGTGCTTCGTGATCCGGCTGTGGACGATGCCGAGGTTTGTCAGCACCGCCTGTAGGTCGTCTAGCAGCCCGTTTGATGCAACGCAGATAGCCCATTTCGGGACGCTGGACGGCAGGTAGGAGTCGAGACTGAGGCCCTCGAGAAAGCTGAGCACCATCGGGCGCGGCGAGCGGAGAACGGCGTTCGGTATGCGCTTGTTCCGCGCGTTGTCGCCGCAGCGCAGGTAGTCGAGGAACTCGACGAGCGTCTTCGAACTGAGCTCGACCAATGGGCACTTACCCGGCTGTCGTGCGACGCGGGCTTGGATGCCGAACAACGACCGCCCAGCGTCGACGAGACGGTGGATGACGTTTTCGTCGGTGTTGGCGATGCGGACGGTGTGGTTAGTGCGAGCGATCCAGCCTTCGGCGATGTAGGTGCCGAGGAAGAATGCAAGTTCTTCGGTCATCGCGCTCGGTACGCGGATCGCCTTCTGACTGCCGTAGCGCTTGCTCGGATCGAAGTCGTCGAAGCGGGCCGGATGATCAGACCAGAGGTCGTCGCCGTACTGCGTTGCGATGTAGTCATCCTGCTCAAGCTCGTCGAGCTGTTTCCACTCAAGGCCGCCCTCTTGCGCTGCCGTCAGGAGGCGGTGGTTCGGGGTTCCTACGATGCGGTGGCCGGAGCCGAGAACGACCTCGATCGTCTCGCGCGAGCCGCCGTAGTAAAACGCGTCAGTGTCGCGCAGGCCGTCGAGCGATGCGAGCGGGAGCCGCATCTCGCGGAAGCTGTCCTCATCTTCTCCCCGGTACAGATCTTCTATGCGGACCAGGCCATGCGCAGTCGGAACGAGCGTTTCGCCAACGACGCACTTCGAGATCGCGCCCGAGATGAACGGCTGGACGGCGCCCATCATCCTCACGTGACCCGTGTAGTGGATCGCGCGCTCGCCGACCGCGCAGTCGAACACCGGGTAGTGCTCCGACTTCAGGTACGGCGCGCCGACGACGGTGTTCCGCTCGTCGATGAACGCGACGACCTCCTCGGTCTCCGCCGGCGCGTAGCCGAGCTTGTCGAGCGCCATCGGCACGGACTTGTTCACGATCGTGATCTCGCCGCCGCCGACGAGCTTCTTCGACTTCACCAAGGAGAAGTCCGGCTCGACGCCGGTCGTGTCGCAATCCATCATGAAGCTGATCGTTCCGGTCGGAGCCAAAACCGTCGCTTGCGCGTTGCGATAGCCGTTGACTTCGCCGAGGTCGAGGACGTCGTCCCACGCCTGGCGGCACGCACTGAGCAGATCAGAGGGAACGGAGTCCGTGTTCTCGATGTTGCCGACCGCAGCCCGATGCATGGACATGACGCCGATCATTGCTGCGGCATTCGGCTTGTAGCCCACAAATGGTCCCATCCGCCGTGCGATCTCAGCCGACTTCCGGTACGCGCGCCCAGTCATCAGCGCTGTGATCGCTGCCGCATACGCGCGACCATGATCGGAGTCGTAGGGGAGTCCGCGCGACATCAGCAACGCGCCCAGGTTCGCGTAGCCGAGGCCGAGCTGGCGGTAACCCTTGGCGTTGCCTTCGATCTCCGGCGTCGGATACGACGAGTAGCCGACAAGAATCTCCTGCGCCAGGAACATGACGTCGGTTGCCTGCTCCAACGCCTCGACGTCGAGCTCGCCGTCCTCGCGGCGGAACTTCATCAAGTTCAGCGATGCGAGGTTGCAGGCACTGTCGTCAATGGACATGTACTCGGAGCACGGGTTCGACGCATTGATCCGACTCGTGTTCGGCAGCGTGTGCCACTTGTTGATCGTCGTGTCGTACTGAACGCCTGGATCTGCGCACTGCCAGGCGGCGTCTGCCATGTCACGGACAATCTTCCGAGCCTTCGTCGTTTCGATCACGGTGCCGTCGGTGCGCGCGGTGAGATTCCAATCTCCATCGGCCTCGACGGCTTCCATGAAGGCGTCGCTGACACGTACTGAATTGTTTGCGTTCTGGTACTGGATCGAAGCCCAGTCGGATGAATCGAGCGACATGTCGTAGCCGGCTGATTCGAGGACGCGCGCCTTCTTTTCCTCGCGCGCCTTGCACCAGATGAACTCCTCGATGTCCGGATGATCGACGTCGAGGACGACCATCTTCGCGGCGCGGCGGGTCTTGCCACCCGACTTGATCGTTCCGGCCGATGCGTCCGCGCCACGCATGAAGCTCACAGGGCCACTTGCGTATCCGCCTTTCGAGAGCTGCTCCTTCGACGAGCGGAGCTTTGAGAGGTTGACGCCGGAGCCCGAACCGCCGCGGAAGATGATTCCTTCACGCCTGATCCAGTCGAGGATCGACTCCATTGAGTCGTCGATGGAAAGGATGAAGCACGCCGAGGCTTGCGGGCGTTCCTCGAAACCAACATTGAACCAGACGGGCGAGTTGAACGCGGCGAGCTGGTTGACGAGGATCGCCTTCAGCTCGGCCTCGAAAGTGTCGGCCTCCTCGTCTGACGCGAAGTAGCCGCCCGCGCGGCCCCAGCCGCCGATCGTGTCGACGACCCGGCCGACCATCTGCTTGACGCTGAACTCGCGCTCGGGCGACGACATGCGGCCGCGGAAGTACTTCTGCGCCACGATGTTGGTCGCCGTCTGTGACCAGAACTTCGGAAATTCCACGCTCTTTTGCTCGAACGCCGGCTTCTCCTTGCCGGGGATGAAGGCGTCGCGCGTCTCCCATTCGATCTCGTCGAACGGGTCGCGGCCTGGGATCGTGAAGTAGCGACGGACGCCGAGGCTCGCCGCTTCGTCGACGACGGTGTTCTGAACCTGGGTCTCCATCTCCTTGGCGGTCGCCATCTGTTCCCTCCTGGGCACTAGTCCTGGACGGTATCGGTCTCGATCGAGCGTTGGTGATGCGTCTTCTAGGAGGCGCCGCCGACCGGGATCTGGACCATACGAACCGTTCCGGACGGAACGAATGGTACCGGCGCGAGGTCGCGCAAAGCCGCTCCCAAAGCGGCGTTGCGCCTCACCGAGGGGCCGTTCCGGGCATCCCCCGTTCGGGGGATCCCGCGCAAGGAATCGCGCCGCCGCAGTTCATCTCTGTGCCGACCTCGATGACCTCCAACAGACCGACCCGCTGGGCTTCGCGAGCGGCGGCGGCAGTGGCGATGGGGCTAGCCCTCGTGTCCACCGGCGCCTCCGCCGCAGCCGCACGTCGTGCGGACGTCTGCGTGATCGTCAATCCGGTGCTTGACCTCTGCCGCGACGAGGTCGGCGGCACGCCGCAACCGCCTCCGCCGCCACCACCTCCCGCGAGCGCGCAGGGCGCTGACCAGCCCGCCGATCCGGCTCCCGTCCGGATGACGCCGACGGTTCCGCAGTACGACCCCAATCGCATCGCGGTCACGTTCAAGCGCGGGACGTCGTTGCAGACGATTCGCGCCGTCATCGATCGCGCCGGGACGACGCTGGAGCAGGCGGTTCCGCAGATCAACGCGTACCTCCTCGGCGTCGAGCCCGAGCACCGGGCAGACGCGCTTCGCTCGCTGCGGTCGTCGTCCAGGGTTGCGAGTGCCGCGCAGGAGCTGCTCGCCGTGGCCGCCGACACGACGCCGGACGACCTCGACTGGCCGCAGCAGGAGGGTCTGCGGGTCGCGGGCTTCCCGAAGGCCTGGGACGTGACGCGCGGCTCGAGCCGCGTCGTCGTCGCGGTGCTCGACACGGGCGTCGACCCGCGGCAGCCGGATCTGCGCGGCGCGCTCGTTCCCGGCTACGACTTCGTGAACTCCGACGCCGATCCCGCGGACGATCAGGGACACGGCACCGCCGTCGCAGGCGTCATCGCCGCGCGGGGTAACAACCACGAAGGTGCCGCGGGAATCTGCTGGCGCTGCTCGGTGATGCCGGTCAAGGTGCTCGACGCGAAAGGAAGCGGAGACGACACGCTGATCGCCGCCGGGATCGTGTGGGCGGTCGATCACGGCGCGCAGGTGATCAACCTCAGCCTCGGCGGTCCCGCCACGAGCGGAGAACTGACCGCAGCGATCGGCTACGCGGCCTCGAAGGGCGTGATCATCGCGGCGGCTGCCGGGAACAGCGGCTCGACCGTTCCGTTCTATCCGGCTGCAGATCCGCGCGCTGTCAGCGTGGCCGCGACGACGGTGGCCGACCGTCGCTACTCGTGGTCGAACTTCGGCTCCTGGGTGAACGTGACGGCGCCCGGGTGCAACGTGGCGCCGGTTCTGAGCGGCGGCTACGGCTGGTTCTGCGGCACGTCGGCGGCGACGCCGGTCGTCACCGGCCTGATCGCGCTCGAGCGCAGCTTCGCGCCGACGGCGACGCCAGGGCAGATCGTGTCGGCGCTGACGAGCGGGGCCGTTCCGCTACCGGACCTCGTGCAGTACGGCCGCATCAACGCAGGCAGGACGCTCTCGTTGCTCGAAACGGCGCCGCCACCTACGTCCGCCGAACAGGCGAAGGCGGTCTACAGCGGAACGATCGGGACGCGTGGCGGCGCGCGAACGTACAAGCTCGACGCCGGCGCAGGATCGCTGACGGCAACGCTTCGCTTCGGCGGCGGCACGACGCTCGCGCTCTCGCTCACCCCCGCACAGAGCACGAAGCCGATCGCACGCGTCGTGGGAATGAGCCCGTTGCGCCTGCACGCATCGGTCACCACCGGCACGTTCGTCTTTCGCGTCGCCGGCGCGAAGAAGTCCACGTTCGTCCTCACCGTTTCGTACCCGAAACGTGGCGGAGACGCGAAAGGGCAGCGTGACTGAGGCCCTCCAACCTCGCAAGCTGCCGTCAGTCCCTCGAACGAGTGGTGCTTTTCAAATTCGGTTTGGCCGTGTTCAACGACGGCCAGATTCTGCGGTGCCAGAGCGTCAGCGCTGGGCGGGTCACCCGGCACTGGCAGCTGAACACAACAGAAGGAGACTCGCCATGAGATCCAAGGGGGTACTCGTGATCGCTGCGATCTTTGCGATCACACTCGGCACGGCGCGGCCCGCGCTGGCCGACAACAACGCCACCGGTTCCATCGGTGCCGTACAGACCGGCACGATCGGAGTCGACCCGTCCGCCGGCGCAAGCCAGGCCGGCGCGTCGGTCGCGGGCTCTGTTCCGACCACGGTCGGAAGCCCGGGCAACAACGCTGCATCGAACTCGGTGGGAGCGGTGCAGGTCGGGGGCGGGAACTCTGCGAGCAATTCCACCGGCGGCGTGCAGATCAGCGCCGTGAACTCCTCGCCGTCCGCTTCGGCGGGCGCGAACGGCACCACCGCGGGCGCGAGCGCGCCCGTGACGGTCGGAGGCGGCGGCAGCAACACCGCCTCGGGCTCGACCGGAGCCGTTCAGGTCGGCGGCGGCAACTCGTCGGCCGGCTCCAACGGCGCCGTGCAGGTCGGGTCGGCGTCGGCAACGCCGACTGCCGGAGCGGGCACGGCCGGATCCGCCGCGTCCGCATCGTTCCCCGTCGGCATCAACGGCAGCGGGAACAACGCGACCGGTTCGAACGGCGTCGCGCAGATCGGCGGCGGCAACAGCTCGACGTCGTCGACGCTCGCAGGGCAGTCCGGTGCAATCACGGTCGGCTCGTCCGCGAGCGGCACGACGCCTGCCGGCACGCAGACGGCGTCGAACCCGGTCTCAGTCGGCGGTCCCGGCAGCAACTCCGCTACCGGGTCCACCGGCACGGCTCAGATCGCCGGCGGTAACACGGCGACGGGCTCGGCCGGAACGGTTCAGTCCGGTCCTGTGACCGCGACTCCATCGGCAGCCTCCGGCGGAACGGCCGGAACGGCTTCGACGCCAACCGGCGGGGCCGGGGCGGCCGGAGCCGCTGGAGGCACGCCGACGGCTGCAGCCGCAGGTCAGCCGTCGCTGAGTACCACGCAGGCGGTCCCGGTGAACGAGCAGTCCTTGCCGAATGTCCCGCTCGGCGCGAACAAGACGCCCGCGGGCTTCCCGGCAGGACAGCTGCCGTTCACGGGCCTCGCACTCCTGGTGTTCGTCGTTCTCGGCGTCGCTCTACTC
>JBASRJ010000373.1:0-2509 GCA_049273785.1 Gaiellaceae bacterium | reverse complement strand
GTAGAGCAGCTCCGTGAAGCCGGGCGGGTTGAGGAAGTAGCCCGGATTCAGCCCGTCCGCGAAGAAGCGCACCGCGACCGGGACGAAGTGGCGCTCCTCGTCGGCGTTGTAGGAGAACGGCAGGCCCGTGCGGATCCCCCACAGGCGCAGCACGAGGGCTCCCGTGAGCACGCCGGCGAGCGCGAGGGTCGTGCGGTCGGGGCGGCGCATGGGATACTGCGGCGCGAGTCTACGGCATGAAGCTGATCATCCAGATCCCTTGCTACGACGAGGAGCGGACGCTCCCGCTGACGCTCGCGGACCTCCCCCGCGAGGTCGACGGCTTCGACGTCGTCGAGTGGCTCGTGATCGACGACGGCTCGACCGACCGCACGATCGAGGTCGCGCGCGCCCACGGCGTCCACCACGTCGTCAAGCTGACGAACAACAAGGGGCTCGCGGCGGGCTTCCAGGCGGGCATCGACGCGGCGCTCAAGCTCGGCGCCGACGTGATCGTCAACACCGACGCCGACAACCAGTACGACGGGCGCGACATCCCCAAGCTGGTGGCGCCGATCCTCGCGGGCGAGGCCGACATGGTCGTCGGCGACCGCCAGGTCGAGACGATCGAGCACTTCACCGCGCTCAAGAAGCTGCTGCAGAAGCTCGGCTCGTGGGTCGTGCGCCAGGCGTCCTCGACCGACGTGCCCGACACGACGTCGGGGTTCCGCGCCTACAACCGCGAGGCGGCGCTGCAGATCCAGGTCGTCTCGAAGTTCACCTACACGCTCGAGACGATCATCCAGGCGGGCAAGCTGCTCGTCGCGGTCGACCACGTCCCGATCAGGACGAACCCGAGGACGCGCGAATCGCGGCTCTTCCCCTCGATGGGCGCCTACGTGCGCCGCAACGCGATCTCGATCTTCCGCATCTACGCGCAGTACGAGCCGCTGAAGGTCTTCTGGGGCGGCGCGATCGTGATCGGCCTCGCCGCGCTCGCCGTCTGGACGCGCTTCCTCGTCTCCTGGATCCAGGGCGAGGGCGCCGGCCACGTGCAGTCGCTGATCCTCGGCGCGGTGCTGTTCATCGCCGCGATGCTGCTCGCGGCGCTCGGCGTGATCGGGGACCTGCTGGCAGCGCAGCGGATGCTCACGCAGCGCACGTTCGAGCGCGTGCGGCGGATAGAGCTGGCGCTGGGGATCGCCCCCTCGCACTACGAGCGGGGCGCCGAGGAGCGCGATCGCGAGACGATCGGCGTATGAGCGCGACCGAGGCCGTTCCCACCGGCAACACGTACGACAAGTACGGCTCGACGAACCCGGTCGTGCGGCGCCTGATGACCGGCTTCGAGGGGACGCTCGCGCAGCTGTTCGAGCAGGCGGCGCCCGCGTCGGTGCTGGACGTCGGCTGCGGCGAGGGCGTGCTGACGCACCAGTGGGCCGAGCGCCTCGGCGAGCGCCGGATCGTCGGGATCGACCTCGACGACGCGAAGCTGAAGGCCGAGTGGGCTGGCCGGCGGCGCGCGAACCTGGAGTACCTGACGATGGCCGCCGAGCACCTGCCGTTCGCGGACGACGAGTTCGACCTGGCGTCGGCGATCGAGGTGCTCGAGCACGTGCCGGACCCCGAGCACACGGTCGCGGAGATGGCGCGCGTCGCGCGGCGCCACCTGCTCGTGTCGGTCCCGCGCGAGCCGCTGTGGCGGATGCTGAACGTGGCACGGGGGGCGTACCTGAAGGATCTCGGCAACACGCCGGGGCACGTCAACCACTGGTCGAAGGGATCGTTCGTGCGCCTGCTGGAGCGGCACGGAGCGGTCGTCGAGAAGCGGTCGCCGTTTCCCTGGACGATGCTGCTTGTCCGGCTCGGCGGCTAGCTCGGCGACCGACCACGACGTGTCCGCGGAGCGCTCCGGCGCGTTCGCGTCGGGGGCGCGCATCCTGACGGTCGGGATCGCCTCGACCGGGATCCTGTCGTTCCTCTACCTCGCGCTCGCGAGCCGCGAGCTGAGCGCCGAGTCCTACGGCCGCATCAGCCTGATGTGGTCGGTGATGTTCGTGATCCTGTCGGTCATCTACCGGCCGATCGAGCAGCTGCTCTCGCGCACGATCGCCGAACGGCGGGCGCGCGGGCTGGAGGGCCATCCGCTGCGCGTGCCGGCGACGATCCAGCTCGGCTTCGCCCTGCTGTTCCTGACGGTGGCGCTGGCGCTGCGGGGGGAGGTGGAAGACCACCTCTACGACGGCGTCAGCGCGCTCTACTGGATGACGGTCGTGGGCGTGCTCGCCTACGCCGTCAGCTACTTCGCGCGCGGCTGGCTCGCCGGCCACGAGCGCTTCGCGCTCTACGGCCTGCTCGTGTTCCTCGAGTCCGCCTCGCGCTTCCTGTTCGCGGCGGCGGTGGTCGTGGGGATCAGCTCGGGTCAGTCGGCGATCGCGCTCGGGATGGCGGTGGCGCCGTTCGTCTCGCTCGTGGTGGTGCCGTTCGCGCTGGGGCACGTGCGCGAGCCGCACGGGCGCCCGTCGCCGGG
>JBASRJ010000361.1:0-1935 GCA_049273785.1 Gaiellaceae bacterium | reverse complement strand
GTTGCGCAGGCGTCGGCTCCGCGAAGGCCTGGTCGAACCACGCGCGGGTTTCCGGGCTGAAAGGCGCGAGCGGGTCCACCGCTCCAGCCTACTTACCGACGGTCGGCCTCCACCAGAAAGCGGTCAGACCCGGAGATCTGACCCCTGGCCGGGCATGACTCGGTCGGACGACTGTGGAGAAAAAGTCACACTCTTTTCACACTGGGGTCAGACCGTGGTGTTTCCAGCGAGGTTCGAAACGCCGCTCCAACCACGGCCGCCGGCCACGAAAGGTCAGACCACGAGGGGCTGACCCGTTGGCTGACCCTTCGTCACTTGCCGCCGTAGACGAAGTAGAGGACGAGCGCAATGGTCACGAGGACGACGAAGATGACTCCCACGAAGAGCGTCACGCCCGTCAGCGCGATCAGCGGCGTCCGTGGGCTTCTCCCTTCCTCCGCCTCGCGCTCGAGCGCCTTCGCCGTCGACCGGATGCTCGACCGCGTGGACGACGTCCCTGGCCTGCTCGACCGGATTGACCATGGCCTCTGGTTACCCAGGAGCGTGATTGGCTATGCACGTGCACTACGACGTCGTGGTCGTGGGCGGCGGGACGGCCGGATGCGTGCTCGCTGCGAGGCTGAGCGAGGAGCCTGCCCGGTCTGTCTGCCTCGTCGAGGCCCGGGCCGGATTACGGCTCATTCGGGGACGGGCGGTGGCCGGACGACATTCTCGACGGCCGCTGGCTTGCGACCGACTCGCACTGCTGGGAGCGGGACGATGGGGAGGACCGCTCACAGTTGCGCGGACGGATCATGGGCGGGTGCTCCGCACACAACGGATGCGTGATCCTGCGCGGCGCGCCCGCCGACTACGACGAGTGGGGACCCGGCTGGACGGCGGAGGATCTGACGCCGTACCTCGACCGCGCGGAACGCGAGCTTGCAACTCGTCCGCTCGGCCTCAAGGAGCTCTCGCCGTGGCACCTCGCGTTCGCGGACGCCGCGGGCGAGGACGCGATCGTCAATCCGGTGAACATGACGGCGGACGGGGTGCGGTGGAGTGCGGCGTTCGCGTACGTCGATCCGGCACGTAGCCGTCCGAACTTGACCATCCTCGCGGGTGCGCTCGTCGACCGCGTCCTGCTCGCCGGCGAGCGAGCGGTCGGCGTTGCGACGTCAAATGGCGAAGTGCGCGGAGGAACGGTCGTCCTCGCCGCCGGCGCGTACGGATCGCCCGCGGTGCTCTTGCGCAGCGGGATCGGACCGGAGAGCGGGTTACCGGTCGGTGAAAACCTGCTCGACCACGTTGGAGTCGGCGCCACCTGGAAGCCGACCGACGAGCTCCGCGGCGCGATGGATGACTTCACTCACGAGCACGACTTGACGCTGTCCGGCGTGACGATCAAGGCCCGCAGCAGTGCTGGCGCCGAGGATGTGTGCGACCTGTTCCTCGTTCCCATGGTCGAACCTGACCGCGAGCTCGCCGCGTCGGTTTTCGCGATGAAGCCGCGCTCGCGCGGTCGGGTCACGTTGACCTCGCTGGATCCGCGCGCGCCCCTGCACATCGAGCATGGTTTTCTCACCGACGAGGAGGACGCGGACGTGCTCGTCGAGGGCTTCGAGCTGCTCCGAGAGCTCTGCCGCAGCGAGCCGATCCGCCGCTACGCCGCGCAGGAATCGTCCCCCGGCGAAGAGATCGGAGCCCGCGAGCACGTCCGGGCATCGGCCTCGGGCTTCTTCCATCCGATCGGCACCTGCGCCATCGGCAAGGTGATCGATGAACGAGGCCGCGTGTTCGGTTATGAGGACCTCGTGGTTGCTGACGCGTCGACAATGCCGACGATCCCGCGCGCGAACACGAATCTCACGACTGCGGCGATCGCGGAACGAATGGCGGAGCTCATCTAATGCCCTGGCGAATCGCCGGTGCGTATCTCGAGTCGTGCAACTGCGA
>JBASRJ010000094.1:0-5969 GCA_049273785.1 Gaiellaceae bacterium | reverse complement strand
CGTTCCACGGGCGTCCGCGCCGCCCAGCCGGGCTGCGCCTGACGCGCCGCCGCAACCGCCTTGGCGACATCGGAGTCGCCGGAACGTGCCGCACGGCACAGGAACGAGCCGTCGGCCGGGCGGTGCTTCTCGAACCAACCGCCGCCGGCTGCAGGTGCAGCGCGGCCGCCGATGAGGTTCGGAACCTCCTCCGGGATCACCACGCAGACCAGCCGCCGTCGACGACGACGTTCGCACCCGTGACGTAGCTGGACGCGTCGGACGCGAGAAACACCACGGGGCCGACAACCTCGTCTGCGTTTGCCAGCCGTCCGAGCGGCATCCGCTCGGTGTACGCCTCGACGAACTCGCGCGGCTGGTCGTTCCACACGCCCGCGAGCGTCAGCGTGTTGACGCGCACGCCGTTGCGCGCCCAGTACGTCGCGAGATAGCGCGTCAGGTTGTACAGCGCCGATTTCGACACGGAGTATGCGACCGGCTTGAAGAACACGTCCCCTTCACGCCGGCGAAAGTCGTACACCTGCTGGACCGGCGAGAGCATCCCGTAGATCGACGAGACGTTGACGATCGAGCCGCGACCCGCGGCGGCCATCCCCGCCCCGATCACCTGGCAGCACAGGAGCGTCCCCTTGACGTTGACCTCCATCACGCGGTCGAACGATTCGGCGGGATAGTCCTCGAACGGTCCGACCTCCTCCGCCGGCGCG
The DNA here is from genome assembly GCA_049273785.1 of Gaiellaceae bacterium. Lineage (GTDB taxonomy): Bacteria > Actinomycetota > Thermoleophilia > Gaiellales > Gaiellaceae > 3-1-20CM-4-69-9. The sequence goes on along the minus strand of JBASRJ010000094.1, from coordinate 5,262 downwards.
TCGGGAGGCGAGTCGAGCGCCGCTGCGTTGACGAGCACGTGCGGGACGTCCCATCGCTTCGTGACGTCCTCGGTCGCACGCTCGATCGCGGTGCGGTCGGTGACGTCCACGCCGTACGTGCGGATCTCCTTGCCTCCGTCCTCGGCGGCGATGTCGAAGACGGCGACGCGCGCGCCACGATCGGCGAGGCCGCGTGCGATCTCCGTCCCCAGCTGTCCAGCGCCGCCGGTGACGACGGCGACCCGCCCGGCGAGCGAGAAGAGATCGTCGGTCACGCTCGCTGCACCTCCCACACACCGTCACAGAACTCGCGCACGCAACCCGCTCCGCCGGGCCGGGACAGCACCCAGCGCGCGAGCGACCGCACTTCCGGCCATGCATCTGCCGGCACGACGGGGCAGCCGACGGCCCGCAGGCACTCCGAGTCGTTGACGTCGTTGCCGATGTACGCCGTCGCTTCGAGCGGCACGCCGAGGCGCTCCGTTCGCTCCTCCAGGACGGCGAGCTTGTCGTCGACGCCCTGCACGCACTCGGCCCGAAGCTTGCTCGCACGCGCGCCGACGATCGGGTTCGGCTCGGCGGACACGATCAGATAGCGGACGCCGACTTCATCGAGCCTCCGCAGCCCGAGTCCGTCGCTGCGCGAGAACGCGAGCGACTCCTCGCCGTGCTCGTTGACCCAGACGCGGTTGTCCGTAAACACTCCGTCGAAGTCGAAGACGGCAAGCTGCACTCGCTCCAGCAGCGGCTGGAGCTCGGTCACGGCCGGCTGACGGCCTCGGCCCCGGCCGGCTCGGCGACGGGCTCCAGATCGGCGAGCTCCACGTTCTCGTCCGGCGGCAGCGGTCGCAGGAGGCGCATGCCGACGATCCGGTCGAGCTCGTACGGCGGCAGCCCACCGTCCGCGGGCGACTTGATCGCGAGGTCGTCGGCGGCGAGCACGTGCCCCGCCTCGAGCTCGCGCGCCGCCACGAGCTTCTTGCCCATCTTCTCGAGCGGCTTCGTCTCGACGGGAAGCCGCCGCTTGACGCCGTCACCGAGCGCCGCCGGAATCCGGTGGAGGTCGCGGACGAGACGGCGCATCCCGTCCGGCATCAGCGAGAACGCGTGGTCGGTTCCCTTCAGTGCGTGGTCGAGGGTGAAGTGCTTCTCGATCACACGTGCGCCGAGCATGTAGGCGACGAGCGCCATCGCGATTCCGTTCTGGTGATCGGAAAGCCCGATCACGGTCTCGGGGAAGCGCTCTCGCAAGGCTGGGATCACGTTCAGGTTGAGATCCTCCGCCTCGGCCGGGTATGCGGCGGTGCACTGGAGGATGCACAGCTGATGGTTGACCGAGAGGATCGCGTCGACCGCGCGCTCGACATCCTCCATCGTGCCACCGCCTGTCGAGAGGAACATCGGTTTCCCGAATCCGGCGACATGGCGCTGAAGCGGCGTGTTGCGCAAGTCGCCGGAGGCGAACTTGAACGCGGGAACGTCGAGCTCGGCAAGTAGGTCCGCGCTCTCGAAGTCGAAAGCCGTCGCGAAGAACGTGATGCCGACCTCGTGGGCGTACCGTTGCAGCTCGCTGTACTCGTCGGCATCGAGCTCCAGCGCTTCACGGTGTTCGCCGTACGTGCGGCCGAAGCTGAATTCGTTGTCGTACGGCTGATTGAAGAAGTCTCGCGTGTAGAGCGTCCGGTTCGACCGCTTCTGCAACTTGACGGCGTTGACTCCCCACTCCGCAGCGGAACGGATCAGCTGCTTCGCCTTCTCGACGTCGCCCTGATGGTTGTGCCCGATCTCCGCGACGACGTAGCACTCGCTCCCGTCGTGGATGTCGACGCCGTCGATGCGGAAGTGCCTGCTCATCCGGGCCATGCTAGTCACCGGCCGTTGCGGATGCCGTCGCCTGCAGGCGCGCGCGATCCGCGTCGACGAGCAGTTGTACGAGCTCTGTAAACCCGACTTCGGGCGCCCACCCGAGCCGTTCGCGTGCATTCGACGCGTCTCCGACCAGATGGTGCAGCTCTGCAGTGCCGCGCTGGAGCGCCGGGTCGACGCGCACGTGGTCCCGCCAGTCCAGGCCGACGTGCGCGAAGGCAAGCTGCACGAGCTCGCGCACCGAGTGGCTCTCGCCGGAGGAGACGACGTAGTCATCCGGGTCGTCCTGCTGCAGCATCAGCCACATCGCGCGCACGTAGTCGCCCGCGTAGCCCCAGTCGCGGCGCGCGTCGAGGTCTCCGAGCACCAGCTCGTCCTGGAGCCCGAGGGAGATGCTCGCCGCGCCGTTCGCGATCTTGCGCGGCACGTACTCGAGCGGTCGACGCGGAGACTCGTGGTTGTAGAGGATTCCCGAGCAAGCGAACAGCCCGTACCGCCGTCGGTAGGACCCGACGATGAAGTGGGCGTACGCCTTCGCGACGCCGTACGGCGTGACCGGTGCGAGCGTGGTCTCCTCCGTCTGCGGGCTCTCGCCGGGATCCCCGAAGATCTCGCTCGACGAGGCCTGGTAGAAGCGGGTCGCTGCATCGACCGCGCGGATCGCCTCGAGCAGGGCAGTCGCGCCGACGGCGGCGAACTCAGCCGTCTCGACCGGACGGTCCCAGGAAGCGGGCACGAAGGAGGGGGCGGCGAGGTTGTAGACCTCGGCGGGCCGCGCGCCCCGGAGCACGGACTCGAGCGATCCCTGGTCGAGCAGATTCGCCTCGGCGAGCTCGATCCGGTCGCCGATGCTCCCGAGATTCTCGTACGGCCCCGACCCGGGCCGGACGACGCCGACAACCTCCGTCCCGCGCTCGAGCAGGAGCTCTGCCAGATACGACCCGTCCTGGCCGCCGATTCCGGTGATGACGGCGCGGCTCACGCAGCCATTGTTCCGGACGCCTCGGAGTAGGCCGCGAGCGTGGCACCCGTGACGGCGTCCCAGGAGAAGTGGCGCCGGGCCCGGTCGCGGGCGGCCGACCCCAGCCGGCGGCGCAGGTCGCGGTCCCCCAGGAGCCGCTCGAGCGCTCCCCGAAGCGCGCGCGGGTCGCGGGGCGGCACGAGCAGCCCGGTCTCGCCGTCGACGACGAGGTCGAGCAGACCCCCGACCGCGCTCGCGACCACCGGTTTCCCGTGGGCCATCGCCTCGAGGCACGTGACCCCGAAGCCCTCGCGGCGCGACGGGCAGGCGACGACGGCGGCGCGGGCCAGCAGCTGTTCCAGCTCGTCGCGCAGGACGAAGCCGAGCGCACCCGGCACGCGCGCGCGGAGCGGCCCGTCGCCGGCGACGATCAACGGCAGACCGCGTGTCGCTTCGACGAGCTCCAGCACGCCCTTCTCCTTCGACAGACGCCCGGCGTAGACGATGTGCGGCGGCTCGTCCTCGTCGCCGGCAGCGGGCGGAAGGTCGACGCCGTTCGGAATCACGCGCACGTCGCGAGCGCCGTGCTGCCGCGCCGCTTCGGCGATCGCACGTGAGACCGCAATGACGAGGCCGGCGCGCGTGAAGACGACGCGTGCGAGCCCCGGCACCCGTTCCGCGAGCGCGACGTCGGTTCCGTGCAGCGTGACGACGAACGGCTTGCCGGTCCGCGCCGCGACCCAGCCGGCCGGAAGCCAGTGCGCGTGGACGACGTCGGCCTCGCGCGCAGCGTCGCGCGCAGCATGCACGAACGACGCGAGCATCATCGGCACGAGCGCGCCAAGCCACGGCCGCCGCCTGAGATTGCCAAGCACGCCGTGGCCGTACGCGATCCCGAAGTGACGGAACGACTGCGCGGAAACGACGTCGACCTCGACGTGCTCGCGCAGCCGCTCGACCGCGTCTGCAACGAATCGGCCGGCGCCGTCGCCGTCCCACCGCGGATACGACGTCGTCAAGACGACGACCTTCACGTACGCAAGGGCCGCGCAAAGACCAGCGGCAACGCGAGCACGAGCGCCGCGAACGCGTAGAAGTAATAGAACTGCATCGTCAGGTAGAAGACGTTCGCCGCCATTGTCCCGGCCAGCGCGGCGGTCATGCCCCAGGCGAGCGGGCGGACGCGTGCCGCAGCGGGCTCACCGAGCGCGGCGAGCGCACGCCCGACGGCACGCGCTGCGCGCAGGCGCACGAACAGATAGCGGAGAAAGGCGAGGAACGCGACCGTCCCGACGAGCCCGGTCTCGACGATCAACGCGACGTAGAACGAGTGCGGGCCCCAGTTCGACTTCCCGGTCACGAACTCGTAGTAGACGGAGAACGTGTTCAGCCCGAGCCCGAACAGCGGATGCGAGTGCAGCACCTGCGGCACGAAGTCGTAGACGGCGAAGTGCGCGTTCTCCGAGCGTCCACCGGTTGTCAGCCGGGATCGCACGAGGACTTCGAAGTAGTGGGCGCGCGTTGCCACCACGGCGAGCAGCACGGCCGCAACACCGGCGAGCGGCCACAACAGCACGCGCGAGGTCAGCTTCCGCCGGTAGGGCACGGCGAGGATCGCGAGGCCGACACCGAGCCCGAGCAGCCCGCTGCGGGAGAGCGTCGACAGCTGCACGAGGAAGAGGAAGCCGAGCAGGACGGCGAGCGGCACCCGCAGCGAATGTCCGCGCTCGAGCCGGAGGTAGACCGGCAGCAGCGAGAGGAGCGGGATGCAGAGCATCACGGCGAGATGGTTCGGATCGCCGGTCAGCGCGTTCGGCCGGAAGATCGTCGCGCCGTTGACGTAGCCGTAGACGTTGATCGAGCTCGCCCCGCCGGTCAGCGGCGACAGCACGAGATGGTCGAGGTTGACCCCGGCGCGCGCCGCCAGCAGCTGCAGGACGCCGTACACCCCGTTGGCGGCGAGACCGAGCGCGAGCGCACCGACCGCCTGCCAGTAGAAGGCACGCGAGCGGCGCACGAGATACGCAACGCCGGCTGCGAGGAAGAGGAAGTGAAGGACGAACTTCACCATCCCCTTCAGCCACTGGTCGAGCGAATCCTTCGTCTGGATGTTGAAGAAGCCGACGAGGTAGATCACGAGCAGGGCCGCGAAGATCACGAGCACGATCGCGGTCGTCTTGGGATAGCGCCGTTCGCCGCGCGCGAGCCATTCGAGCGAGAACGCGACGAGGAAGAGGATCGTGAGGACATCGGAGATGCTGACGTCGACGCCGACGCCCCAGAACACCTTCTCCCAGGTGACGCAGAAGAGCGTCGCGAGGAAGAGGAACCCAGTCGCCTTCACGAGGCGAGCCCCCGGAGGAGATCTGCGAGCTCCTCCACGCGCGCCGCGCGCCCGAGGCGCTCGCGGTCGGTGGGCGAGAGCGGCGTGCCGT
>JBASRJ010000351.1:0-10678 GCA_049273785.1 Gaiellaceae bacterium | reverse complement strand
CGAAAACTGCGTTTTCGCGCGGATTCCGGGTGCGCCGCGGACACGCGATGGTGCCTGCGGCGCTTGCGGCACGCGTGAGTTCGGCCTGCGGTTAGTGGGGCTTCGCCTGCACTAACCTCCGGCCCTTGGTGTTTGTCTTAGCGGCCTCGCGTCTGAGCGAGACGTAGAGAAGCGTTGCTACGGCGATTGGCAGCAGCCACCAGGCGGGTTCGTCTGCGGCTGCGAGCGCAGCGGTGGCTCCGAGCGCGATCGCGACGCCTGCGGCGATGCGCCAGTCGTCCCCGATGACGAAGTCCCACCAGAACCGGCCGAAGCGGCGTATGGCCTTCATGCGAGCGCCGGTCGTTGACGCCGCAGCGCCGCGACGAATCCGAACGACAGCAGCAGCACGAAGACGAGAACGGCCGGCAGCGACGCGTCGTTGCCCGGCCAGTTTGCCCCGGCGCCTTCTGCTGCCCAGAAGATCCCGAACGTCGTCAGCATCGTCCCGACCGCGAACTTCAGCGTGTTCTCCGGGACGCGCGCGAGCGGTGCGTGTGCGACGAGCCCGGCCACGGTGACGAGCACCACCGCGGCGCCCGCGCCCAGCGCGGCCAGCGGGATCGAGCCCTGCGTGCTGCCGAAGGTCAGGACGATGAACGCGACCTCGAGCCCTTCCAGCAGCACCCCTTTGAACGCGATCGTGAACGCGTACCAGTCGAGCCCGGCACGGCGCTCGAGGCCGGCGGCGCGCGCCTCGGCAGTCTCGCGCGCGAACGCCGCCTCTTCGTCGTGCAGCGACACGTAGCCGCTCGCGCGCAGGATCGCCTTCCGCAGCCACTGCAGGCCGAAGACGAGCAGCAGCGCACCGACCACGAGGCGGAGGGTGTCGATCGGGATCAGGGTCAAGGCCGGCCCGAGCGCGGCGACGATCGCGGCGAGCGAGAGCGTGGCCGCGCCCACGCCCGAGAGCGCCGAGCGCCAGTCGCGCGTCACCCCCACGGCGAGCACGATCGTCAGCGCCTCCACCATCTCGACGGCGCTCGCGAGGAACGCCGACAGAACGAGAAAAACAGCGGTCACGCGTAGAGGGCTTCGATCTCCGCAGCGAAGTGGTCCTGGCACACGCGGCGCTTGAGCTTCAGCGTCGGCGTGATCTCCCCCTCTTCGGCCGAGAAATCGCGCGGGAGAATGGCGAAGCGCTTGACCTGCTCGAACCGCGAACGGTCGCTATTCACCTGGTCGACGAGCGCCTGGACCTTCTCCTCGATCCCTTCCCGCGGGACGCCTTCCTCGAGCGTCACGAGCGCTGCCACAAACGGCCGCCGGTCGCCGACGACGAGTGCCTGCGAGATCAGCGGCGACGTCTTCAGCGCGTTCTCGAGATTCTGCGGCGCCACGTTCTTCCCGCCCGCCGTGACGAGGATGTCCTTCTTCCGATCGGTGATCGTCAGGAAGCCGTCGTCGTCGAGCTCGCCGATGTCGCCGCTGCGGAGCCAGCCGTCGTCGCCGAGCACCTCGCGCGTCGCGGCCTCGTCCTTGTAATAGCCGGCGAACACGGTATCGCTGCGGATCAGCACCTCGCCGTCCTCGGCGATCCGCAACTCGGTGCCCGGCAGCGCCTGGCCGACGGTGCCGAAGCGAAACGCATGGGGGCGGTTTCCGGTCGCGCCCGACGTGCACTCGGTGAGGCCGTACGCCTCGAGGATGAGCACGTCGAGCACGTGAAAGAACTCGATCACCTCGCGCGCGAGCGGCGCGCCTCCCGAGACGCCGACTCGGAAGCGCGCGCCGAGCCGATCCTTGACCTTCGAATAGACGAGCCTGTTCGCAAGGCCGTGTTGAACGGCGAGCGGCCATGGCACCGGCCGGTCCGCCTGCCGGAGCTCGCTGACGCGCCGTCCGACGCGCAGGGCCCACTGGATCAATCGATGTTTCGCTCCGGTCGCATCGCCGAACTTCGCTGCGACGGCGGAGTGGATCTTCTCGTACACGCGCGGCACACTTGGAAGCACGGTCGGCTGCACCGCTTCGAGCGCGTCCCCGACGGCGTACGGGTCCGGGCAGAACGCGAGCGTGAAGCCGAGATGCGGGCCGAGCAGGTGCATCAGCCGTCCGAAGTTGTGCGCCAGCGGGAGGTACAGCAGCATCACGTCCGCTCCGCCGATGAACTCGTCCATCTGGCGGACGCAATCCGCCATCGCGTAGTAGTTGCGATGACGGATCATGCAGGCCTTCGGCGGGCCCGTCGTTCCCGATGTGTAGATGTAGGTGAAGAGGTCCTCGGGGTCGATCGCCGCCGCCGCTTCGTCGACGGCGTGCGGGTGCTCGCGTGCGTGTTCCCGTCCCTGCCGGCGCAGCTCGTCGAGGTCGCCGAACGTGAGCACGTGGCGTGGCGCCACTAGGTGGCCGAGCGTCGCGCGCTGCTCCTCGTTCTCGCACAAGATCCCGACAGCGTCGGAGTGCCGGACGACGTACGCGACGTCTGCCGGCGAGCTGTTCATGTAGATCGGGGCGCCGACCGCGCCGACCAGGCCGAGGGCGAAGTCGAAGAGGGCCCATTCCAACCGGGTCGAGGCGAAGATGGAGAACGCGTCGCCCTTCCGGATCCCCAGCGCCAGGAGGCCGTGCGCCAGCTCCTCGACCGTCTGGGCCGCCTCGTCCCACGAGACCTCCCGCCACGTCCCGCCGTCTTCGATCAGGTAGGCGGCGTGCTCCGAGCGGCGAGCCACAGCGTCCTGCCACAGCCGTGCGATTGTCCGCGGCGCCGCCAGGCGCGCTTCGAGGGCCGCTTCAGCCTGGACCGCCACCGCTTCGAATCGTAATGGGGGAGGGATGGGGTAATGGAGGGCGAACACGCTTGGTCCCTCTAGACTTGGAAGGCGGTATGCGGACGATCTGGAACGGATCAATCAGCTTCGGACTGGTCAACATCCCGGTCGGGCTGGCCCTGGCGACGGCGCCGAAGGCTCGGCAGTCGGACGTCAGCTTCCGCACCCTCCACCGCGAGTGCAAGACGCCGATCCGCAACAAGCGCTGGTGCCCGACGCACGAGCGCGAGGTCGGTGCCGACGAGATCGTCAAGGGTTGGGAGGTCGCGAAGGGCGAGTTCGTGATCGTCGACGACGCCGACCTCGAGGCGATCGCGCTCAGTGACGATTCGCGCTCGATCGACATCGCGCGGTTCGTCGACCTCGACGAGGTCGATCCGGTCTACCTGGACCGGACGTATTACCTCGCGCCCGCGAGCGCCCCCGCCGCGCGCCGCCCGTACGTCCTGCTGCTCGAGGCGATGAAGCAGGCGCAGATGGGCGCGATCGGCAGGTTCGTCCTGCGCGGTGCCGAGTACTTCTGCCTCATCCGCCCGAAGGGCGACGCCCTGGCGCTGGAAACGCTCTTCCTCGCCGAGGACGTCCGCTCGTCGGCGGAGATCGAGGAGGCAGTCGAGGGAACCGAGGTCAAGAAGGCCGAGCTCGACCTCGCCGAGCAGGTCATGCAGAGCCTCGTCGGGGAGTTCGACCCCGCCGAGCTGAAGAGCGAGTACCGCCAGGACCTGCGCGCGCTGCTCGAGGCGAAGCTGTCCGGCCAGGAGATCGCGAAGCCGGAGCCCGCCCCGGAGACGCCGGTCGTCGACCTGATGGAAGCGCTGAAGCGAAGCGTCGCCGAGGCGCAGGATCGCAAGAAGACCACCGCTTCCTCCGCAAAGAAGAGAGCCGCTTCGAAGAGCGGCTCTCAGAAGACGCGCCGCGCACCGGCGCGGAAATCTGCCTAGCTTCGGTTAGTGCTGCTGCTGAAGCGCGCCGAGCGCCTGCAGCTGTGCGGAGAACAGTGTCTTGTCGATCTTGCCCTGGTAGATCGGAACGCCTTCTTCGACACAGACCTTGATGACCTCCTGACGGTCGATCCCGAGTTCCTTGGACAGCTCCTCGGGCGTCAGATGGTTCGCCATGGACTCCTCCCTCGTTGTTGCATGAAAAAGCCCGCCGGCGCGACGCGCACAGACGGGCTAGAACCAGCCTCCAGTTGTCGTGACCGGATTCAACGGGCCGGCCGCCCCACCCTGCTCATCGAGTCGAAGGATAATCGGTCCGGGTGACGGCCGCCACGCTGGAGGAGCGCTGGACGGGGGTCAAGGGCGGCCGGATCAGGTATCTGGCGGCCGGAGAAGGGCCGCCGCTCGTCCTCGTGCACGGGCTCGGCGGCTCGGCCACGAACTGGTGCGAGCTGGCGCCCCTGCTGGCCCCGAAGCACCGGCTGCTGATCCCGGATCTGCCCGGCCACGGCGGCTCGGACCCGCTCGCAGGGGTGTCGGGCCTGCAGCCGTACGCCGACCGCGTGGCCGCGGTGATGGAGCGGGAGGGGATCCCGTCGGCGCCGGTCGTTGGCCACTCGCTGGGCGGGCTCGTCGTGCTCCGGCTCGCCCTGCGCCGGCCCGAGGCGGTGCCCGCGATCGTGCTCGCGGGGGCCGCGGGACTGAGCCTCGGCGGCATCTGGTTGCGGAACCTCTTGACGGCCATGACCGTGTTGCGGCCCGGGAGGCTCGCAGGGCGGCACCGATCGCTCGTCGCGCGTTCGCCGTTCCTGCGCCGGCTCGTCTTCGGCTTCGTCGCCGTCGCCGATCCCGTCGGGCTGACGGACACCGCCGTCGACGGGTTCCTGGCGGGGCAGGTGCTGCACACCGACACGGCGAGCGCGTGGCGCGCTCTGCGCGACGATGACCCACGCGAGGAGCTCGAGCAGATCCGCTGCCCGGCCCTCGTGCTCTGGGGCGCCGACGACAACCAGCTTCCGTTGGACGACGCGTTCGAGTACGCGCGCCGGTTGCGCGCGCCGCTGCGCACGATCGCCGGCTGTGGACACCTCCTGATCGGCGAGCGGCCGGGTGCGTGTGCGGACGCGATTCACTCGTTTCTCGCTAGCGCCGGCAGCCGGTCCTCGGCGTCGGTCGCGGGCGCGGGCATGTCTTAAGCAACGGCCGGCTCGAACGGCACGACCTCGCCGCCGCCATCGGACGGTGGAGAGAGGAATTGCACGCTTCGTGCAACGACGTCGATGTCCCGGCGACGCTTGCCGTCCTCCTCCCAGGAGCGGCTGCGCAGGTACCCGTCGACTGCGACGCGCTTGCCCTTCGCGAGGTACTGGCCGCACAGCTCAGCCTGTCGATCCCACGCAACAATGCGGATGAAGTCGGCGCCGCCGTCCTTCGTTCGCCGGTCGACGGCGATCAGGAAGTTCGCGACTCGCTTGTCGTCACCGACGTCTTTCACCTCGACATCGGTGGCCAGGTTTCCGATCAGTGTGACGACGTTCAACTCGGGCTCCTCCTCGTTGTCGGAGAGGACAACGTAGCCGCGAGATCGAGACCGGATTGCGTCGGGACTGGCTAATCTGTGTGCCGCCTCGGGGTGTGGCGCAGCCTGGTAGCGCGCTCCGTTCGGGTCGGAGAGGTCCCCAGTTCGAATCTGGGCACCCCGATAGGGCGGGGCGGCACCGCCGCCCCGCCCCGTGTCCACTATGTGGCCGCCGCCTCCGTCAACGCATGGCGCTTGCGGCCGACCGTGACGGTCAGGAACGAGATCACCAGGGCGGCTGCGAGGACGCCGACGCCCCACCACACGCCGCTGACGTTGTCATCCCACCCGAACGCGCGGTCGAGCGAGAATCGCCCAGGGCCGATCGCGGCGACCGCCACCGCCACGGTCGCGAGCGTCAGCGGGAACTCGAAGCCCCCGTTGCCGTTCCAGAAGCCCTTCGTCCAGTGCACGGTCCAGATCGCGTTGAACATCACGACCGCGATCGCGAGCGACGCGAGCGGCGTGAGGAAGCCGATCGCGAACAGCGCTCCACTCGTCTCGGCGAGGCCGGCCGCGACCGCCATCGCTACGGGCGCCCGAAATCCGAGCTGCTCGAAGAAGCCGCCCGTCCCTTTCGGGCCGTAGCCGCCGAACCAACCGAACAATTTCTGTGCTCCGTGACCGAACATGGTCCCGCCCACGACCACGCGGAGGAGCAAGAGTCCATAAGACATGCGTTCCCCCTTCTTCGCTGGTTACTGACGGGTAAACGATTCTTGTGCGGTCAACTATTCCCGCCGCAGCCAGCGTCGAAACCGCTGGATGAGCGAGGGAGGCCGGGAGCGGCGCAGCGCTTCTTCCCTGGCCCGAGAGCGCTTCGCCCAGGCCCGCTCTCGCATCGAGCGGGTCGGATAGCGCGGCTTCCAGTAAACGGGGCTCAAGCCAGGCGCCGGTACACGATCGCCGTGCACTCGTCCTCGACGTAGTCCATCCCCGCGGCGGCGGCGATCGCACGCGCCTCGGGCGAGGTCAGTCCGGGTTGCAGCCACAGCCCCTTCGCGCCGGCCGTCGGGCGGTCCGGCTTCGGGGAGGCGCCGACGAGCGCGATCGTCTTCGCTTCGCGGAGGAGTTCCTCCGGAGACCTCACGCCTCGAGGTTACAGTTCGTCGCATGCCTGACCGTATTCGCGTCGCCTGCGTGCAGATGACGAGCCGCGCAGACAAGGCGGCCAATCTGGAGACGGCCGAGCGTCTCGTCGCGCAGGCGGCGGCGACCGGCGCGGATCTGGTCGTCCTGCCGGAGAAATGGAACGCGATCGGCGACGCCGCGACCCTGCACGCCGCCGCGGAACCGATCGAGGGGGGCGAGTCCGTCGCGGCCATGTCCGAGTGGGCCCGGCGTCACGGCATCACACTCGTCGGCGGGTCGATCACCGAGCGCCGCGGCGGGCGCGAGAAGCTCTCGAACACGTCGCTCGTCCTCGACACGGACGGATCCGTCGTCGCGACGTACCGGAAGATCCACCTCTTCGACGTCGAGGTCGGCGGCGTCACGTACCGCGAGTCGGAAGCCGAAGAGCCGGGCGACGAGCCCGTGGTCGCGCGGGTCGAGGACTGGGGACTCGGGCTGACCGTCTGCTACGACGTCCGCTTCCCGGAGCTGTACCGCATCCTCGCGCTCGAGGGTGCGGAGCTCGTCACGGTGCCCGCGCATTTCACAACGCCGACCGGCAAGGACCACTGGCACGTTTTGCTGCGGGCGCGCGCGATCGAGAACCAGTGCTACGTCGCCGCCGCCGCGCAGATCGGCGAGACGTTGCCAGGGAAGCCGGCGTATGGACGCTCGCTGATCGTGGATCCGTGGGGACTGGTCGTCGCGCAGGCGCCCGACGAGGAAACGGTGATCGCCGCCGAGCTCGACCGGGCGCACCTGCAGGAGATTCGCGCCAAGCTGCCGTCTCTCGCGAACCGGCAACCGAACGCGTATCGGTGGCCGACGACCGTCTGAACCTCCGCGCAGTCCTCTTCGACGTCGACTTCACGCTCTGCCGTCCGGGGCCCGAGCTGTCACCCGAGCGCTACGCCCGGATCGCCGAGCGTCACGGCGTGTCGCTCGACGTCTCCCGCTACGACGAGGCGCGCGAGGCCGCCGTGCTGAACCTGAAGCGCCATCCGGAGTTCCTGCACGACGACGCGATCTGGCACCGGTTCACGGAGGAGATCTTCGTCGGCATGGGCGGGCCGCGGGCAATCGCGTCCGACTGCGCGACGGAGATCGAGCGGGGCTGGGAGGTGTCCGCGAACTTCGAGCTGTACGAGGACGCGCTGCCGGTCCTCGAGGAGCTGCGGGCGCACGGGCTCGAGCTCGGGCTCGTCTCGAACGGGAGTCGCGACCTGACGGAGTTCGTTGAGCACCACGGGCTTGACGTCGACGCGATCGTCGACTCGCGCACGCACGGGTACGTGAAACCGCATCCGACGATCTTCCAGGCGGCTCTCGATCGGCTGGGCGTGCGCGCAGCGGACGCTGCGATGGTCGGCGACTCGCTCGCAGAGGACGTCGACGGCGCCCGCGCGCTCGGGATGCGCGGCATCCTCGTCGACCGCGAGGACCGCTATCCGGAGGTCGAGGAACGGCTCACGGACCTCTACGGGCTTCCCGCCGCACTCGGCCTTCCCAGGCCTCGGTGACCTACGATGACATTGACATGCCGGACTGGTTGATCTGGGCGATCGTGGCTGTTGGGCTCGCGGTCGGCGAGATCTTCACGCCAGGTTTGTTCTTCCTCGGCCCCGTCGCGCTCGCGGCCGTCGCCGCCGGTGTCGTGGCCGCGCTCGGGGGAGGCGCGGTGCTCCAGTTGATCCTCTTCATCGCCGGGTCGCTCGCCTCGCTCGCGTTCCTCCGTCCGCTCGCCCGCGCACACCTGCATCTGCCCGCGGTGCTGCGGACCGGGACCGCGGCCCTCGTCGGCACCAGGGCGACCGTGCTCCAGCGCGTGGATGCCTCGAGCGGTCTCGTCAAGATCGGCGGCGAGCAATGGACAGCGCGGCCGTACATGGAGGGCGAGGTGTTCGAGGAGGGTACGCAGGTCGAGGTGGCGGAGATCAAGGGCGCGACGGCGCTCATCTACCAGTAGAGGAGTGAAGAGATGACCGCTGGACTGATCGTGCTGCTCATCGTCGCCGGGTTCGTGCTGCTCACGCTCGCCAAGACCGTGCGGATCGTGCCGCAGGCGCGGGCCGGCGTCGTGGAACGGCTCGGGCGTTACTCGCGGACGCTGACGCCGGGGCTCGCGATCGTGGTTCCCTTCGTCGACCGCATCCGGGACATGATCGACTTGCGCGAGCAGGTCGTGTCCTTCGACCCGCAGCCCGTGATCACCGAGGACAACCTCGTCGTCAGCATCGACACGGTCATCTACTTCCAGGTCACCGACGCGCGAGCCGCGACCTACGAGATCGCGAACTACATCCAGGGGATCGAGCAGCTGACGGTGACGACGCTGCGAAACGTGATCGGCGGGATGGCGCTCGAGAAGACGCTCACCTCGCGCGACCACATCAATAGTCAGCTGCGTGGCGTCCTCGACGAGGCGACCGGGAAGTGGGGGATCCGCGTCAACCGCGTGGAGATCAAGGCCATCGATCCGCCGGCGTCGATCAAGGACACGATGGAGAAGCAGATGCGCGCCGACCGGGAGAAGCGCGCCGCGATCCTCACCGCGGAGGGCGTCAAGCAGTCGCAGATCCTGACGGCCGAGGGCGAGAAGCAGTCGGCGATCCTGCGCGCCGAAGGCCAGAGGCAGTCGGCGATCCTCCAGTCGGAGGGTCAGGCGAAGGCGATCGGGACCGTGTTCGAGGCGATTCATCAGGGCGACGCGGACCCGAAGCTGCTTGCCTACCAGTACCTCCAGATCCTGCCGCAGATCGCGCAGGGCGAGTCGAACAAGATCTGGATCATCCCGAGCGAGATCCAGCAGGCGCTCGGGCAGCTCGCGCAGGCACTGCCGCGCGGAAACGCGCAGCCGCCCGCCGAGAGCTAGCTAGCCGCGGTTCAGCAGCGTCGTCGCGTCGGTGACCTGGCTCGCGGGCGGCGCGTGGACGTGCACCGCCTCGCCGAAGCCGTAGAACTCTTCCGACAGGTTCATCCGGATCGGCCCGTCCGGCGATTTCGTCAGCGACCACGAGAGCGTCAGCTTGCGCAGCAGGCCTTGCTCGTCGACCCAGGCCTCGGCCGGCAGCTTCGTGCCGGTGATGGCGCGGAGCTGCTTGAGCGCCTTGCGGAGCCCGGCGTTGTCCTTGGCGAGCCGATCGAGGTCGATCGTCAGGGCGTAGTGCTTGGTGAGCGCGCCCCGCACGCGGTCCCAGCCGAGCTCGCGGGAGTCGCTCGCGCCGGTGAGGAAGCGGAGGTTCTCCGTTGGATCCGTCTGGTTCAGCTGCTGCAGACCTCTGAGGTCGAAGCCTTTGCGCGCGGCGAGCTTGCCCAGGTCCATCTTCAGCCAGGGCTTCGATCCGGACACGAACTTGGCAAACATCGGTGAGCGCATGTACGCGACGAACCCGTGTTTGGACTCGAAGATCATGTCCATCGACGGCTCCGTGTCGAGCTGGGCGCTCACCGGAGCCGGGAAGTTGAAGCGGAAGTGCATCTCGCCGGTCAGCGACGCGGAGTCGACGGCGCCGCTCCCGGTGAATCCGAACTGCTGGCCGGCCCAGGGGCCGGAAATCGAGCCGTCGAAGACGACTCGCATGGACTGCGCGGTCGAAGTCTTCGTCGCGGCGTTCGCGACGGGATCGAGCGAGAGCGTGTCGCGCACACCCACGCCGCCGCACGCGGCCGCGAGCGGAACGAGGGCCAGGAGCAGCGCGAGCTGAATCCGACGAAAGGTCACGATCTCGTCATCGTGCGCAGTTGGGGGCCGCGGAATCCCTCAGTCGGACGATTCGAGGCCGAGTGCGGCGCGCCACGCGTCGGTGTGCTGCCCGAGCCGGGGCGGCAGTTCGGCGCTCGTCTCAGGATGATCCAGCTCGCGCGACGCTTCGAGCAGGGTCGCGACCGGCCCGACCGCGACGTCTTCGCCGTCGAACAGCTTCAGCCACTCGTGCATCGACCGCGTGCGGAACAGCGCTTCGAGCTCCGCGTGTGCGTCGTTCTGTCGCAGTACGAGGTCAGGCCGTTCGACGAGCTCGCACAACCGCTGCCAGAACTTGGGCTCAAGCGCTGCGACGGTGAGGAAGCGGCCATCCGCGCACTCGTAGATCCGGTAGCACGCGAGGGCGCCGGTCAGCGGTCCCGCGAACTGTGCGAGTTCGTGCGCGCCGTCCGTCATCGAGACGACGATGCGCGCGCCGCGTCCGGTCCGCTCCCGTTCGAGCAGCGCCGCCAGCACGCGCGACACGGTGGCG
>JBASRJ010000350.1:0-1846 GCA_049273785.1 Gaiellaceae bacterium | reverse complement strand
TCAGCGACCGCAACGCCTTCCTCGACGTCTACGTCATGAACGCGGACGGCTCCGGGCAGACGCGGCTGACAACCGACCCCGCAAACGATTCCGATCCGGCCTGGTCGCCGGACGGCAGCAAGATCGCGTTCGCGAGCTTGCGCGACGGCAACTCCGAGATCTACGTCATGAACGCCGACGGCACCGGCGCCCCGACGCGGATCACTGACGACCCGGCCGCCGACGCCTTTCCGGCCTGGTCGCCGAATGGCCAGAAGATCGCCTTCACCCACGGTTCCGGCTTCAACGCCGAGATCTACGTCATGGACGCCGACGGCACCGGGCGGGCGCAGCTGACAAACAGCGTCGAACGCGACGACTACGCGGACTGGCAGCCGCTCCAGGCGCCTCCGCCGCCTCCAGGGGCGTGCATCACGCTTTCCGAGACGTCCGTGAGCGTCACGGGCACGGCGTCGACGCCGTCCCACCGGCGCATCTTCGGGACAGATCCCGACCGACTCACGATCACCAATTGCGGAACGGCGCCAGTCCACCTCGCCGCCCGCGGAACGGACGCAACCGGGAGCGCCGGGAGCTGGCAGCTCGTCGATCAGGGAACCGGCTCGACCTGCGAGCTTGGGCTCAACGTGTTTCGCGCCTCCTTCGCTCTTCTTTTGAGCGGCGGCGGTGTCGGGGTCGGGTTGTCCACGCAGGACCGGCTGCTGGTGGACGCGGACGGCACAACGCCCTTCACGCTCGCCGCCGGCACCGCGCAGGAAGCGTCGCCGAGCGTCGAGATGCCGTGCGTCGGCAGCGTCGGCCTCGGCGACCCCATGACCACGAACGTCACCCTCACGGCGGCCGCGCCGTAGGAAAGGAGTAACGATGCGTAAGTACCTCCTCGGAGCGCTCGCACTGGCCGCGACCACGACGGCGGTGACTGCCGTCCCGGCGTTCAGCGCAGACAGCGGGACCGTGGCCGTTACCGTCAGCGCCCAGGCGCCTCCGACACCGTGTCTAACGCTGTCCCCGGGTGCCCTGGACTTCGGTGTCCTGCCTTTCGCGGCCCCGGGTGGCGCCGACGTATTCGATCGCAGATCTCTGAGCTTGACGAACTGTGGAACGGCTGGCGAGAACGTCCTGGCGTCGGCCACTAACGCGAGCGGCCCATCGGGCTCCTGGACTCCGACTTCCGTAACCGCCAACAACCCATGCCCCACGCTCAACGTCTACAGCCTAGTTTGGACCCCCTCCGCCTCGGGCTTCCGAATCCTCTTGCTGACCGGAACGCCGCGAATGGCACTTGACTCGCAAGGCCAGCCGTGGGTGTTCCCGGCGGGAAGCGCGACGTCAGGCGGCCAGTTGTCTCTCGGAATGCCTTGTCAGGGAAGCAACGGCGCCGGCGAGACAAAGGCGCTCACGGCGACCTTCACGGCGGTCGTTCCATGACGCGCGTGCGACTCGTGTTCTTGTCGGCGCTCGGGATCGCAACGGCACTCGGCGTCAGCGTCATGCCCGCCTTCACGGCCACTCCATCCGACAGCGGGTCGGTCGTCGGTACCGTCACGGCGCTCGGCGGGGGCGCATGTCTCCAGCTGAGTAGCACTGCAGTCAGCTTCGGCACGCTGCCGTTCTCCACGCGGACGCAAACATCGTCTGCGCAGGGGAACCCGACGCCGAGCTTCCAGAACTGCGGCAACTTGAACGAGACCATCTCGATCTCGGGTTCGGACGCGAGCGGCGTCAACACATCGTGGCAGCTGACCAGCAAGACCGGCAATCCGTGCCTCGACGCCACAGGCGCCGCGCAAATCAACTACTACCTCTTGGGCTTCGACGCGCCTCCGGTCGGACACGTCCTGATCTC
>JBASRJ010000342.1:0-1691 GCA_049273785.1 Gaiellaceae bacterium | reverse complement strand
GGCTTTCCCTGTTGACGTCGATTTTCATCTTCTGCTTCGCCTTCACCATGTAGGCGGAGAAGAAGCGGTTCCGGCGCTCGGCGAGCTGCTCCTCGCGGAAGCGATCCTTCGCCGTCGACCACTCGTCCGCGGTCACTTCCTTCTTCTCCAGCACTTTGACGACCGCTGTCCCGTTGTCGGTCGCGATCGCGTTGCTCACGCCACCGACCGGCAGCTTGAAGGCGGCATCCTCGACGGCCGGCGCCGCGCCAAGGTCCGGAATTGGCGTGTCCCTGGCAATCAGGTCCGTGGTCTTCGCCTCGAACCCGGCGGCCTTGGCGGCTTTCTCGAAATCCGGCGCGGCCTTCAGCTTCGCAGCCAGCTCCGCGGCCTTTTGCGTGCTCAGCTCGCGCGCCTTCTGTTTGATGACCTCGTCCCTGACGCGCTCCTTCACTTCGTCGAGCTTCGGCACGTAGGGATTCTGTTTCGCCACGAGCGTCTCGAACACGAACCCGCGCGAAGCGCGAAGCGGACCGGCCACGTCGGCCGGCTTCATGTCGAACGCCTTGCTGGCCACCTCGGGCGACGGACCTAGACCCAGAATCGGCTCCTCGCGTGCGAAGAAACCGGACTCCTGCACCGCGAGCCCTTCAGCCTTCGCGACCTTGTCCAGATCCGACGGCTTGCTCACCTGTTTCTCGAGCTTCGAGGCCAGGTCGGCGGCCTGCGACTGTGCGCGCTCGTACGCCAGCTGGTCGCTCAACTGCTGGCGCACTTCGGCCAGCGGCCGCGTCGCGGCGGTTTTCTTGTCCACGAGCTTGATGATGTGATAGCCGTACTGCGTCTTGACGAGATCGCTGATCTGTCCCGGCTGCATCGCGAAGACCGCCTCATCGAACTCGGGCACCATGCGCCCGCGGCCGAAGTAATCGAGGTCGCCCCCGTTTTTCGCGTTCTGCTCGTCCTCGGAATTCTTCTTCGCGAGCTCCGCGAAGTCGGCCCCTGCCTTCGCCTGTTTGAGAATGCCCTCCGCCTTCGCCTTCACATCCGCATCGGTCTTGCCCTCGGTCTTCAGCAGGATGTGGCTGGCGCGCACCTGTTCGGGCGTCGTGTACTGCTCGATGCTGCTGTTGTAAGCCTTCTCGATATCGGCCGCCGGTACGACCACCTTCGCGCGCATCGCCTCGATGTCGAGCAGCAGGTAGCGGATCTTGCGCTTCTCGGGGACCTTGAAGTCGTCCTTGTGTCCCTCGAAATAACTCGCGACGTCGGCGTCGCTCGCAGTCGCCTGGCTCCGGAAGCTGTCGGCATTGAACGTGACCACGGCGAGCTTGATCTTGTCGTTCCGCCGCCGGTACGTCTGTTCGAGCTCCTTGTCCGGCACGGAGAGCCAGTCCGTCAGTGACGCTCGCAGCTTTTCGACGGTCAGGCCGCGGCGGACGTTGGTCTCGAACTCGGACGGCATCATCGGTGGCCGCTGCATCCGCAGCAGCTGCTGGTAGCGCTGTTCGCCGATGAAGCCGCCGTTCTCCTGGAACGCGGGCATTGCGAGGATGCGCTGACGCACTTCTTCGTCGCTCACGGTGATGCCGAGCCGGTCCGCCTCGGCCAGCGCCGCGCGCTCGTCCACCATCTGCTGAAGAATCTGCTGCTCGATCCCCAGCTGCTTCAGCAGCTGGTCGTTCAGGTTCGCGCCGTAGGCCGAGCGGTAC
>JBASRJ010000329.1:0-7781 GCA_049273785.1 Gaiellaceae bacterium | reverse complement strand
CGCCACGATCGTCGCCGCGCTCGGCGCGACGGCCGCGGCGATGTCGCTCGTCGAGCCGCGAGCGTCGGCCGCAGTCTGGGCGCTCGCGCTCGTCTTGCTCCCGCTGCCCTCGGTGGCGGGGCACGCGCTCGACGCCGGACAGTGGCGGATCGAGGTCGGGGTCGACGTTCTCCATCTCGCCGCCGCGGCCGTGTGGACGGGTGGGCTCGTCCAGCTCGTCGTCGCGCTGCGACGTGGCGCCCCAAAGGATCTCGTTCGCCGCTTCTCGACGCTCGCGCTCGTCTCCGTCGCGCTGCTGAGCGCGACAGGCGTGATCCGCGCGTTCGGCGAGCTGCGCGCGGTGAGCCAGGTCTGGACGACGGGTTACGGCCGCCTGCTGATCGTCAAGACCGGACTCCTCGCCGTTCTGGTCGGGCTCGGATGGCTGAACCGTTACCGCCTCGTTCCGCGCGGGGACGCAACGCCTTTGCGCCGCAGTGCCGTCGCAGAGCTCGTTCTCCTGGCGGGGCTCGTGGTCGCGGTCTCGATCCTCACCGACGCGCGGCCGGGAACGGCTCACGCGGTGACGGCGAAGGTGGCGACCGGCGCGCCGCCTCTTCCTGCCCGCGATGCGGTCGCGCTGGCGCAGGAGGACGGCGACAACGCCGTCACGCTCGCCGTCGAGCCGAGCCGCATGCGAGTGACCGTGTTCGACGGCCAGGGTCTCGGCGTGAACGGGCTGAGCGTCACGGTCGCGGGGACGCAGTCGTCGAGCTGCGGGTCCGGTTGTTACGACGCGCCGACGCGTGCGCGTGGCGCCGTGCCCGTCGTTGTCGACGGCCGACTGTTCGTGTTCCGCGTGCCGCGCGAGGCGCGCGGTGCGACGGCGCTGATGGCGCGCGCGTCGCGCACGTTCCGCGCATTGCGAAGCGTCACGTACGTCGAGCGGCTCGCGTCGAGCACTCGCAACCGGATCGTCTCCACGTTCACGCTCGAGGCGCCCGACCGGGTCGAGTACCGGATCCACGGTGGCTCCACCGGCATCGTCATCGGCACGCGCCGCTGGGACCGCGAAGCGGGGCGCTGGACGAGCTCGGCGAGCAGTCTCCTCCCGCAGCCGTCCCCGATCTGGGGCACGCCGATCGCAAACGCGCACGTGCTCGCACGCACGCGCGACTCGGTGGTCGTGTCGTTCCTGAACCCGAAGATCCCCGCGTGGTTCGTGGTTCGCTTCGAGCGGCCCACGTTGCGCCCCCAACGGCTCGACATGATCGCGACGGCCCACTTCATGCATCACGTCTACCGAGGGTTCAACGCTCCTCGGCGAATCTTTCCGCCCGGCTAGAGGCCGAGATGCTTCGCGATCACCATCCGCTGGACTTCGTTCGTGCCTTCCCCGATCTCGAGGATCTTCTGGTCGCGATAGAACCGCGAGATCGCGTACTCCGCCATGTAGCCGTAGCCGCCGTGGATCTGCAGCGCCCAGTTGACGGCCCGGTTCGACAGCTCGCCGGTGTAGAGCTTGGCCTGCGCCGCCGCGAGCGCGAAGGCGCGCCCCTGATCCTTCAGCCACGCCGCCTTGTAGACGAGCGCGCGCCCCGCCTCGATCTCCGTCGCCATGTCGGCGAGGCGGAACTGGATCGCCTGGAACTTCGAGATCGGCTTCCCGAACTGCTGTCGGTGCTGCGCGTACGCGGAGGCGAGGTCGTACGCTCCCTGCGCGAGCCCGACCCCCATCGCCGACACGGAGATTCGACCACCGTCGAGGATCTCGAGGAACTGCTGGAACCCATTCCCGCGCGGGCCAAGCAGATTCGCTTCAGAGACCGCGCAGTCCTTGAAGGACAGCTCGCGCGTGTCCGAGGCGCACCAGCCGAGCTTCTTCATCGGCTTCGAGATCTCGTAGCCGGGCGTTCCATTCGGGACGATGATGTTCGAGATCTCGCCGTCGCCCGTCAGCGCGGTGATCGTCACGCAGGCGGTGATGTCGGTGCCTGCGTTCGTGATGAAGATCTTCGAGCCGTTGATCACCCACTGTCCGTCACGCAGATCGGCGCTCGTGCGCGTTGCGCCCGCATCCGAGCCGGCGCCGGGTTCCGTCAGTCCGAACGCCGCGAGCTTCGTCCCTGCCGTGAGATCCGGCAGCCACGCGCGCTTCTGCTCCTCGCTTCCGAAGTAGTAAATCGGCAGCGTTCCAAGTGAGTGGTGCGCGGCAACGGTGATCGCCACCGACGAGTCGATGCGCGTCAGCTCCTCGATCGCGATCGCGTACGACAGCGTGTCTGCGCCGGCGCCGCCGTACTCCTCCGGGATCGTCATCCCCATCAGCCCGAGCTCGGCGAGGTCGGCAACGATCTCATAGGGAAAGCGGGACTCGCGGTCGAGCTCTTCGGCGACCGGTGCGACCTTCTCCGTTGCGAACGAGCGCACCGTGTCGCGGACGAGCTCGTGCTCCTCCCCGAGGTCGAAGTTCAAGTCGCGAGCGCCGTCGCCAGCTCGACGATGAGCCGGACGCCGTAGCCGGTCCCGCCGCGCTGCGTCAGGTAGTCGCCGCGCGAACGCTCCAGGAAGCCTGGCCCTGACATGTCGAGATGAGCCCAGGGCCCCTCGCCGGCGAACTCGCGCAGGAACTCCGCGGCCAGCGCGGGCGACGCCTGCTGGAGGTCGGAGGAGTTCTTGAGGTCGGCGTAATCCGAGTCGACATACTTGCGGAACCGCCGGTGGAGCGGGAACGGCCACACGTGGTCGCCGCTGCGCCGAGCCGCGGCAAGGATCTCGTCCCGCCAGGCGTCCTCGTTCGCGAACATCCCGCCGTACAGGTCGCCGAGCGCGAACTCCATCGCGCCGGTCAGCGTGGCGATGTCGAGGACGTGCGTCGCGCCCTCGCGGCGTGCGTACCAAAGCGCATCCGCCAGCACGAGCCGCCCTTCCGCGTCCGTGTTCGTGATCTCGATCGTCTTGCCGTTGGCGGCGCGCAGGATGTCGCCCGGGCGGAACGACTCGCCGCTGATGAGGTTCTCCGCGGCTGCGAGCACCGTCAGCACGCGGACCGGCAGACCGAGGTGGGCGATCGCGGCGGTGCCGGCCAGGACGGCTGCGCCGCCGGCCATGTCGCCCTTCATGTCCTCCATCTTCAGCGCCGGCTTGATCGAGATCCCGCCGGCGTCGAAGGTGATCGCCTTGCCGACCAGGCCGAGCGTGAGATCGGCGCGCGCCGGCTGCGCCGGTTCGTAGCGGAGGACGATCAGGCGCGGGCCGTTCGCGCTCGCACGACCGACGGCTCCAAGCGCGCCCATCCCCAGCTCGTCGATCTGCTTCGGGTCGAGTGCCTCGACGCGCAGGCTCGGGAAGTCGAGCTCCGCGGCGCGCGCGGCGAGCCCTTCCGGGGTCAGCTCGTTGGGCGGCGAGTTCGCGAGGTCACGTGCCCAGTTGACCCAGCGTGCGAGACGGGCCGAGCGGGCGCCGATCTCCTCGAGCCCTGCGTCGTCGCCCGCACAGAGGACGATCCGCTCGACCGGCCGAGGCTCGTGCGCGTCCGTCTTCCACCGCCCGGGCCTGTACGAGCCGAGGACGATCCCCTCGACCACGGCGCGGGCCTGCTCGTCGAGCGGGAGTGGGAGGGTCTCGTCCAGCAGCCAGGCCACAGTCCCGCCGACCTCCTCCGTTGCACGCGCCACGGAGGCCGCCGCCGTGCGAAGCGCGTCCGCGTCGAGGTCCTCGATCCTGCCGATGCCTGCCGCAGCGACCCGGCGTGCCTTGAGATCGCCGTCCGTGTGGAGGACGAGCGTCCTGCCGACCTCTCCGCGCAGCTCACCCTCCTGCGTGAGGCGCTGCAACCGGCCCTGCAGCCGTTCGTCGAGGATCCGGGAAAGAACCCCGCCTCCGTCCTCCGGCACGGGCAGCGCGAGCACGTCGGGCTCGATCTGACCCGGCAGCCTGACCTCGACGACGACCTCCCCCATCGGGGGGCGATGCTATCCGAGCAGGGTTTTACGGTGTCTTTACGAAATTGGCCTAACCCTGCTCAACTCTTTGCGTCGGATGCCGATGATGATCACCGAGATGAATGCGACGGCTCTGCGGCCCGTTCCGTCTCGCTTCAAGCGTGCGTCGAAGCGCGCCAGTGTCGAGGGCCTCATGCAGGAGATCGGCGACCTCACCGCCGAGCGCCAGCGCCTGCGCGACCACAGCGCGGCACCCTCGAAGCTCGAGCGGAACCGGATCAAGCTGGCCCGGAAGCAGTGGGAGCTCTCCCACGCCCTGATCCAGCGCTACCTCCCCGCGCACTCCCAAGCGGCCTAGAGACCACGGCTAGATTGGCCCCGTGCGGGCCGAGATCGATCGCCGGGCGATGGCGCTGCTGTCGACGGCGCACATGGCGACGGACTTCGCGAACGGCGCTCTGCCCGCGCTGATCCCCTTCCTGAAGGACCGCTTCTCGCTTTCGTACACGCTCGTCGGCGTGCTCATCCTGTCGTCGCAGGCGTCGTCGTCGCTGATCCAGCCGCTGTTCGGGCTCTGGTCCGACCGGCGCGGTGCGCTGTGGATGCTCCCGGGTGGGGTCGTCCTCGCCGGCGTCGGGATCGCGCTCGCTGCGGATGCGCCCCGCTACTGGCTCGTCGTGCTGCTCGTCCTCGTGTCGGGGATCGGTGTTGCTGCTTTCCATCCCGAGGGCTCGAAGTTCGCCGGCTACGTCAGCGGCCGCCGGCGCGCGAGCGGGATGGCCTGGTTCTCGATCGGAGGGAACCTCGGCTTCGCAGCGGGACCGGTCGTCGCGACGTTCCTCGTGCACGAGTACGGCCTTCGGGGCGGACTGCTGCTCGCGGTCCCGGGCCTGGCAATCGCAGCGGTCTCCCTCGCCCTGACGCCCTACCTACGCGGGTTCGTCCCTGACGCAGCGGCGGCGCACGCGCGCGCCGGGGCGGACCAGCCGCGCGCGATGGGACTCCTGCTCGGCGTGATCGCGCTCCGGAGCGTCGCGTGGTTCGGGCTGATCACGTTCGTGCCGCTCTGGGAGGTGCACCTCGGGCACTCGAAGTCGCACGGGAACCACCTGCTCGCGCTGATGCTGTTCGCCGGTGGTGTCGGGACACTGGTGATGGGCCCGCTCGCGGATCGGATCGGACGGCGGCCCGTGCTGCTCGGGAGCGTCGTGCTGACGAGCCCGCTGATCTACGTCTTCCTCGCCGTCGGCGGCGTCCCCGGCGCGGTCGCGCTCGCGCTCGTCGGCGCCTGCGTCGTCGGGACCTTCGGCGTGACGATGGTGATGAGCCAGGAGTACATGCCACGGCACATCGGCATGGCGTCCGGCCTCTCGATCGGGATGTCCGTCGGTCTCGGCGGGGTCGCCGCCGTCGCCCTCGGCAGCCTTGCTGATGCAACGAGCCTGCGCACCGCGCTCTATCTCGGTGCGGCGGCGCCGCTGCTCGCGATCGTGCTGGCGGCGATGCTGCCGTCCTCGCGTCGCGGCCACGTTCTCGAACCCGAGCTGGTCGTCCCCTAGATAGGCTCAAGGCATGAGCGCACAAGAGTTCTTCGACACCCTGGAGAGCCGCGTCGACGCGTCGAAGACCGCCGGGATGAACAACTCGTATCTCTTCGACATCGACGGCGCGGGGAAGTGGAAGGTCGATGTCAGCGACGGCAAGGTGAGCGTCACCCCGGGCGAGGGGGACGCCGACGTGGTCATCACGACGTCGGAGGAGACGTTCACGAAGATGGTGAGCGGCGAGCAGAACCCGACGAGCGCCTACATGACCGGGAAGCTGAAGGTCAAAGGCGACATGGGTGCTGCGATGAAGTTGCAGAAACTGTTCTAGTCACTCTTCGAGCTCCACGAGGAGTGCGCCGCCGGCGACCTGGTCCCCCTCCGAAACGTGTACCGCGCGGACGACTGCTTCGTACGGCGACGACAGCGGCGTCTCCATCTTCATCGCCTCGAGCACGACGAGCGGTTGGCGCGGCTGCACGCTGTCGCCTGCCGCGACCAGCACCCTGATCACCGTCCCCGGCATCGGTGCAGTCACGGTGCTCTGCTCGCCGGTCGCACCGTCGCGACCGGCCGTCGCCGCGTCAACGTTCGGCGCCGGGCCGGGGGACGGCGGCGGGAGGTTGAGCCGGAAAGGGCCGCGCCACGGACGGTCGACCGCGCGCAACGGCGGCAGTGAAAGCGGCGGGTACTCCGTCAGGAACGCAGTCGTCGTGTCGCCGGCGCGGACGACCGGATGCGCAACGAGCCAGCGCACGAACGGGAGGTTCGTCGTCACGCCTTGCACGTCCGTCTCCGCGAGCGCGGCGCCCAGTCGGCGGAATGCTTCGTCACGCGTCGTGCCGTGCGCGATCAGCTTCGCGATCATCGGGTCATAGGCGATCCCGATCTCGTCGCCCTCCTCGACGCCGGCGTCGACGCGGATCTCCTCCTCCGGCAGGCGCAGCTTCTCGATCCGGCCGGTCTGCGGGAAGAAGGTGCGCGGGTCCTCCGCATACAGCCGCACTTCGACCGCGTGCCCGTGTTGACCGGAGTAGGACTGCAACTTCTCGCCTGATGCGATGTTCAGCTGCGCCTGCACGAGATCGACGCCGGCGACGAGCTCGGTGACTGGATGCTCGACCTGGATCCGCCCGTTCAGCTCCAGGAAGGAGAAGTCGCGGCCGTCGAGCATGAATTCGGCCGTGCCGGCGCTCTCGTAGCGAATCGCGCGAGCGAAGCGAAGCGCTGCCGCGCTCATCTCCTCGCGCAGTCGCTCGTCAACGGCAGGCGAGGGGGATTCTTCGAGCACCTTCTGGTGCCGCCGTTGCACGGAGCACTCGCGCTCGCCGAGCGCGACGACGTTGCCGTGCGTGTCCCCGAGCAGCTGGATCTCGACGTGGCGCGGCCGCTCGACGTAGCGCTCGCAGAAGACGCGGTCGTCGCCGAACGCGGCCTTCGCTTCTCTGCGTGCAGCTTCGAGCGCCTCGTCGAGCTCGTCGCGCGCACGCACGACGCGCATCCCGCGACCGCCGCCGCCCGCGGCAGCCTTGACGACGAGCGGGAAGCCGATGTCGTCCGGCTCGCCAGTCGGGACGACCGGCACGCCTGCATCGCGGGCGATTCGCTTCGCCTCGAGCTTGTCCCCGCCCGCGCGCAGGGCGTCGGGCGACGGCCCGACCCAGACGAGCTCGGCTGCGCCCACCGCCTCCGCGAAGTCGGGGTTCTCCGCGAGAAAGCCGTAGCCGGGATGGATCGCATCGGCGCCTGCCTGCTTCGCCGCGCGGATGTGCTCCTCCGAGAAGAGGTAGCTGCCGATCTCGACCGTCTCGTCGGCGGACCGCGCGTGGAGCGATCCCTTGTCGTCGGGCGCAACGACCGCGACGGTCGCGATCCCGAGCTCGCGGCACGCCCGAAAGACGCGCAGCGCGATCTCGCCGCGGTTGGCGACGAGCAACTTCCGGATCAGATCTTCTTCCCCGGGTTGAGGAGGTTTCGTGGGTCGAATGCGTACTTGACCGCCGCGTGCAACGCGTAGGCGCGCGGCCCGAGCTGGCGCTCGAGCCACGCTCGCTTGACGGCGCCGACGCCGTGTTCACCGGAGATCGTTCCGCCGAGCCGCAGGGCGACCGCGAACAGCTCTTCCGACACCCGCGTGGCGCGCGCGACCGCATCCGGATCGTCCCGCGCGAACAGATAGGTCGAGTGGAGGTTGCCGTCGCCGGCATGCCCCCACGAGCAGGCAGGGAGGCCAAGCCGTGCGCCGATGGCGAGCGACTCCTCGATTCCTTCTGTGAGGTGGTCGAGCGGGACGGCGATGTCCTCGCTCGCTTTG
>JBASRJ010000327.1:0-2020 GCA_049273785.1 Gaiellaceae bacterium | reverse complement strand
CTTGCTGGGTCAGCGGCAGAGCAGCCAGGAAAATCACCAGCAGCACCAGGAGCACGTCGATCAGCGGCGTGACGTTCATGTCCGCGTGAAGGCGCGGTCGGTCGGCGTGGGTCATCGTCTCCCTCCAGACACTTAGACACCGCCCGCAACGAAAAACGGCCGCCCCTCTTTCGAGAAGCGGCCGTCCAAGTTGTAAGTTCTAACTTCTAACTTCTTAGTTCTAAGGTCAGTTGGATCCCGTCGAAGCCCCGCCGGCCTTTCGCATGCCTTCGGTGACGATCCCGACCTTTTCGACTCCGGCGCCCTTTGCCGCGTCGATGACGTCCACGATGTCCTTGTAGCGCAGCGTGCCGGCCGCGATGAGGAACATCGTCTTGTCCTTGCGCTGGTCGTAGATGTTGCGGAGCCGCGTTTCGAGCTCCTGCAGCGTGACGTCCTGCTTGTTGACCGTGATCTTCTTGTCGGCCTCGAACGTCAGCACAATCTGGCTGACGTCCGGCGTGACGTCCGTCGTCTTCTTGCTTTCGGCCGGGAGGTTGATGTCGAGGCCGCGCTGGGTCAGCGGGAGGGCCGCCATGAAGATGACGAGCAGCACGAGCAGCACGTCGATGAGCGGCGTGACGTTCATATCCGCACTGGCGTGCGGAATTTCGCCTTTGACGACTAATTCGGCGCCGAAATGCTTGTGGGCGTGAGCCATTACTGACCTCCCCCGCCGCCGCCCTGCGGGGGACGTTTCCGCTCGGTGATGAGGCCGATGTCCTCGATGCCGGCCTGCCGCAGGCCGTCCATCGCCGCCATCACCGCGCCGTACTCGACTTCCTCGTCGGCCTTGATGATGACGACCTTGTCCTTCTTGCTCTCGAGGAACTCGTTGACCCGCGTGCCGAGCTCGGCTTCAGAAACCGCCTTGGCGTTGAGGTAGATCCGCTTGTCCTTGGCGACCGCGATGACCGTCTGCCCCTGCACCTCTGGCTT
This sequence comes from Gaiellaceae bacterium, assembly GCA_049273785.1. GTDB lineage: Bacteria > Actinomycetota > Thermoleophilia > Gaiellales > Gaiellaceae > 3-1-20CM-4-69-9. The sequence continues at coordinate 1,042 of JBASRJ010000327.1, read as the reverse complement.
GTCGATCGTGTTGTCGGCCTTTGGCAGCTTGACGGCGACGCCCTGCTGCAGCATCGGCGCGACGAGCATCATGATGATGAGAAGCACCAGCATGACGTCGACGAGCGGCGTCACATTGATGTCGGACTTGATGCCGGTGCTGCCCCCGAGGTTCATTGACATAGTGAATCTCCGTTTGGTAGCTGGGTGGCTGGGTGGCTGGGTGGCTAGGGAGTAGCTGGGGCTTTTCTTCCCCAGGCTACCTAGCTACCCAGCTACGAAGCTACCTTTTACGCCGTCTTCTTGATGAAGTAATCGACGAGCTCCGACGAGGAGTTGTCCATCTCCACGTTGAAGTACTCGATGCGGCCGGTGAGGTAGTTGTAGAACCACACGGCCGGAATCGCGACGACCAGACCGAGCGCGGTCTCGACGAGCGCTTCCGAAATACCGACCGACACGGCGCCGATGCCGGCCGAGCCGGCGGCGCCGATGCCCTGGAACGCGTTGATGACGCCGACGACCGTGCCGAGCAGCCCGACGAACGGGGCGGTCGAGCCGATGGTCGCGAGGGCCGAAATCCCTTTCTTGAGGTCCGAGGCGGTCAGCGCCGACGCGCGCTGAATGGACCGGCGGACCGTGTCCATCAGGTCTTCACGCTGCAGAGCGGCGCCGCTTTCCTGCTGGAACTGATACTCCTGCAGTCCCGCGAGGACGACCTTGGCGAGGTGGCTGTAGCGATAGTTCTTCGAGGTGGAGAGCGCGATGGCGTCCTTCAGACGGCCTTCCTTGAGGTGCTTGGCCACCTGCGGCGCGTAGAGCTTCGACTGGTTGCGCGCCTGCGTAAACGTAAAGATGCGCTCGATCGCGACGCCAATCGACCACATCGACATGATCAGCAGCACGAAGGCCACGGCCTTGGCCACCCATGTCATCTGTTGATACATCTGCATGAAATCCACGGGCCATCCTCCTCAAAAACCGAAGTGTAAGTTCGAAGCCGGAAGTTACTGCAACGTGAAATTGACCGTCACGGTCATGATGACCGGCACCGGCACACCGT
>JBASRJ010000323.1:0-27801 GCA_049273785.1 Gaiellaceae bacterium | reverse complement strand
GAACAAACGTCGGCTGCGACACGTCCTCGTGCGGCGCGTGCACCGTGCTCATCGACGGCGAGTCCGTCAAGTCGTGCACGGTGCTCGGCGTCCAGGCCGACGGCACCGAGATCACGACGATCGAAGGCCTGGCGACGAACGGCTCGCTGCACGCGGTGCAAGAGGCATTCAAGGATCAGCACGGTCTCCAGTGCGGCTACTGCACGCCGGGGTTCGTCATGGCGACGGTCGGCCTGCTGCAGGAGACGCCGAATCCGACCGAGGAGCAGATCCGGCACGCGCTGGAGGGCAACCTCTGCCGGTGCACCGGCTACCACAACATCGTCCGGGCGGTTCAGCAGGCCGCCGGCGTGGAGGTGTAGGCGATGGCCACCGTCGAACAGGACATCACCCTCGGCCGCATCGTCGGCACGCCCGTCGAACGCAAGGAGGACACCGCTCTTCTCACGGGACAGGCCAAGTTCGTCGACGACATGAGCCTCCCGGGCATGGTCTGGATGGCCGTCGTGCGCAGCCCGTACGCGCACGCGCGCATCACGAGCGTCGACGTCACGCCGGCGCTCGCACACCGCGGCGTGATCGCCGCCTTTTCGGGCGAGGAGCTCGCCGACGAGTGGCAGATGTCGCTGCCGTGCGCGTGGCTTCCAACCGAGGACACGAAGCAGCCGAACCACCGTCCGCTCGCGATCGACAAGGCGCGTTATGTCGGCGACGGCGTCGCGGTCGTCATCGCGGAGACACGCGGCGAGGCTCGTGACGCAGCGGAGCTCGTGCAGGTCGAATACGACCCGCTACCCGCCGTGGTCGATCCGGAACGCGCGCTCGAGGACGGCGCGCCGATCGTCCACGACGAGTTCGGAACGAACCACTGCTACACGTGGAAGCTGTCGGCCGGCGAGGTCGACACCGAGTTCGCCAACGCGGCCGTCACGATCAAGGAGCGGTACCGTCAGCAACGGCTGATCCCGAACGCGATCGAGCCGCGCGGCGTGATCGTGCAGCCGTTCCCCGCGACCGGCGAGCTGACCATGTGGTCCGCGACCCAGGTCCCGCACATCGCGCGCGTGACGCTGTCGATGGTCACCGGTGTGCCCGAGGCGAAGCTGCGCGTGGTCGCACCGGACGTCGGCGGCGGCTTCGGCTCGAAGCTGAACGTGTACGCGGAGGAAGCGCTGGCCCTCGTGCTCGCGCGCCGCCTCGGCCGTCCGATCAAGTGGATCGAGACGCGGACCGAGGGCTACCAGGCGACGATCCACGGGCGTGACCAGATCCAGGAGATCGAGCTGGCGGCGACGGCCGAGGGGAAGATCCGCGCCGTCCGCGCGAAGCTGACGGTCGGCTTCGGCGGCTACCTTCAGCTCGTCACCGCAGGGACGCCGCTCCTCGGCGCCTGGCTCTACGGCGGCGCGTACGACATCGTGGCGTACGACTTCGAGTGCACCGGCGTCTTCACGACGACGACGCCGACCGACGCGTATCGCGGCGCAGGCCGGCCGGAGTCGACCTACGCGATCGAGCGCGCGGTCGACGCGCTCGCGCGCAAGCTCGGCAAGGATCCGGTCGAGCTGCGGCGGCTCAACTTCATCCGCGGCTTCCCGTACACGATCGCGGCGGGGTTGACCGTGGACTCCGGCGACTACGACGCGCATCTCGACCAAGCGCTCGAGATCCTCGACTACCACGACCTGCGCAAGCAGCAGGCCACGCGGCGTGAAAGCGGCGACACGAAGGAGCTCGGGATCGGCTTCTCGACCTACCTCGAGATGTGCGGACTCGCGCCGTCGCGCATCCTCGGCGCGATCCGCTACGGCGCCGGCGGCTGGGATGCGGCCACGATCCGCTTCCTGCCGACGGGAACGGTGCAGGTGCTGATCGGCACCTCGCCCCACGGACAGGGCCACGAGACGACGGTCTCCCAGATCGTCGCCGACCAGCTCGGCGTCGGCTACGACGAGGTGGAAGTGCTGCACGGCGACACAGCGGTCGCGCCGCTCGGCATGGACACGTACGGCAGCCGCAGCCTCACCGTCGGCGGCGTCGCCGTGTACAAGGCGGGAGAGCGGATCCTCGAGAAGGCGCGGAAGATCGCCGCGCACCAGCTCGAGGTCGGCGAGGACGAGCTCTCCTACGACGCGGGAACCTTCACCGCCAACGGCAACTCGCTGACGACGAAGGAGCTCGCGCTGCAGGCGTGGACGGCGCACAACCTCCCCGACGGTGTCGAGCCCGGACTGGAGGCGACCTACGTCTTCGACCCGGAGAACTTCAGCTGGCCCGCCGGCACGCACATCGCCGTCGTCGAGGTCGACACGGAGACGGGCAACGTCGATTTGATCCGCTACGTCGCGGTCGACGACGTCGGCAAGGTGATCAATCCGACGATCGTCGACGGGCAGATCCACGGCGGCATCACGCAGGGCGTCGCACAGGCCCTGTTCGAAGAGGCGGTGTACGACGAGGACGGCAATCTCGTCACCGGCTCGATGGTGAACTACGTGGTTCCGTCGGCCGCGGAGGTGCCGTCCTACGAGCTCGGCCGAACAGAGACGCCCAGCCCGACGAACCCACTCGGCGTCAAGGGAGTGGGGGAGACCGGGACGATCGCGTCGACCGCGGCGGTGATGAACGCCGTGGTCGACGCATTGTCGGCGCGCGGCGTCACGAACATCGACATGCCCGCCTCGCCGGAGCGAGTCTGGCGCGCGATCGGGGAGGTGGCACGATGATTCCCGCGCCGTTCGACTACGAGGTCGCCGAGTCCGCGGAGCAGGCGATCGAGCTCCTCGGCTCGCGTGAGGACGCGAGGCTGCTCGCGGGCGGTCACTCGCTGATTCCGCTGTTGCGTTTGCGGTTCGCCCGCCCGGCGTTGGTCGTCGACATCGGCCGCGTGGATGACCTGCGGTACGTCCGCGATGCGGGCGAGCAGCTCGCGATCGGCGCGCTGACGCGGCATCACGATCTCCAGCACGATCCGCTCGTGCAGGAGCACACGCCGATCGTCTCCCATACGGCCGGGCTGATCGGCGATCCGCAGGTGCGTCACCGCGGCACCATCGGCGGCTCCGTGGCGCACGGCGATCCGGCTTCCGATCTGCCGACGATCCTGACCGCGCTGGACGCGGATCTCGTCGTTCGCGGCCCGGGCGGCGAACGTACGATTCCCGCAGCGGAGTTCTTCCACGGCGTGTTCGAGACCGCGCTCGGCCCGCAGGACGTGCTGACCGAGATCCGTGTCCCGAAGCTCGGACCGGCCGGCTGGTCGTACGTCAAGTTCACGCGCCGTGCGCAGGACTGGGCGACGGTCGGCGTGGCCGCGGTCGTGCGACGGTCGAACGGGACGATCGAAAACGCGGCGATCGCGCTGACGAACATGGGCCCGAAGCCGGTGCGAGCGCACGCGGCGGAAGGCGCGTTGAAAACAGCCGACGACCTCAACGCCGCGGCAGACGTCGTCGCGCAGGAGAGCGATCCGCCGAGCGACACGAGCGGCAGCGCCGAGTACCGGCGTCATCTCGCGACGGTGCTTGCGCGGCGAGCCCTGGAGGAGGCGATCGTCCGCTAACGAGGGCAGAGGTGATATTGAAGGGTCAGACCCTCCGGGTCTGACCCGCTTCTGGCGGCTACAATGTGTCCCGACATACGGGGGCGACCTGGTTTCGACGTGGTCGGTTCTCCGGCAGAGCTGCAAGCCGAGGTCGCCGGTAGGCCTCGTAAAACCACCGGCACCAATGCAAGTGCGAAGACCGATCTCGCACTCGCTGCCTAAGTAATTAGGTAGCGACGTCGCTCCGAGCTGGGCCCGTGGCTCGGGTAGCGGCGCCAACAACGGGCTCGGCACCGAAGGAGAGCCAATCGCCGGAGGTGCGACACAACAGGATGGCTGGCCCGCCGGTAGGGCGTCCGCCTCCGGCCGTCGGGCGAGATCCAATGGCGGACTACGCTTGTAGATGTTCTGCGCGGAGCTTCCGCGGACGCGGGTTCGATTCCCGCCGCCTCCATAAAAGCGGACGATGTTCAGAGCGAGGCTCGCCCGAGGCGAGCCCTCGCTCTGTTCGTTGGCCAGATCGCCGGACGGGGAACTTCAGACGGCCTACCTTTGAGCCGGAGCGTCGAGAGCCGGGTTCCGCGAGAAGAACCCGCTTGGCCTGATCGAGAGACCGGTCATCTCGGTGGTCATCACCGGGTACTCCTCGACCCTCGGGTGGTGCGTGACGCCGACCGTCGCCCAGACGACGAGGTCCCTTCCTTGCGCGCTCTCCGAGTTTGCATAGGCGCTGAGGCCCTGACCCGCCGATCCCTGGTTTGGATAGTCCCCTGCCGCGTAGAGCTCGCCATCCTTGTACGCAGTGACCCAGATTGGGTGCTGCGCGAACGGCGCGCGGAGGAGCGGCGGGAAGCTCGGGTCGGAGTAGGTCATCGTGGCGCTCGGGATCTCGAGCTCGTATGCCGTCGGCTTTCCTAGCGCATTCGTATTCGTCGTGCTCTCGACCAGCCACTTCCGGTCGTGCGACAGATCCTGATCGCGGGTTTGCTCTGTAGTGAGAACCGTTCCGGTTTCATCGAACGCATTGCCGAAGGTGCTCGGGACGCTGTGCGTGTTCTCCTCGACGACCCGGTTGTTCACGCCGTCCACGTCGAAGTCGATCCTGAAGTTGAAGAAATGCTGGTGAAACGGTGCGGCGATGTTCTTCGCGATCATCGAGCCGTAGGAGTCACCCGAAGGTGTGTCGGTCGGGCCGACACCGCGGTCCAGCGTCGTCCCCGTCATCCCAACTGCTGCGTCGAGGCCGCCGTCCATCCTGAAGACGTAGTGCGTCGAGTAGATGTAGTTCCCGATCCAGAAGCTCCAGGTGACGACGAGCTCGCGCGCGAGCCGTGCATCGCGCTCGAAGGAAACCGGGTCGGTCCGATCCCAGAGTGTGCCCGCGTCGCGCTCGTAGATCGCGACGGCGTGCGGCAGTGCGAACACCCCGCCGGCGCTGCCCGTGTCGCTCGCGTAGTTCTCGTCCAGGAACACCGCGTTCTCGGGCACGTCGACGTTCTTCTGCAGTGCGTTCGCGTACTGGGCGATGTTGTACTCACCTATGTCGAACGCCGTCCGCCAGACCCAGTTGGAGTCCGGCAGTGCATACGGCACATAGATGTCGTCGAGGGCGAGCCGGTAGATGATCGGCCGGACGCCGCCACCGCCGTCATAGCCGATCCGGCGAAGGACGAGTCCCTCGCGCGCGGTGAAGCCGATGGTGAAATGCCAGCCCTGCCAGGTGACGTCGTTGCCGCTGATCTGGAAGCTCGGGCCGTCCGGCTGGGTGACGACCAGAGGCTTGAGCCCCGTTCGAGGCGAATCGGCGTTGCCCGTGGTCTGCGTGTCCACAGGGCGCTTCCCGCTGTCGGTGACATCGACGACCGTCATCCGGTTCATGTCGACCGTGGCGACGACACCCTCGATCGGGCGGTCATAGGAGTTCGGGAGGCCGCCGGCGTAGTCGGAAAGCGCTCGGAGGAGACGCGTTCCCGGCGCCACGCCGTACGTCGGGCCGTCGCCCGGGGCCCAGATATCGAGAAAGACGTCGCTGGGCTTCAGCCCGCGGTCGGCCATCGCCTTCTTCCAACGCGGATCCAACCGAACCAGTCGGTCGGCAGCGACGAAGTCCGTCGCGAAGACGGCGGGTTGCAGACCCGGCTTCGGCGTCCACGATTCGACGGCGCGCGCCGGGAGATTGACGACGGCGTCGAAGAGCCGGTTCGCCTTTTCGTCGTACACCTGTGCGAGGGCCTTCCGGACAGATGTGCCTGCAAGGACGGAGCTCTTCGAGGGCTCCTGCAGTCCCACGTACGGGAAGAACGCGCCGCGCGGGAACTGGGCGTACGACTCGATGACTTGGAACGTCTCGCTGATCTCGGCGACACTCAACGGATCAAGCGGACCCGGAGCGACGGCGGCGGATAGACTCGCCGCCTGGTGAAGTCGCAGCCTCGACGGCGAACTCCCCGCACCGGACGACGTGCCCACCAGTGCCAACAGCACGACGCCGCCGATTAGCCAGGCGAGTGGACTGTACCCCTTCATGAGGGATCTCCTCTCCTTGAGATAGCGCAGCTTCTGCGGTGACGCATACGAAACGCCGTTAGCACATCGAAAGCAAGTGGCCCAAGGCCCCGAGCCGATATGCCGAGCGCCTCGATCGGGGAAACGCAACGAGCCGTGTTCGATGAGCGGATCGAGGGCTCGCTCGACCTCGCTCACCATCGCAGCATTTCTGAGGGTCGAAACGCGACCTCATAGGAGCGCGATCGATTCCCGCCGCCTCCACTCAAGGGCCTATCCCGATCGGGATAGGCCCTAAGAACGTCGGACACTCAGTGAGGGTCGAAGCTGTACGTCCCGTCCCAGTGCCATAGTTCATCGGTCATCCCTAGATGCGTGACCGTGACCACGACGCTGGCGTGGAACCAAGTGAACTTTCCTGTTCCCCCCGAGAACTCGCAGCGCAGCGGGTTGCCTCCGAGGAAGCACGTGCCAAACGCGTGGTTGTTCCCCGGCCCTGGCGGGTCGAGAACGACGGCGCCGCCCGTCGGTGTCCCGAGCCCGTTCGGGTCGAGATAGAAGATCCTGGAGCCGCTCGGGATCGCCCCGAGGTTCGAGGAACGAATTGTGCAGTAGGGAGGATTGTTCGTTGGAACGAATCCAGAGCATTCCTTCGTCACCACGAGGTCTCCGCTTCGGGAGGTTGCCGATGCCAGTGGGACGACGACTGCTACGGCGACAACCACTGCGAACCCCAACATCAGTCTCTTCATCTGAACTCTCCTTTCGTGCCCACGCTCAACGTGGCTGAGAGCGCGACTACGGAAGCGGCTCGGCACCATCTTTCGATCATCCTCGGGGGCCGGCGAGGTTGTGGCCATACGTCGTTCGACGTATCTTCGAACGGTGGCGCGGCTATCCGGATCGGACTATCGCGGCATCCTCGAGTTCCTCCACGCGGCCGGGGAGGTTGACGGAACCGACCCGTTTCCAGAGCAGGTGCTTGCCCGGTTGCGCGAGCTCGTCCCCTGCGACACGGTGTCGTACGGCGAGTTCGACCGAGACTTCGACCGCGAGGGTCACGTTTGGCGCACCGGTGTCCGCTACTCGGGAGACCCGCGTGCCCCGATTACGCCCGGCATCATCGAGGCGCACGCCCGGCTCGCGTATCAGTATCCATATCGGCCATGGGACCCCGAGGCAAGGCGCGCGCTGCGCTGGTCGGACCTGCTCTCACGGCGCGAGTGGCATGCCCTCGATCTGTACTGGGAGGTGGGTCGCGCGCTCGACGGCGAGTATGAGCTCGAGCTCTGGCTCGCGACGCCGGGCGGGATAGCCGGTGGGTTCGCGTTCGACAGCTTCGAGCGCGACTTCAGCGAACGAGACAAGCTTGTTCTCGACACCCTCCGACCGCACCTTGTCCAACTGTGGCGCAATGCGGCCGCGCGTCGACGGGAGGCGAGGTCGCTCGCGGGGCTCACTCCCCGAGAGCGCGAGATTCTTCACTGGGTTGCGCGAGGGAAGTCGAACCGCGAGATCGCCGCCGTTCTCTATCTCGCGCCGGGAACGATCCGCAAACACCTCGACAACGTGTACGACAAGCTCGGGGTGAGCAACCGGGCGGGAGCAGTCGGTCGCGCCTTGAGCATTGAGACGAAGACCTTCGCCGACCAATCCGCCGACTCGCGCTAACACCTATGAAGTCACGTCGGGTGACCTCGTATTCGTGCGCCTGCGCGCCGTTGACGCACGGCGGCCGCGGGTCGTACGCCTATGTAACGGGAGAACTCTTGCGCGGGTTCGATTCCCGCCGCCTCCATGAAGCGCCCGTCGCGCGAGCCGCGTAGCGGCTCGGACGGCGGGCTCTTTCCTGCGCACTCAGCGGCGGCGCTTCGCGCCGCCGCTACGCTGCGCGACTCCTCGCCTTCGGCTTCGTCGCGTTTAGCCGGGTCAACTCCTTTCCGGTCGGATTCCCAGAGCGGGAGGGCAGTACGCTCACCCAATCCTTGAACGGAGATTGGAGGACAGCCATGTTCCATCGACCTCTCCGGCTCGTCCCCGGCGTAGTCGGTCTCGCAGCCCTCGCGCTGACAGTCGCTTCCTGTTCGTCTACATCGACTAGCTCACCCGGCAAGCGGACGATCTCGTATTCGCGTGTCGTCGACCTCAGCCACACCATCGATCCCTCGATCCCGCTGTGGCCCGGCGACCCACACATCGTGTTCAAGGTCGTGGCCACGATGAAGAAGGACGGCTACTACTTACGGAGCTTCACGATCGGCGAGCACAGCGCGACCCACATGAATGCGCCCAACAGCTTTATCTCCGGAAACACCGAGGCGATCACGAGCTATCCGGCGCAACAGCGTGTTGTTCCGGCAGTCGTCATCGATGTGCGCGACAAGGCTGCGGCGAATCCCGACTTCCAGCTCACGAAACAGGACGTGCTCGACTGGGAGGCAAAGCACGGCAAGATCGCACATAGCTCGTTCGTGATCCTGTTCACCGGCTGGGAAGACAAGTGGAACAACCCCAGAGCGTTCATCAACGACGTAAAGGGCAAGCTCCATTTCCCGGGCTTCGGAGGGGCCACGACGAGGTGGTTGATCTCCGACCGGCGGATCTCGGGCGTGGGGATCGATACGCACGGCGTCGATCCCGGGCTGGACACGTCCTACGCGACGAACACCCAGATCGCCAAGGCGCACAAGATCGCGATCGAGTGCATGGCCAATCTGGATCAGCTCCCGCCGAAGGGTGCAACGCTCGTCCTCGGACCGCTGCAGCTTCAGAGCGGCTCTGGAAGCCCGCTCAGCATTACGGCTTTCGTCCCATGACGGAGATCGATGTGGGGGAAGTCCTCTCCCAGGAGGAGCTCGAGGCTGCGCACTGCTGGGAGGCAGAGGACCGGGTGCCGCGGCGGCCGGAGATGACCGAGTTTCGTCGAAGGCTTCGCTACCACCAGTCGCAGTGGCGTGAGGCGCACGGGCACCCAATCGGTTCCCAGCCCATTGCGCCGAAGCCCAAGGACGGGGCTGTTCGACTCGTCGGCAGTCGGCTCCCGCTGGCCTATGCGCAAGAGACGGGCGCGAACTTCCTCACCGCAGGCGCACTCGAGGCGGCGAGGGCCCGAACATCGTTCGTCGAACCTCACCAGAGCTTCGATCACCGGCGACTGTGGGCCGACCTTCTGTGGTCGCCCGCGCTGGCGTTCAACCTCTTCGGCGACCTGGCCGCCGACCTCGGGCTCGCCGACCGCGCGGTCCACACATGGTGGCCGGACGTGGCCGGCACGGTGGGGGACGTCCGCTTCGCGCACTCGCCGGGGCGGCTCGATCCGGCCTGGCTCGGCAACCTCGTCGCATGGGACGTCGGGTTCGTGCTGGACCCCGGCGACGGCACCCAGGGGATCGTCGGGGTCGTGACCGCGTACCATCAGGTGAACAGGCCGCAGCCACCGAAGCCGAAGCGGCTGCCGCGGTACCGCGAGATCACCGACAGGTCGGGCTTCTTCGATCCGGGGGCGATCGACGCGGTCAACGGGACGGACCTCATCCACATCTGGCTCGACCACCTGCTGGTGCTGTCGATGCTCCAGCACCCGAGCCGCGCGTGGCGCTGGGGCCGGCTCGTCGTTGTCCACCCCGCCGGCAACACGGACTTCGCCGACGCGTGCAACCGCTACCGGGCGCTACTCGTCGACCATTCGACCTTCGCCTCCGTGACCGTCGAGGAGCTCCTCGACGCCAATGTCCTCCCGCCACACACGGCCACGGCACTGCGCAAGCGATACATCCCACGTTGACGCTGCTTACTCCCGGTTCGCAGCCAACATCGTCGTTGTAAACTCGCGCTGTGCCCGAGGCGCGGCTCGACGACTCCGGCTCGGGCCTCGCACCCGCCGGCGACGGCTGGTTCGTCGTGAACGTGCGGGACGCCCAGTGGTTGACGTCGGAGAAAGGCGAAAAGCAGCCGTCCGGCTCGGAGTGCTCCTTCGAGAGCCAAGAGTTCGAGTTCCCGCAGATCGGCATCAGACTCCACGTCCTGGAGCCGGGCGAGCCGAACGGCCTCTACCACTCCGAGTCCAAGCAGGAGGCATTCCTCGTGCTGTCCGGGGAGTGCAGACTGCTCGTCGAGGGTGAGGAGCGGCTCCTCCGGCCGTGGGACTTCTTCCATAGTCCCGCCGGGACCGAGCACATCTTCGTAGGCGCCGGCGACGGGCCGTGCGTGATCCTGATGGCCGGTGCGCGGGGGGAGGAGTGGCACGTGCTCTACCCGGTGTCCGAGCTCGCAGCGCTCTACGGGGCGAGCGCGGAGGAGGAGACGTCCGACCCGCAGCAGGCGTACGCGCGGGCGCGGTTCGAGCCGTCACGGCGGGCGCGGCCCTCGTACTGGGACCGCCTCCCCTGGGCCTAGCTGCCCCGGCGCGTGAAAGATCCTCCTATGTTTTCCTTGACGGTGATCGCGACCACGGGCGAGCGTTTCAGCGAGTTTGCGCCCTACGTTGCCTCCGTGAACGACGTGGGCACGGTGGCGTTTCAGGCGGCGTTACGGGGCGGGGGTACGGGGGTCTTCACCGGTAGTGGCGAGGCGGTCGAAGAGGCCGGGGGGTCAGCCCTTCTCGCCGGTGTCACGAGCCACCCGGACCTCAACAACGCGGGGGCCATGAGCTTCTACGGCGATCTCCGGGACGGCGGTCAGGGCGTCTTCCTTCTCCGGGACGGGCGCCTCGAGACCGTCGCGGACACGCGAGGTCCATTCGCGTCCATCGGCCCGCTGGGTCCCACGATGAACGAGGCCGGCACCGTTGCCTTCCGCGCGGACCGCACGGCGGGGGTGAGCGGAATCTTCGCAGCGGACGGTGCCACCGTCGCCACCGTCGCGGATACGGAGGGTCCCTGGAGCGGGTTCCACGGCCTGCCCGTGATCAACAATGGCGGGACCGTGGTGTTCCGGGCCGACCGGAAGGATGGCGTTCAGGGCATCTACGCCGGTCTGGGGGCATCCATCCGAACCGTGGCGGAGACCGGCGACCTCTTCGAGACCCTCGCGCCCTTCCCCTCGGTCAACGACCACGGGACCGTGGCGTTTGCGGCGACGCTGCGGGCAGGTGGCGCGGGGATTTTCACCGTGGACGAGGGCCGGATCACTCAGATCATCGACGCGGACGGCGCATTCGAGACGTGCCGCGGCGCCCTGATCACGAGCGCCGGCGCAGTGGTGTGCATCGCGACGCCGCGGGGCGGGACCCTCGGCCTCTTCGCCGGCCCGGACCCCGACGCGGATCGAATCCTGGCTCTCGGAGACGCGCTGCTCGGCTCCACCGTCTCAGAGCTCGCGTCGAACCCGGTGTCGGTGAACGCCGTCGGCCACGTGGCCATCCGCGCGAGCCTCACGGACGGCAGGCAGCTCATCATGAGGGCCGATCCAATCGCGCCGCTACGAGCGTTCGAGCTGAGGTAGGACGTCGTTGGCCTGAGCGGCCGCTCTGCCGGAGCGCGTGATGTAACAGTGGAGGTGGACGGTCGAGCCGCCCTCCGCGAAATGGAGGGCGATCAGGGATCGATGCTCGAGCAGCTGGAAGGCCTCGGCCATCGGAGCGTCGGCGACGTGAGGCTGTCGGGTCGGGAATCTCCGCGTTCTGGTAGCCCTCCTTGAAGCACTTGACCCAGCCCACGGCCGGAGTTGACGCGACTAACGCGCCCTCCGAAGCGGCAGGGCGCGTACCGCCTGCAAGTGGGCCGTGACTCCGTCGTCCACGCGCTGGGGATATGTGTAGCCGAGGCTCTTGCCGACTTCCATCGCGACTCGCCGAAAGAGCGCAGACGTGCGAAAGAGCGCGCCCCAGTTGTCCTCGGCGTCTGATCCGACGTACGTGAGCGCAAGTTCTGACCACAGGTCAGGCGGGAGGCGGCGCTCCAGTCCCCGTCCAAACACCCCCGGTCTCACAGACCAACCGTGTTCGATCTCGATGTGCCATTCGAGGAATCGGCGTAGCGGTCCGAGCTTCATGTCGTAATCCAGGACGAATTTCGCGAAGACGATCTCGCCGCGCCAGAGACTCTTCGCGACATACGTGGCACTCCACCAAAACTCCTCGACCTGTTCCACGTATTCCTTCTCCGTGGGCTGCGACGGAATGTGCGCCTTGTAGCTGGGCTCGCTCCACCGAGCTGTGAATCCGTCTTTGTCCAAGACGACGCGGTAGCCAACATCGAGCGCGTCCGGCAAGGCATCCTCGGCGGCGATTCGTTCCAGCAGCACGGCCGGCCAGACCGTGTAGTCGATCTTGACGTGATCTTCGTAGACCACACCGTGAAAGTACGTCGTCGCGTCGCCGAGCTCGCCCTGGTCGCTCCAGCGCGCGAGCGGTCGCCCATACGCGTTCTGCCAAGACTCGTCCCTTGCAAAGGCCTCAGCGTCGGTAACGGCGAGGATGACGTCGTAGTCCGACAGGTTGTCCGCCGTGTCGTCAGCCCTCGCGCGCGAGCTCGTGAGGATGACGGCCCGAATCTCGGGGCGCCCCTCGGCCCAGGCGAGCAGCTTCTCCAGGACTTTCGACTCCTGCAATGGAGCTCAGTCGGCGGGCCCGGCGATCCAACCATGGGTGCCCACCAGCAGGCCATGGTTCCGTCCTGGTAGATCGATGTCGTACATCTTCAGCGTCGTCGGTTCGTCCTCTCGCTTAACGGCGCAGTTGCGCGTCCGAGGATAGGCGCTTCGTCGACGGTTCGTTTTTTGCCCCACGATCAGGTTCTCCGCCAGGCCGAGCGTCACGATGTCCGAATCGACGACCCGATCGTGATGGAGGCACAACGTGCCGCGGCTCACTCCAACTACGACCCGCAGGCGACGTACATCGTCATGACGCCGCCACGCACGATCGGCACAGGGCAGCCGGTGTACTGCGGCTATCACACGCAGACCACGAGCATCGACGGCCTGGCAACGAGGCGTTCGACGCGGGCGCCGACGGCTCGCCGGCTCGCGCTAGCGGCAATTCAGGTCCGGGGGACTCAGGTCTTGCGCTGACACGTTGCACGAGCGCAAGACCTGGCCCCGAGGGTCTGACCCTTGTCCACGTCAGCTAGCGTCCGCGCGTGATCGCGGTTCCCCTGCGCCGAAACCGCGACTTCGTGCTGCTCCAGATGGGGCAGCTGCTCTCGAGCGTCGGCAGCCAGTCGACGTCGATCGCCTATCCGCTGCTCGTCCTCGGCGTGACGCACTCGGCAGCGAAGACGGGCATCGTCTCGTTCGCGCGAGCGCTCCCCTGGGCCCTTTTGGCGCTCCCCGCCGGGTTGGCGGCCGACCGTTGGAGCCGCAGGCGGCTGATGATCGCGGCCGACTGCGTCCGCGTGCTCGCGATCGGGGCCCTCGCCGCGACGATCCTGCTCCACCGACTCGCCTACTGGGAGATCGTGCTCGTCGCCGTCGTCGAGGGCGGCGGCGGCGCCCTGTTCTCGGCCGCCCGGGCCGGCGCGCTGCGCGCTGTCGTACCGGCACGCCAGCTCCCTGCTGCCGCGGCCACGGAAACCGGCCGGGGAGCAGTGGTGAGTCTCGGCGCCCCACCCCTCGGCGGAGCGCTGTTCGGCCTTGCGCGTGCGCTCCCATTCCTCGTCGACGCGGTCTCGTACGCCTTCTCGACGCTCTCGCTGGTCGCGATGCGAACACCGTTTCAGGAGAAACGCGACGCGGACCTCCCGCCGCTGCGCACGCGGCTCGCCGAAGGCTTCCGCTTCATGTGGAGCCGGCCTTTCCTACGGACGTGCGCGCTTCTGTTCGGGCTCGCGAACTTCATCGGCCCTGGAGTACTGCTCGCCGTCGTCGTCATCGGCAGGCGGCAGGGGCTGTCGGGAGGCGAGGTCGGCGCTCTCATCGCCGCCTTCGGCGCCTGCCTGCTGCTCGGCTCGTTCCTGTCGCCGCTCGTGCGCCGCGTCCTCCCGGTCCGAGGCGTCCTGGTGCTCGAGCTCTGGACCTGGCTCGGCTGCGCGGTCTTTCTCGTCTGGCCAAGCGTCTACGTGCTCACGGCGAGCATCCTTCCCACGGCGGTCGCGATCCCATCGACGGACTCCGTCGTGCACGGCTACCGGATCGCGATGACTCCCGACCGGCTGCTCGGCCGCAGCGAGGCGGTGTGGAGCACGATCGCGCTCCTGATCGCGCCGCTCGGCCCGCTCGCGGCGGGTCTCTTGCTCGCTACTGGCTCGGCCCGCGCCGCGATCGCCCCTTTCGCCGGATTCGGCCTCGTGCTGGCCGTGTGGGGCACGCTGAGCCCGTCGATTCGCGCGGCGCCGAGCCTCGACGACCTCGCGCACGTCGCCCTAGTCCCCTAGCGCCGATGGATGCAAGAGCGGCACAAGGGGCTCCGAGCCGCTGCGGAGGACGGCGACCAATGAGGGCGGCGTGATCAGCACCGCCTGTTGGCGCCGGGGTCGAGGGATACGAGCGACGTAGCCCCCCGGCGTCCAGCGCCACAGGTGTGTGCCGAGCACCATGTGAGGCGCTCGGTCGTGCAGCACGAACGCGCCGTCGGGAAGCTCGTCGAGGCGCGCTTCGTGCAGTCCGTGTGCGCGCGTGGCGGGATCGACTCGCTCGGAGTGGAGCTGTGCATCGATCGCGTCAGCTCCGACCTGGCCCGGGTGGAGATCGGACCAGATCGCGGCGAGGCTGTCGTAGTCTTCGCGGCGGCAGAGCGCGCAGGGGCGATGCCCGGCGGCGAACGCGGTCGCCTCGTCGAGGAAGAACAGCTCGGTGAAGCGGCCGGGCTGCATCAGCGGCCGCCGGTGCCAGCCGCGGAACTTCAGCCGGCACGCGATCCAGCGCTTGCCGTTGTAGCGCCGGCGGATGCGCCCGTCCGCATCGTGAAGGCAGCCACGGTTTCCGTAGACCAGGCCACGCCCAGGGTGTGCGACCAGTTCACCGAGCGGCGTGACCCGGTTCTGCAACGGCATCCTCGGTCCACCCTAGAGAAGCGGCCCGCCTGAGACGCGGGCCGCAAATGCGCCGCAGCGGCATCTTCTCGGAACGGGGGGAGAGTGCCACCCGAGAAGAGCCAAAGAGTCAGCCGTTAGCCGGCTCGAAGAGACGCGTACCGATTATCTCTCATTACCGGGCGGCCCGCCGCAAGTCTCTCCCCGCAGCGGCCGCCCGGCTCTGGCCACATCGGCCGCTGCGAAGCGGAGCTTGAGAGCAGGCCTCGTTTAGTGCGGTTGCTCCACGATCCGGATATAGGGGCGCGGCGACTTCCAGCCCTGCGGGTACGTCTGCTTCGCCTCGTCGTCCGAGACCGAGCCGGCGATGATCACGTCCTCGCCCTGCTGCCAGTTCACCGGCGTTGCGACCTTGTGGTTCGCCGTCAACTGGAGCGAGTCGATCACCCGGAGCACCTCGTCGAAGTTGCGCCCTGTCGTCATCGGATAGACGAGGACGAGCTTGATTTTCTTGTCCGGGCCGACGACGAACACGTTCCGCACCGTCTGGTTGTCCGCCGGGGTGCGCTCGAGTGGGTCGCCCGAGGTGCTCGCGGGCAGCATGCCGTAGAGCTTGGACACGTTGAAGTCGTTGTCGCCGATCATCGGATAGTTCGGCGCCTGCCCTTGCGTCTCCGCAATGTCGTCGGCCCACTTCGCGTGCCTGTCGACCGGGTCGACTGACAGCCCGACGATCTTGACCTTTCTCTTGTCGAACTCCGGCTTGATCTTCGCCATGTAGCCGAGCTCGGTCGTGCAGACCGGAGTGAAGTCCTTTGGATGCGAGAACAGCACCGCCCACGAATCGCCGATCCAGTCGTGGAAGCTGATTGGGCCTTCGGTCGTCTCTGCCTTGAAATCGGGCGCCGTGTCGCCAATCTGCAAGGTCATCTCTCTCCTCCTTCGATTCGAACGCGCTTGGTTGCCGAGCGCGGAGGCAGCCTTGCCCGCGCTTGACCAGTCGTGTGTACCAGACGGGCGTGCCTCTCTGTTTCTTCCACTTGCCCTCATTAAGCTCGCAACAGGGGCATCAAGTTGACGGAACTGAAAGGGGCCGGCTGTATGGCATTCATCCTGACCCGCATCAACGTGGGTGACTACGACGCCTGGAAGCCGCAGTTCGACAAGGATGCGCCGGGCGCCAGGCAATCGGCGAAGGGGCACCGGATCCTTCGGAGCGTGGACGACCCGGGCGAGGTGGTCATCATGGTCGAGTTCGGCTCGTCCGACGATGCCAGGACCGGCCGCGAGCGACTGCTCGCCTCGGGGGTTCTCGATCGCTTCAAGGACAAGTCCGGGCCCACCGTTGTCGAAGAGACCGAGGCCGTCACGTACTAGCGCGTAGGGATCCCGTCGTCGCTGAGACCGAAGAGGCTTCCGTTCCGACTGACACAGACGATGTCGTAGCCGTCGCCGAGGAGCGGACGACTCCGCTCGAGCTCTTCTTCGATCTCGTGTTCGTGTATGCGATCACGCAGACGGCGAAGGTGCTCACGCTCGATCCCTCCGCCGCCGGGTTCGCCCGAGCTGCCGTTCTCCTCGCCTCGCTCTGGTATGCGTGGATCTGTTTCGCCTGGCTGACCAACAGCGTCGGCGTGGAGGAGAGCGTCGTGCACATCGGCATCATCGTCGCCGCGGGCGCGAGCTTCCTCGTCGGGGTCGCCGTTCCGAAGGCTCTCTCGGACGACGTGGTCCTGTTCTAAGTAAGGGCCCGGCTTCTAGGCGTCCCGGGTCCTCAAGCTGAGACTCGGCGATTGAAATCCGGCGCGGTTTCGATTCCGACTGTTGACGTGGAGCGTCCTCAGACCTCCCACGTCAAGGACCTCGTCGCGGGCTCAGGCCTGAGGGCTCGGTTCGCCATCCGGCGAATGATTCAAGCTATGGTGGAGATCGGCGCTTCTGTGTTCAACGCGCCGGCCGCGGCAGGGCCTCGTTGATCCCAGGCATGCGGATGGGCAGTACCGCTCGCAGCGACGCCCAGTGGCACGCAGCGACAGAGGAGGAAGGCATTGGGAAGCTCCAAGAGACAGACGACGATGGCGAAGCTCACACGAGAGCGGAAGGTCAAGGAAAAGCGCGAGCTGAAGCAGGAGAAGAAGGAGGCCGCGCGCATCGCAAGAGCGGCCGGCGAGACCATCGAGACGGACGAGATGGACGAGACGCCCGCAGCGCAGGACGAGTAGCTCGATCGATGCCGATGTACGAGCTCGTCCTCTGGTTCCAGGGGAACGAGGACATTCGCATCACCGATCAACCCCTCTCCGTGGGTCAGACGGTGGTGATCGACAACTTCAAGTGGCTCGTGGAGGCTCAAGACCTCCCGCGCGATCCGAATGCAACGGCGCGCTACATCTGCTCACGCCGCGCCGCGAGCTCCGGCAATCGCACCCGTAACGCCGGACCGGCCCGCTCGTAATCCCTGTACCGAAGGCGCCCAGTCGAGCAATCGTTGGGATCGGGCCGGGAATGTCGGTCTACGCGAGTCTCGGCGTCTCCTCCTGCTGAATTGCGCAACCTCGCTGACGGGTGAGCCGGACGCCGAGTCAAGCCGCACCGCTGATGCCGGCCTGATCGGCAGCCTCGACGTGCCAAAAGCAGGCCCCGACGGGCGGATCCCGAAAGATCCCTCGGTCGGGCTCTAGACGCCGTCCGGCCGAACTGCGTAGATTCAGCCGTTCACTGCGGATCTCGTCGACGCGAAAGGGAGCACATGAACTTCGCTGGACTAAGCAACGGGACGAAAGTCCTGCTCGTCGGGGGCCTCGTGCTCTTGATCGACTCGTTCCTCGACTGGCAGCAGATCTCCTTCTTGGGACACTCGGCCGGTCAGAGCATGTGGCATGGAATCGGCGTCGTGGCGGGTTTGTTCGTCATCGCGCTGCTCCTCTGGGAAATCGGTCAGGTGACCGGAGTCACCAGCCAGCTGCAGTTGCCGGTCCCGGCGACGCTGATCTCCGTCGGTCTCGCTGCCGCCACTGCGCTCTTCACCATCATCAAGTTCCTCGTGGCGAGTCAGTTGCGGCATTGGCCGGCCTGGATCGGACTGATCCTCGCGATTGCGATCGCCGTCGGAGGCTGGTTCAAGTTCGGTGAGTCGCCTGCGACCGCCTCGAGGGCGACGACGCCGCCCGGGTCGCCGCCGCCGCCGGCGTAGAGCTCAGTCGGGTCAGGTCTTGCAGCGGCACACGCCGTCGCATGAATGCAAGACCTGACCCCTCGGCGCACTGCCGGCTGACCGCGGCGTAAAGCGGCACGCTACTTCGCTTCTCGGAGCCGCAGGGTATAGAGCTCGCCACGCCTGATGCTCGGCGCTCGCCGGACGAGATCGTCGACGTCGTCGTAGACCGTGAGATAGCAGCCGGAGAGTCCATCCGCTCGTCCTGAACCGACGAACGCGACGAGCTCGGCGGCCTGCTCGAGGGACACTTCCCTCCCGGCGTCGAGTTCCTGTTGAAACCACGCCTTGACGAGCGCGACGGGATGATCGGGCGGGACCTCCGCGGCGAGCAACGCCTGCGTCATCCCGACGCGGAGCATGCCGGGATTGATCGAAAAGAGCTTGACGCCGTGCTTCTTCGTCTCGACCGCGAGGTTTTCGGTCAGCTTGATCACTCCGGCCTTGGCGATCGCGTACGCAGACAGGTAGGGCCAGCGATACACCCCCGCGTTGCTCGTCAAGTTGACGATCCGGCCTCGCTTCCGCGCGACCATCCCAGGGAGGACAGCGCGGCAACACAGCGCCGTGCCACGCAGGTTGACCTCGACCGCGCGCCACCATTCATCCGCGTCCGCCTCCCAGAACGGTGCGACGGGGCCGGCGACGCCGGCGTTGTTGACGAGGAGGCCGACGGGGCCCAGCTGTTGCTCGACGCTCTGCAGGCTGCGCTCCACGGCTGCCGGGTCGGTCACGTCCACCGTCACCGCGACCGCCTCTCCGCCGGCGTCATCGATCAAAGCAACCGTCTCCGCGAGCTGGTCTTCAGTGCGGGCCAACACGGCAACGCGTGTCCCAGCCGTCGCGAGGCGAAGCGCGATGGCCCGCCCGAGACCGCTTCCGCCTCCGGTGACGATCGCAACTTCGCCGCTCGAGCCTGCCAAGGAGTCGCGCGGAGATCCGCTCACTTGCGTTGCGCAGCCTATCGTCGGCGACGTTCAAGCGTCCGCTGCAACAGTCGGGATCGGTCGTCTCCCGTCAAGAGCACAATGGGCCGAATGAATGACTGCCTGCTGTGCCGCCTCGTAGCACGTGAAGCCGAGGTCAGCATCGTCCACGAAGACGAGCGCACGGTGACGTTGATGGACATCCAGCCCCTCGTGCGCGGCCACATGCTCGTCGTGCCACGACGTCACGCCGCGTATCTCGCGGATCTCGACCCCGAGGACGGTGCGCAGCTCTTCCGCGTCGGGCAGCTCGCAGCGGCGGCTCTCCGGAGCTCGAAGCTGCGATGCGAGGGTGTCAACTTCCTTCTGGCGGACGGAGAGGCCGCGGGTCAGGAGATCTTCCACGTGCACCTCCACGTCGTTCCGCGCCACGAGGGCGACGGCTTCGGCCTGCGTCTGCCGGCGGACTACTCGGTTAGACCTCGAGCCGAGCTCGACGAAGCCGCTCGAGCCGTGCGCGACGGCTGGGGCCGCGGCAGTTCCTCTTAGTGTGCGACGCGGAGGCGGACGAAACGCGGATAGTTGTTGGATTCGGTCCCGAACAGGACGACGGGGTCGGTCGAAGTAGACGAAGCGACGTACGTGACCGCGAGTGCGCCGGCTGCGGACAACTCCGGGTGAGCCTTGAAGCCGTACACCAACGTGTCTTTTCGATCCGACTCGGGCGGGCGCCAGATCTGGGAGACGTCGGACCAAGGGCCCGTGAGGCCGGGCGCGTTGCGCACGCCGAGTGCGGCGCCGCCAAAGCCGACGGTCTCCGTCGTGACGAAGCGGCCCTGCGCGGTCGGATACACGCTTTCCGTGAGCGCGCTGTCGAAGAAGAGCGGCGGCGGCGCCTGGGCCAGAGCGGCCTGCGGGACGAAGCCGCGTCCCTTCCCCGCCCACCACTCGGGGGCGCTGAGGTCCCCAGCTGCTGCAGACGTGAGCGGCCAGCGGACGAGATATTCGTCGTGGTTCGCACCTTCGCCGAGGTTGCGCTCACCGAAGGTGTAGAGCCGGCCTTGGCGGATCATTGCGCCGGCGGATCCGACGGTAATGTTCCAGCGATTCGCCGGCAGCCGGACGCGGTCCAGCCGCCAGCGGCTCGGGTCGTCGTCGGGATTGGGGATGAGGACGGCCTTCCAGCCGGCATCTTTGAAGTCCCAGCCGGGCGGCCCGGTTCGCTCGCGACGGATCCGCGCCAGAAAGACGAGCAGAGGACCGTGTGCGCCGAGCCGCGCGCCGTCCTCCGGCCAGTACCAGAACTTTCCTTGCTCGGGAAAGAAGGAGGCAGGCCGGCCGTCGCGCGCAGTACGCCAGTGGAACGTCATCGTCGCCGTCACCGGGTCGAGGCCCGTCATCAACCCGACTGTGTTGCGTGCCATCGCAGATCCCGTGGCGGTCGTGACGCCCGTGTCACCGAAGAGCCAGAGAACGCGGCCGCGCCCGAGGTCGACCGAATAGGCCCCGTCGGATCCCTGCCAGCGCGGGTCCTGATGAAAGATCGCGTCGGCCGCAGGCCAAGGCACGACCGTCGGGTTGGTCCGGCCGGCTCGGCTGCGTGCAACCGAGTGACCCTCGCTACAGCCGATGAGGAGCGAAGCCGCGAGAACGAGAGGACATGTGCGAGTGAGGCGTGTGGCCGGCACTATGGTGAGTACTGCTGGTCGAGCGACCGGACCGTGTCCGTGGCGACGACGATCCAGAAGGGATTCTTGGGCTCGAACAGCGCGCGGTGCTTCGGGTTCTTCCCCTTGACGATCTCCGCCAGTTCGGAGACCGGAATCACCGTCGCCCGGATTCCCTTGAGCCCGGGATTGGTCACGACTGTGACGTGCGCGTTGGCCGGGACGAAATACGTCAGCAGGCGATGATCGACATCGCGGATGTAGTTGTCGTTCGGGACCACGTCTCCCGGCGGGATGACCTTGTCCTCGATCGCAGCGCGATTCGCCGTCTCGCCGCTGAGTAGCTCGGCAGGGTCGAAGCGCAGCTCGAAGCGGGCACCTTTGCTAGTCAGCGACTTGACGTGGCCGTAGAGCACCAGTTCGCGCGGCCCTGCGAACGGTGGCTGCGGCAGGAAGGGAGACGGCGTCTTCGCGGCCGTCGAGGACGCCGGCGCAGACGACTTGTGCGACGACCCACAACCCGCTGAGACGAGAACCGCGACCGTCGCAAGGAGTACGAAGGATGGCTTCATGCCTCGGGCAGAGCGATTGTACTGCGGCGAATTCGCGATTCCGTAAGGATTCAGCTGGAGATGAGGCGATTCTGGGCCCGGAGCTTGCTCGGCGTGTGCATGCTGATCCTGGCACTTGCCTGGACCGGGCCGACCGCGGCGGCAACGGGCGATCGGGTCGGCACGGTTCACTTCAGCCAGGACTGCGGCTCCGGCATCGGCGTCGGCATCGCCTACGACGGCGCCGGCCACCTATGGGTCTCGTGCTACGCATCCAATCCCGACCTGTTGCGCGCGAATCCGACTACCGGCGTCGTCGACCAGACCTACAACATCACGAACGGTCTCGGCGCGCTCGCGTACGACGCTACGCGAAACGGTCTCTGGGCCGGCTGGGGGGCCGGGCAGCCGGCCGGGACGGTGACGTTCATCCAACTCGACGCGACGAAGAGCGTGAGCGGTTCGAACGTGGCGTTCACCGCACCGCAAGACGTCGTCTTCGGGCTCGACGATGGGATCGCCTACGACGCGACCGACGACACGCTCTACATCAGCGACGACGGCTCAAGGGTCGTTCACCAGCACACGACGACCGGCGTGCCGATCCGCAACATTCCCTGGGCAGGGAACGGGTGTTTCAACAGCGGCGTCGGGGTCGGCGGCAGTCTGCTGTTCGAAGGCTCGGACGGGTGCAGCCACGTCTGGGTGGTCGACAAGGTGACGAATGCGCTCGCCTTCGACTTCAGTACCGCGGTGCCCGGAGATCCGAACTTCCGCGACGAGGGTCTCACGTGCGACACGGAGACGTTCGCGCCGACCCAGGTGATGTGGTCGAAGGAGGCGTTCTCACCGAACCGGGCCGCCGCGTTCGAGATCCCGAAGGACACCTGTGGCGTCGGCGGTCAGCCACCGGGTCCCGGCCCGCCGGCGAACCTGATGCTGACGCCGGCCACGGCGACGAACCAGGCCGGACAGCAGCACTGCGTCACGGCCACGGTCACGGACGCCGCCGGGACGCCGGTCTCCGGCGTGACAGTCCCGTTCTCGGTCACAGGCGCGAACCCGGCAAGCGGCACCGGGACGTCGCCCACAGACGCGAACGGCCAAGCGGGTTTCTGTTACACGGGCACTGCCGTGGGCGACGACACGATCGCCGCCTACGCCGACACCAACGGTGACGGCGTGCAGAGTCCCGGAGAACCGGGGAACACGGTGGCGAAGACCTGGACGGCGGGACCACCGGCGAGGCTCACGTTGACCCCGCAGACGGCCACGAACACCGTCGACTCGCAGCACTGCGTGACCGCGACGGTCACAGACGCGTTCGCCAACCCGACGCCGGGAGTCACCGTCCGCTTCTCGGTCACGGGCTCGGTCCAGACGAGCGGCCCACGGTTGACGGACGCGAAGGGCCTAGCCACGTTCTGCTATGAGGGCCCGGCGTTACCGGGCGCGGACGTGATCGTGTCCTTCGCCGACACGAACGGCAGCGGCGTGCAGGACGCGGGCGAGCCGAGCGACCGGGGGGCCAAGGAGTGGGTGGTGCCGCTGAGCACGCGCGGCTGCAAGGTCACGGGAGGCGGCAGGATCACCGCTGCCGGCGGCGACAAGGCCACTTTCGGCGGCAACGCCAAGGTGTCGAGCAGCGGGCTGCCGTCAGGCTCCGAGGAGTACAAGGACCACGGCCCGGCGACGCACCTCGACATCCACTCGGCGGCGGTGCTCGCGGTCGCCTGCAGCGGGAACACGGCCAGCGTCTTCGGGACGGCGACGATCAACGGCTCCGGCTCGTACAACTACCGGATCGACCTGACCGACAACGGCGAGCCGGGCATCCGCGCCGATAGGTACCGCATCCGGCTCGCAACCGGCTACGACTCTGGCGAGCGGATCCTCGCCGGAGGGAACATCCAGCTTCACTCTCAGTAGCGGCCCATCTCTCTGAGTCGTTCGTCACTGATGCCGAAATGGTGAGCGACCTCGTGCAGGACGACGTGCCTGATCTCCTCGCGCAGCCGGTCGCGATCCGCGCCAAAGTAGCGCTCGAGCGGACCTCGATAGATGGAGATCTTGTCCGGCGCCACCGCGACGTACGAGCTACTTCGCCTCGTCAAAGGCACGCCTTGATACAGGCCGAGCAGGGGTTGGCCGCCCGGCGGCTCGTCCTCGATGACGATCGCGACATTCGACATGTAGTCGCGAAGCTCGGGCGGGAGCGAATCGATCGCCTGTTGCGTGCAATCCTCGAAGTCGACGTCGGGAAATGGTGTGTCGTCCACACGAACGAGTCTACGGACGGCCGAGGGCGCTACGCACGCGGTCGCCGAGCAGCGCCAGCCGATCGACGGGCTCGTTGCTGAAGACGAAGCGGACGTGGCGATCGGCGATCTCGCCGCCCCACCCACGCATGGGAGTCGCGGCGACCTTCTCCGCGAGCAGCCGGTCGGAGACCTCCGCGCAGTCGAGCCCGAGCGCCGCCACGTCGAGGAGGAGCGACCAGCCTCCGGCGGGACGCACGACGGGAAGCCCGTCGAGCTGGCGAAGCGTCTCGTCTCGACGCTTCTCCCATTCGGCGTTTGCGGCGGCGAGGTCGTCATCGGGCACTCCGAGAGCAACGCGCGTTCCGATCTGGTTGAACCCGCTCGGCACGAGGCCGTTGTAGATCTGGACGCGCGAGACGTCGTTCACGAGCTCGCCCGGAGCGACGACCCAGCCGATGCGCCACGCAATCATTCGCTGCTCGAACGTCGGGCTGCCAATCGTGACCGTTCGATCCCGCATGCCGTCGAGCGCCGCCGGATGCACTCTCGTCCGGCCGTCGAACAGGACACCTTCGAATCCTCCCCAGTAGAGCAGCCACAGGTCCCGGTCGCGGCAGATCGACGCAACCGCATCGAGCTCGTCCGCGTTCGCCACCCATCCGGACGGGAACGACGCGTTGTTGATGAACACGACGCGCGTGCGGTCGTTCACCGCGGCCGTGAGGGCGTCGAGGTCGAGCCGCCACTCGCCGTCGACGACGTTGAGCGCGACGAGGCGCGGAACGGCTCCGACGAGGCGCACCCGGTTGAGCATGCCCGCGTACGTCGGGTCGGTGAGGACGACCTCGTCCCCTGGATCGGTGAGGCAGAAGAGCGCGTCGAGCATCGCATCGCCTTCGCCGCTCGTGATCACGATCTCGCGGGGCCCGTCGTAGCGCGGCCCACCGTGCCGCGCGATGTACGCCGCCACGGCTTCCTTGAGATCGTCGCGGCCCGTGAAGGGAAGCCAGCTGTTCGCGTCGTCCTCGCCGATCGCCGCCCGGGTCGCCTCGATCGCGGCCGCGGGGGGCGGGACGTCGGTGTCGAGGTTCTCCAGGCGAAGGACGTCTGGGTCGTCGCCGGCCGCCGCGGCCACGCGATCGATGTTGAAGCCCGGGATGTGCTCGAGCCGCTTCACGCCCATCGGATCTCCTCTCCCGCCGCGCTAGGCGTACGCGCGATGCGGTGTTACCGTCCCGGACGTGGCGCGAACCAGAGGGTCGGGTGACTCCTGCACTGAACGTGCAGCGTTGCACATGACGGGAACAGAGACTGCGGTCTTCTCCCGTCCGATTTGAGATTCAGCATTCTGCTGATTCACTCAATCAAGAAACAAACCACTCGCTCGGCCCTCCTCGCGCCGCCCGGGCGGATCTAGGCAGATCGCCTCGACTGCGCTAGCTTCGGGGCCGCGTGGACGTCTACGCGCAGCTGGCCAACAGACGCAGGTACGAGCGGCAGATCGAGCGGCTCCACCAGCGCTACCTGCTCACGAGCCGTCTCTACGAGATGCGGCAGAGCGACGTCTCGCTGGCCTCGATCGTCATGAACCGGGTCAAGGTCGCGCGCCTGCTCGCGCGCGAGGTGGGCGAGGGCCGGTACGAGCTGGAGCCGGGTGAGCTGCGGACGATCCGCGCGCGGCACAAGACACGCGAGGTGTTCGCCTGCCGGATCACCGACCTGATCGTCCACGGAGTCGTCTCGGACATCGTCTCCGACGCGGTGTCTCCGCGCCTGTCTCGGCGCGTCTTCTCCTACCGGAAAGGTCTCTCGTGGCTGACGCCGCTGGCCCAGCTCGCAGCGTACGTCCGAGCGGAGCGACGGAAGCATGCCGACCCGAGAGCTCGCGGCGTCTACGTGCTCCGGAGCGACGTCGACTCGTACACCGACTCGATCCCGATCGGCCGCGAGTCTCCCCTCTGGCCAATGCTCGAGGCAGGGCTCGGCGGACCGCTGCCGCCGCTAGTCGAGCAGGTCATCCGCGTCGAGATGCGCCTGCCCGAGGGAGGCATCGCGTGCCGCGTGCGGGGTCTGCCGATGGGCCAGCCGATCGCGGCGATCATCGCCAACCTCTACCTGAGCGACATGGACCGAGCGCTGGAGAAGCTCCCGCGCGGTTTCTACGCGCGCTACGGGGACGACTTCCTGTTCGCACATGCGGACCCCGCCGTCGCCCAAGAGGCCCAAACGGCGATCGACCGGACCCTCGACTCGCTCTGGCTCACCGTGAACGCGAAGAAGCGGCGAACGCTCTTCCTCACGACCGCCGGCCGCGACTCGGACGATTGGCCCGAGGCGATCGGCGCTTCGTCGGTGCCGTTCCTCGGGACGCGAATCGCCGCCGACGGGACGATCGGACTCGACGAGAAGAAGGTCCGTTCTCTTCTCCGTGAGATCGACCGCCGGACCTCCGTCACTGCGCGAACGATGCGCGGAACCAACCGTGAGCAGGCGGGCCGTGCGGTGTGCTCCGTCGTCGGCCGGGCGCTCGACCCGCGGAGCGCGCTGACGCAGCAGCGCTCCGCGATCGCGCTGCGCCGCGTCGTCACGGACCGGCGACAGCTCCAGCAGCTCGACTACTGGATCGCACGGATCGTCGTCAAGGCGCTGACCGGGCGGCGTGACGCGCGCGCGTTCCGCGAGATCCCCTACCGGAAGCTGCGGGGCGAGTGGGGGCTTCCCTCGCTGGTGGCGGCGCGCAACCGGCGGCCGAAGCGTGCGCGCGCATGAGCGAGACCGCACTCGACCGCTGGCTTCGGAACCAGGCTGCGCGCGAGCGGCGCGTCGTCGTGCTCGAGGAAGGGCTCCTCGGCGACCGGCTCTGGCGCTACTCGTTCTACCGGCTTCGCTACTTCTTCCTGAGCTATCTGAACGAGTCCGCGTTGCACGCGGTGACGGTGCTGTTCCTCTTCCGCCACCTCGCGTGGGGGAACTTCCGGCTCGTGATCGTCGCCACGACGGCGACCGCCTTCGTGTCGAGCTTCTGGTGGGGAGCGCTCGAAGCGCTGCGGGGACAGGTGCGCGACCTGCATCGCTCCGGGAGGCCACATCGCATCGAGCGCGCGATCGGCGGCTGGCTCACGTTTGCGCTGCTCCTCTCGGCGGTCGCGCTCGCCTGCGCGATCGGCTGGAGCGTCTGGCGGGCGATCGACGGCACGTTCGACGTGACGGACGCATTCGTGGCCAGTCTCCTGCTGCGGCTGGCGCTCGATCTGCCCGTCCGCTGTTACCACTCGGGCGTCTACGCGCTTCGCCGCGTCTACAAGCCGCTCGTCGCGACGCTTGCCCCCGAGTTCCTCGGGCTCGCGACGATCCTCGCGCTGTGGCCGCTGATCGGCATCTGGAGCGTCGTCGTCGGCTCCGTTCTGACGACGGCGCTCGTGACCGGCCTGACCCTCCGCTACACGCGCCGCGTCTACCACTTCCTCGGATTCGCACCGCTGCGTGAGGCCG
Source organism: Gaiellaceae bacterium (assembly GCA_049273785.1). Lineage (GTDB taxonomy): Bacteria > Actinomycetota > Thermoleophilia > Gaiellales > Gaiellaceae > 3-1-20CM-4-69-9. The sequence continues at coordinate 732 of JBASRJ010000323.1, read as the reverse complement.
GCCGCGCTGCGATGCGAGCGGTGCTGGGGGGAGCGGCGCGAGAATTCCTGACGGCCGGCACCTCGCACGCGATCATGGCGCTCGACGCGCTCGCGGTGCTCGCCCTCCTCCTCGGTGCGAAGACGGATTCGAGAGCACTCCTCGTGCTCTTCCTCGCGATGCCGACGATTCGCGCGGGAGCGGAATGGGCGCGCCTCCTCTACTTCGACCTGAAGCGACTCGAGCTGCGGTTGTTCACGAACCTGCGCAAGCGCTTCGAGCGGCACACACTGCAGCTCGCCTGGCTGCTCGGCCTCGTTTTCTGGGGAGTCGCCGCCGGGATCGCGACGGGGTACTACGGCCGAGACGTCGGCGGGCTGGCGCTCGCGCTCCTCGCCTTCTTCGTCGCGCGCTCGCTCCTCGCGCGGGCCCAGATCCAGGCGTTCGCCGAGCGCGCCTACCCGATGGTCCTGGGGACAGGCGCCCTCTGCCTCGCCGGCTTCGTCGCCGTCGGGCTGTTCGCCCACGGTGAGAGCGCCCGCCTCGGCGGTGTCGCACTGGTGGCCGCCGTCTGTGCGGTCCTGTTGACGCGACTCAGCCAGACGGCCCGTGCGCGCGGGGAACCGGGCACCGCGCTTCTGACGCTCGAATGGCTTCGACGACTGGGACACGTGCGCACACCGCTGCGAGTCGGGGCTGCGCGGGTCGTCTCCGCGGGCGGTCCCGAGCGTCTCGACGCCCGCACGCGCGAGG
>JBASRJ010000298.1:0-6252 GCA_049273785.1 Gaiellaceae bacterium | reverse complement strand
CCCGGGAGCTGGACGAACGCGACCGCATCCATGCGACCCGTACCGCAGCGGCGCAGCGCGAGCTCGACCGCCGCGACGAGCACCGCGAGACCGATCTGTCCAGGCGGGAGTCGACACTCCACGCGCGCGAGTCGCAGGTTGCGGCCCGCGAAGCCGATCTGATCCGCATGCAGGGTGCGCTGGCCGCGCGCGAAGAAGAGCTGCGGCGCCGCGAACGCGGGCTCGAGGACGTCGAGCGCCTCCGCGAGCGCGCGGCCGCGATTCCGGTCGACCCGTATGTCAGCTTCAGCGAAGGGCTCGATGCGCTCGCGGGCCGCGAGCGGCTGAGTTAAGTCAGGTCGGGAGTCTCGCCGAGCTCGGCGAGCACGAGCTTCGCCACCTCGACGACGCGCGGGTCGAACTGCGTCCCGGCAGCGTCCTCGAGCCGCCGGACCGCCTCCGCCTTCGGCAGCTTCTTCCGGTAGGGGCGATCGGTCGTCATCGCGTGGTAGGCGTCGCAGACGAAGATGATCCGCGACTCGAGCGGGATCTCCTCGCCGACCATCCGGTCCGGGTATCCCATCCCGTCGTAGCGCTCGTGACAGTGGCGCACGATCGGCCGCACTTCCTCGAGGCGGTCGATCGGCGCGATGATCCGCTCGCCCAGCTCCGGGTGCCGTTCGATCAGGCGCCGTTCGCCGTCCGTGAGCGGGCCGGGCTTCGAGAGGACGGCCTCGGGGATGCCGATCTTGCCGATGTCGTGGAACAGCGCGCCCAGCTCGAGCCGTTTCAGCTGACGGCTGTCGAGACCGAGCCCGGCGCCGACCCTGAGCGCGAGGTCGGTGATCCAGCGCGCGTGCGATGACGTGTACTCGTCGTTCGCCTCGAGGGCGTTTGCGAGGGCCTCCACGGTCTCGAGGAACGTCGTCTCGAGGGAATGGAAGCTCGCGGCGTTCGTCAGTGCGAGCTTCGCCTGGTGAGCGACGCCCGCGAGCAGGCGGAGGTTGCGCTCCGAGAATCCACCGTCGCCCGGGATCGCGACCGCGATGCAGCCGAGCCGGCCGCCGTCGAGCATCAGGGGCGCGACCGCGAACGCGTCGCCGGCACCGACCTCGGCGGCGCCCTCTATGGCCGCGTATTGCTCGGGCGTCACGACGAACGGCTCCTTGCCGTCGAGGAACGCGTGTGCCTCGTCGTGGTCGAAGCGGACGCGGGCAAGGCGCTCGTGGTCGAGCTCCGAGTAGCCGTAGGTCGCGCGCGTGCCGAAGTTGTCGCCTGCCGTTCGCTGCAGCCAGACCGACGCGCGCGGTGAGCCGAGCGTGCGCGCGGAGAGCTCGACGATCCGGTCGACGACCTCGTCCATGCCCTCGGCCGTCGCGAGCTCGCGGCTGAACTCGAGCAGCGCCGTCGCGCGCTCGGCCTCGCGGCGAGCGGACTCGTACAAGGATGCGTTCTCGAGCGCGACCGCCGCATGGCCTGCGAGGACCTCCAGCAGCCGCACGTCATCCTCGTCGAATTGATCGAGGCCGAGCTTGGAGATGACGATCACGCCGATCACCCGCGACCCGAAGGTCAGCGGCACGTAGATCTGGGATTCGTCGATGCGGTCGGTCCCCTCGACCTGGCGCGAGCGCGGATAGTTCGCAGCGTCGCCGACGAGCAGCGACTCACCGGTCGAGGCGACATACCCGGTCATCCCCTCGCCGAGCTTGCACGCGAGCACCTCCATCGAGGTCTGTGCGCCCGCGAACGCGCCGACGAACGCAATCGGACGAACGTCCACACCTTCGACCACAAACACGCGACAGTTGTGGTAGTCGATCAACGATCGGAGCTCGTTCGCGATCACGCTGCCGATCTGGCGCACGTCGTTCAGCCGGTTCAGCTTCCCGCCCAGGCTCTGCAGCATCTTCATGTGCGCGATCGAGCGAACGTCGCGCGCTGTCGTCTCCGCCGGCGCGTCAGGCCGTTCGAGCGCGCTCTCGTCGTACAGGACGATCTGGTTCTTGCCCCGGGCCTTCGCAGTCATCATCGCCGCCTCCGCGCAGGCGATCAGCTCGCGCGGGTTCATCGCGTGCTCGGGGCCGCGCGCGAGCCCGACCGAGATCGTGATCCGGCCGGCGGGCAGGAACTCCGCCGAGGCGATGTGCTCTACGAGACGGCGCGCGAGCCGCTCCGCGTGCGTGGCATCTCTCGCCGTCATCACGATCGCGAACTCCTCGCCGCCGAGCCGGCAGACGACGTCGCTCGCGCGCACGACCGAGCGCAGCGCCTCCGCGAGGCTGCGGAGGATCTCGTCGCCCGACCCGTGGCCGTACACGTCGTTGACGCGCTTGAAGTCGTCGATGTCGAGCATGAGGACGGAGACGGAGTCGTGCGAACGGCTCGCCTTCGTGAGCGCGGCGCGCAGTCGCTCGTGGAAGGTGCGGTGGTTGTACAGGCCGGTCAGCGGGTCCGTCTGCGCCTGGTGCTCGAGCCGCGCCCGGATCTGCGCGTTGTCGAGTGCGAGAGCCGCCGCGTCCCCGAAGCGCTTGGCGAGCTCGAACTCGTCGTCGTCGAACGAGGCGTCGTCTCCGAGGCGATAGACGTTCAGCGCGCCTTTGATCGAGTCGCGCGCGATCAGTGGGATCGTGATCAGCGCCTCCGGCTCGTCGGCCGGCGTGCCGGCGACGGTGGAGACCCGCGGATCCAGGTGCGCCTGGTTGACGCGGACCGGCTCGCCGTGCTCGACGCCCCAGCCGGTGAGCCCGACTCCGAACGGGCAGCGGTCGGCGAGGATCTTGTCCGCCCACTTGTCCCGGGCCCAGACGGGCACGAGCACGCGGCGGAGCTCGTCGGCCTCGTAGATCGTCAGCGAGTCGTGCGGAACCAGCTCGGCGAGCGCGTCGGCGATCCGGTCGAGCAGCGCGTCGAGACTCTGCTCGGCGAGGACGTCGTGGAAGACGTCGGCGAGCCGTCGATAGGACTCGACGAGCGCATGCTCGGCCGGAGCGGCGGCAGGCGCGGCCGTCTCGTCGACAAGACGCAGCGGAAAAGCGTGATCGCTCATCGCAATAAGTCCCGAACGTGCCGCAGGGCACTCCCCTTCCGAAAACAACCCGGCTCACAGCATCCCTGGCCCCTTTCGGTCTCGAATCCCCCGGTCGAGGGAATAGCCCCGGGAATGGCGCGAGCGACGGCGACCGGGTCGGGGGCAGGAGGCCGCGTTTGCGGCCATCGTCGACGACTGCGCGTCGTCGGCGGTGTGCTCGCCGGCTAGGTCGCCGGCTCGGAGGGGCGCTCGGAGGGCTCGGGCTCCTCCGCCTGCTCCTGCTCCGTTGTGGCGCGCGTGCGCGCGAGGAGATCGTCGTCAACCGAGCCGAGGTCTTCCGGATCGTTGTCGGTGCCGGTCCAACTCGGCTGCGGCTCGGTCTCTCCACCCGTCAGCCGCCGCCAGCCGTACGCGATCGCGGTACCCAGCCCAAGCCCCAGAATCAAGCGTTTCATCCCCAGTCCTCCCGCGTCGTCGGAGCCGGCGAGCCTATCCCAGCAAGCTCACTCCGGTTCTACGCTCGCCGCCGCAGGCGACATGCGCGGCTGCGGCCTACCGACGCCCGCCCCCAGGCCCCGATCGAAGTCGTCATGGCTCGGGCGCAGACCGAGCCGGACTTCGATCGGCTAATCGCCCCAGTCGAAGTCGCGCGACTTCGTCCAGAGGCTTGCTTCGACGTCGGGACCCGCGTGCTCCTCCGTGTCTTCGCCCGGCCAGGCGAGCACCGTCGGCGCAGCGGCCACGAGCGACTCCTCGCCGTCGATCGTCTCCTCGAGGCGGGCTTGTTCCTCGGTCTTGAAGAGGGGATGGTTGTCGAAGGGATCCTCGGCCTTGTAGTTCCCGAGCGGCATCGACGGCTCGAGCGTGGAATTGCGCTCTTTCAGGTCGAGATGGTCCTGGATCACCTGCGCGAACGACGACGGCGCTTCAACCGGCATACGGCCTCCTGAATCGGATTGGGGCGGCTGGTCGCGGGATTCTAGCCCGTTGGGGCGGCTTTTCCACAGGAAGGGTAGAAAGCGTTACGGACGCGTTACGGGTGTGTGACGGCCTCGGAGGTGGCCGCCACGCGGTTCTTCCCGGCCCGCTTGGCCTGGTAGAGCGCTCCGTCCGCCGCTGCCAGGAGCCCCTCGGCGGTGGATGCCTCGGGAAAGGCGGCGACTCCGAAGCTCGCGGTGACCCGGATCGGCTCTCCCTCCGCCGACAGAACGACCCGCTCGGCACGAGCGGCCCGGATCCGCTCGGCCACCTGCACGGCACCGTCGAGATCCGTGCCCGGGAGGACGAGCACGAACTCCTCCCCACCCCAGCGGCCCGCGAGGTCGACGTCACGGATGCCCTCCTCCAGCGTGTGCGCGAACTCGCGGAGGACGACGTCGCCCGTTGGATGGCCGAAGCGGTCGTTCACTTCCTTGAAGTTGTCGAGGTCGCCGAAGACGACGGCAAGTGGGCCACCGAAGCGCTCGACGCGCGCGAGCTCGGTCGCGAGCTGGTCCTCACACTGGCGGCGGTTGGCGAGCCCGGTCAGGCCGTCGACCCGTGCCTGCCGCTCGACGATCCGGTGGAGCCGGGCATTCTCGAGCGCGACCACGGCCTGCGCTGCCAGCGACGTCGCGGTCATCCGGTCGTCGTCCTCGAAGTCGTCGCCGAAGAGCATCAGGGTGCCGAACGTGATGCGCCCCGCCTGCAGCGGGACGTCGATCCGCTCCTGCCCCTTGTCCGGATAGCCGGTCTGGACGAGGTCACCAGCCTCCCCGACCAGCACACCGCCTGCGGCGCCGGTCGCCTCGACGGCCGTCTCGACGATCGCGCGGCGGAGCTGATCGACATCGTGGGTCGCGCCGAGCACGTCGCCGAAGCGGGAGATCGCGTCCCGCAACCGCTCGCGCTCGGCGGCGAGCTCGTCGAGGCGCGTCTGCAGCTGGCCCGCCATCTGGTTGAACGTGCGGCCGAGGAGCGCGAGCTCGTCACGCCCCTGCACCGGGACACGCTCGCGGAGATCGCCGCGGGCGATCGCCCGGGCGGCATCGACGAGGCGTCGGATCGTGCGAACGATCGCGCGCCCTTCGAAGTACGCGACGGTCGCAACGAGGACGAGGGAGCCGAGCAGTCCGATCAGAAGCCGCCGTTCGGCGTCCCAGTTGGCGGCGTCGATCTTCGACTGGGGGCTGACGACGCCGAGCGTGGTGGACTTTTGCTCGTCCAGCGTGCCCGCCAGGAGAAGGCGATAGCGCGTGTGGCCGATCGCGGTCGTGTGCGGGCCGCCCGGGGTCGCGTGCACCGCCCCGCCCTCGCGCGGGAGACCCGCGACGACCTGGCCGTGGACGAGCAGGATCACGCGGTCGTCGGGATCGAGGCCCGACCGAACCTGCAGTCGGTGCACCAGCACCGCGTCGAGCGGGACCGATGCGATCACCGCCCCGCGGGCCCCGCCGGGGCCAAGGACGGAGACCCGTCGCGTTGCGGCACCGGGAATCGGCGTGCCGATCCGGAATCCGCCGATCACGACGCTGAGGTTCGGCTTCCCCGCGAGCAGGGCGCGGAGCGCCTCGCGGTCGCGCCCGACCAGGGCGCGCGCGAATGCGGGGGTCTGGGCAAGAGCCTCCGCCGTGGCGGCCGCGCTGTCGAGCCGCTCCTGGTAGGCGGCCACCGTCGCCCGTAGACCGGCCTGGAGGCGGGCGTCCACGCGCCGGGTCTCACCGCGGGCGGCCACCGTCGAGAACCCCCAGAAGGCCGCCGCCAGCGGGAGGAGCGAGAGCAGCACGAAATAGGCGACGAGCTTGACCTTGAAACTGCCCATCAGACCTCCTTCAAGCTCCGCTCCCCCGTTGCCGATACATCCCTTCGAAAGGGTTTGTCGGCTTCTGAGGGGAGCAACATGAGCCTTTGCGCACGCGTCCTAGCCGCTGCGCTCACGACCGGAGCGGTTGCCGCCGCAGTCTCGCTCCCGACCCTGCTGCATCAGGGCGGAGAGGTACACCGGGCAGTCATCGCGCCGCCGTCGTCGCACCAGCGGACGCTTCGTCTGCCGGCGCTCTCTGCGCCGGTGCATCACGCCGCTGTCGTCCGGAAAGGGGTCGCCACGATCTCTCGGCCTTCAGCGCTCGCCTCGGTCCGGTTCACGCCGAGGCCAAAAACCATCGTCAACCCAGGCTTGACGGGCCGGCCGAGCCCGTCTCCGACACCGGCACCGGTCCCACCCACCCCGGCTCCGGTTCCGGCCCCCGCCCCGACTCCGACCC
>JBASRJ010000292.1:0-8337 GCA_049273785.1 Gaiellaceae bacterium | reverse complement strand
ATAGCGGACCGGTGGAGGGGGTCCGGGGGAACCGGGAGGTTCCCCCGGCTCGTACCGAGGTGGCCGACTCGGGGAGCCCCGATGTTGAGGCCCTCCAGGCCGAGCGCGACGAGCTCTTCGACCGGCTGCAGCGGCTCGCGGCGGAGTTCGACAACTACCGCAAGCGCAGTGCGCGCGAGCAGGCGGCGACGATCTCGCGTGCGAACGAGCGGCTCGTGAAGGAGCTGCTGCCGGTGCTCGACGACCTCGGCCGCGCTTTGGAGGCCGCGGAGGAGCACGAAGGCGGGAAGCTCGAGGAGGGCGTCCGCCTCGTCCACCGTGCGCTCGCCGATCTGCTCGCGAAGGAAGGCCTGGCGGAGATCGAGACGGACGGGAAGTTCGACCCGCACGTGCACGAAGCGCTGCTGTCCCAGCCGTCCGACGAAGAGGAGGGCAGCGTGATCGAGGTCGTCCAGAAGGGCTACAGGCTCGGCGACAGAGTGTTGCGGCCGGCGCGCGTCGTGGTTGCAGGACCGCCGGGGGAGTAAGTGGCGACGCTGTACGACACGCTCGGCGTCAAGAAAGGCTCGTCCGCGGACGAGGTCAAGAAGGCGTACCGCAAGCTCGCCGCCAAGTATCACCCCGACAAGAATCCGGGCGACGCAACGGCCGAAGAGAAGTTCAAGGAAGTGCAAAACGCGTACGACGTGCTCTCCGATCCGGAGAAGCGCAAGCAGTACGACAGGTTCGGCGACGCTAACGGCCGGACAGGCTTCGATCCGGGGAACTACAACTTCGGCGGCGGCGGCAACTTCACGATCAACGACCTCGGTGACCTCGGCGACATCTTCGGCGGCCTGTTCAACCGCGGCGGCACGCGCACGCAGCGTCGCCAGCCGGAGCGCGGCTCGGACATCGAGGTTCAGGTCAACGTGTCGTTCGAGGATTCGCTCCGCGGGCTCGAGACGAAGATTCCCGTCGAGGTGACGACGGCGTGCCGCGAGTGCGGCGGCACAGGCGCGCAGCCGGGAACGTCACCTGTGATCTGTCCCGAGTGCCACGGCCGCGGCGTCGTGTCGGAGAGCCAGGGACTGTTCGCGCTCTCCCAGCCGTGCCCGCGCTGCCGCGGAAACGGAACGGTGGTCGAGAAGCCGTGCGCGAAGTGCGGCGGCTCCGGCCGCGAGCGGCGCACGAAGCACTACACGGTGAAGGTCCCCGCCGGAGTCAAGGACGGCACGCGCATCCGCCTCAAGGGAAAGGGCGAACTCGGCGCGAACGGCGGGCCCACCGGTGACCTCTACGTCGTCACGCGGGTCACGCCGTCGAAGTTGTTCGAGCGACGCGGCTCCGACCTCGTGATCGAGGTACCGGTGACGTACGCCGAGGCCGCCCTCGGCGCGACCGTCGAGGCGCCGACGCCGTACGGGGAGCGCATCTCGTTGAAGGTGAAGCCGGGCTCCCAGGACGGGCAGCTGCTGAGAATCCGCGGCCAGGGCGCGCCGAAGCTCAAGGGCAACGGCCGCGGCGATTTGCTCGCGCGCCTGCGCGTGACGGTTCCGAAGAAGCTGTCGAAGAAGGAGCGCGAGGCGATCGAGGAGCTCCGGAAGGCGTCGCACGACGATCCGCGGGAGGCGCTCTTCTCATGAAACTCGCGGCGATTCTCCTCGTCTCGATCGGCGGCGCCGGGCTGATCGTCTCGTTCGTCTTGATGCGGATCAAGCTCGAGAAGCTGCGCCGGTTGCGGGAGGAGCAGGAGTGATCGACGAGCATCCGCGCTACATGATCTCCGTCGCGGCCGACATCGTCGGCATGCACCCGCAGACGCTGCGCATCTACGAATCGAAAGGGCTGATTCGTCCGAAGCGCACATCCGGGAACACGCGTCTTTACTCAGAGGCCGACCTCGAGCAGCTGCGGTTGATCCAGCAGCTCACGACCGAGCTCGGGCTGAACCTCGCCGGTGTGGAACACGTGCTGCGGTTGCAGGACGAGCTCCTGAAGATGCGACGCCGTCTCGACCGGATGGAGCAGCAGATGCGCGCGGCGATCAACGACGTGCACAAGCAGTACCGCCGCGATCTCGTCCCATGGAGACCCCCGACGGAGCTGATTCCGACACGTCGATGAGCGCCGGCCGGTGCCAGGCACAGTCACGGAACTGTGACGAGGACCACGTGGGCGGCAAGCGCACGAAGCGGCGTTCCGCCTGTTCCCGGATCGTCGCTCCGGCCGGCCCGGTGCCAGGCACCGCGACAAGGGTGTAACGAACAATCCACAGATTGGTAAGAGGTAGATGGACTTCAACAAGCTGACACTGAAATCACAGGAAGCCGTCGCGGCCGCGCAGGAGCTTGCGCGCCGGATGGGCAATCCCGAGCTCTACGCGGAGCACCTGCTGCTAGCGCTGCTCGACCAGGAGCTGCCGCAACAACTCGTCCCGGACGCCGCGGCGCTTCGCGCGCAGGCGGAGGCGACGCTCCGCGGCAAGCCGTCTGTCCAGGGCACGCAACAGCAGCCGAACGTCTCCGCCGCGTTCTCGCGCGTGCTCGACAAGGCGGCCGACGAGGCGCGCCGGCTGGAGGACGACTACGTCTCGACGGAGCATCTGCTGCTGGCGCTCGACGTCGTCCCGCGCGACCAGCTCGAGGCGAAGATCAAGGCGGTGCGCGGCGGCCAGCGCATCACGTCGCAGGATCCCGAGGAGACCTACCAGGCGCTCGAGAAGTTCGGCCGCGACCTGACCGCAGCGGCCGAGGAAGGAAAGCTCGACCCGGTGATCGGCCGCGACGAGGAGATCCGGCGCGTGATCCAGGTCCTCTCTCGCCGCACGAAGAACAATCCGGTGCTGATCGGCGACCCGGGCGTCGGCAAGACGGCGATCGCTGAAGGGCTCGCGCAGCGCATCGTCGCCGGCGACGTGCCGGAAGGACTGAAGGGCAAGCGCGTGTGGGCGCTGGACATCGGCGCGCTGATCGCCGGCTCGAAGTACCGCGGCGAGTTCGAGGAGCGGCTCAAGGCCGTCCTCAACGAGATCAAGGCCGCCGAGGGCAAGATCATCCTCTTCATCGACGAGCTGCACACGATCGTCGGCGCGGGCGCGGCCGAAGGCGCCGTCAGCGCGGGCAACCTGCTGAAGCCGATGCTCGCGCGCGGCGAGCTGCGCGCGATCGGCGCGACGACGCTCGACGAGTACCGCAAGCACATCGAGAAGGACGCCGCGCTCGAACGCCGCTTCCAGCCGATCTTCGTCGGCGAGCCGTCGGTCGCGGACACGATCGCGATCCTGCGCGGCCTGAAGGAGCGCTACGAGGCGCATCACGGCGTGCGCATCCGCGACGCCGCGCTCGTCGCGGCCGCCGTTCTCTCGGACCGCTACATCACCGACCGCTTCCTGCCCGACAAGGCGATCGACCTCGTCGACGAGGCCGCGTCGCGGCTGCGGATGGAGATCGACTCGTCACCGGTCGAGCTGGACGAGGCCGACCGTCGCGTGCGCCAGCTCGAGATCGAGCTCGCCGCGATGGCGAAGGAGTCGAAGGACGTGCGGAAGCCCGTCGAGCGCGAGCTCGCGGAGGCGAAGGAGCGGCGGAGCGAACTGCAGGCGCGCTGGGACCAGGAGAAAGAAGCGCTCGACCGCGTCAAGGAGATCACGCACCAGATCGACGCGCTGCGCATGGAGTACGAGCGCGCGGAACGCGCCGGGGATTTCAACCGCGCGGCGGAGATCCGCCACGGCGAGCTCCCGGAGCTCGAGCGCGAGCTCGCCGAGCGCGACGGCGCGCAGCCGGAGAACGCAATGGTCAAGGAGGAAGTCGACGAGGACGACGTCGCCGCGGTCGTCGCGCGCTGGACGGGCATTCCCGTCGACCGGCTGCTCGAGGGCGAGACGGAGAAGCTGATCCATATGGAGGAGCGGCTGCACCAGCGCGTCGTAGGCCAGGACGAGGCCGTCGAGGCAGTCGCGAACGCCCTCCGGCGTGCACGCACCGGCCTGCAGGATCCAAACCGGCCGATCGGGTCGTTCGTCTTCCTCGGCCCGACAGGTGTCGGCAAGACGGAGCTCGCCCGCGCGCTCGCGGAGTTCATGTTCGACGACGAGCGCGCGATGGTGCGGCTCGACATGTCCGAGTACCAGGAGCGGCACACGGTCGCGCGGCTGATCGGCGCGCCGCCGGGCTACGTCGGTTATGAGGAGGGCGGCCAGCTGACGGAGGCTGTGCGCCGGCGCCCGTACTCGGTGATCCTGCTCGACGAGATCGAGAAGGCGCACAACGAGGTCTTCGACGTGCTGCTGCAGATCCTCGACGATGGGCGACTGACCGACGGCCAGGGCCGCACGGTCGACTTCCGGAACACGGTCCTGATCATGACGTCGAACCTGCGCTCGGCCGATCAGATGCGCGAGGTCTTCCGCCCGGAGTTTCTCAACAGGATCGACGAGATCGTCGAGTTCAAGCCGCTGACGCGCGAGCAGCTCTCGGAGATCGTCGAGCTGCAGCTGGAACGGCTGCGCGAGCGGCTCGCGGACCGCGGGATCGAGCTCGAGCTGACCGATGCGGCGAAGGAAGCGCTGGCGGAAGCCGGCTGGGATCCGACGTACGGCGCGCGTCCGCTCAAGCGCGCGATCCAGCGCATGCTGGAGAACCCGCTCGCGATGCGGTTGCTCGAGGGCGAGTTCGCCGACGGCGACAGAGTGCGCGTGGACGCGGTGAACGGCGAGCTCGTATTCGAGCGAGCCGCCGTCGCGGAGGCCGCCGCCGTCTAAGCGGGCGGCAACTCGACGTCGTCGAAGAAGTCGGCTCCCGCCTGCTCGGGAGGTGCGCCGTAGATGAACAGGACGAGCTCCTCGTCGCTCTCGTTCCGGATCTGGAGCGGGGTCATCGGCTCGACCGCGACGACGCTGTGCGGTCCGACGTCGACGCGCTCGGGCGGATCGCCCAGGAGCATCGTCAGCTTGCCGGAGAGGACGACGAACACTTCCTCCTGCGCGTGGTCGGCGTGTCGCCGGCCGCGCGTGTGCGGTGGGTAGCGCCACAGCCGCGCCCGTGACTGCTTGAGCTCGGCGGCCGTCGTGACGTCCGCGGCCTGCCGGTCCGCCTGTCCCTCGAGCGGGCGCTCCTCCCACTTGACAGCTGATGCGTCGGCGACGTGGTAGCCCACACCGCGATCCTACTCGTGGGTTAGATCGCTGCGCGCATCGCGCGGACGAGCGCACCGCAGTAGCGCATGCCCTGCGGATCCGGATCGCGCCCGAGGAATCGCCACCGGCGCTGCTCGAACCACAGACAGCCGCGGAGATCGTCGAGCCCGCGTGGCAGCTCGCCTGTGCGTACCCAGCGCGAGAACCCTGCGGCCGCGAACTCGCTGCACGAGTCCCGGGACGGCGGCTCGAACGTGACCGCGAGGCGGGCGTACTCCGTCCACGCCGCACCCGAAGACGGCGGATCCTCCACGCGCACGTCCCCCGACGCGCCCACCGTCGCTGCGTACATCGGTTGTACCTCCTGGCTTGGCACCGTGCTCGAAAACGAGCGTGGTCGCAGCGTGGGCGCCGTTTGTTTGGCCCCGATGAGCGTTGCTTGAAAGATTCGTCATCGGCGCACTAGAGTGGGGCGGGGTGACTGAGGAGGGCTCGTTCGGCACGGGGCTCTCGCGACGCGAGCTGCTCGGGCGCGCAACCTTGCTCGCCGGCGGCACGGTTCTGGCGGGCTTGCCGGATGCACTGCGGATTCGCGGCTGGCTCGAGGACGCGTATGCAGCCGGCCCGAACATCGTCGAAGAGACGATGAACGGAGTCGTCGCATTCGTCGTGCCAGGACGAGACCGCTACTCGATCGCGCAAGGCACGAAGAGCGCGAAGGCGGGCGGGATCGAGGCGGGCGCAACCACCGCGGTGATCCAGACGCTCGATCGCTACCTCCCCTCGAATCCGTCTCTGTCGGCGACCGCAGCGACGATCCTGAATCAGGTCGCACAGGCGGTGCGCCCCGCGTCAGCGCGCGGCAAGTTCCCCTCCGCGTTCGCAAATCTCTCCTTCGCCGACAAGGCGAAGGTCTTTCAGACCGTTGAAGGCTTCACCGGCTCCGATGCCGGCTCGATTCGATTCCTCTTCGGGAACCTGCCCGATCTGGTCGCGTTTGCGGCCTACTCGGAAACTGGTGTTTTCGACCGGCGCCGCGGGCGCCTCCGGCGTCGCCCACTCGGCTGGTCGCTCACGCGGTACGGCGGGACCGCCGACGGCCATCCCGAGTTCAAGGGCTATCTCGACAACCGACGGGCGGCCGAACCGAATGCGTGACGTCATCGTCGTCGGCGCCGGCGGGGGCGGCGCAGTCGTTGCGAAGGAGCTTGCGGCGCGAGGGCTCGACGTCCTCTTGCTCGAGGCCGGGCCACGATTCGCGCACAGCGAGCGCGAATGGCGTCACTTCGACAACGAGGCGAACAATCCGGCGACGGGGATCTTCAGATTCGGCCCGGGCGATCGGTCGAAGCCGCCCTGGGCTCGAGATCTGCCGCAGAACTGTTACGTCTGGCAAACGGCCGGCGTCGGCGGATCAACTGTTCATTACTTCGCCAACTCGCCGCGTGCGATGCCGGGCGTCTTCGCCCGTTACGCCGGCGCTGACGCGCCGCTGTACGACCGCGACCACGTGTTCCCGTTCGGCTACTCGGAGCTCATCCCGTACTACGAGTGGGTCGAACACACGCTGCCGGTGCAGACGGCGGCAATGGGGACGAAGGAAGAGGTGTTCCTCCACGCGGCCGGGAAACTCGGCCTGCCGATCCAGACGTCGAAGGACATCACTCGTGCCGCGTACCGGCCGCAGGAGAACGCGATCCTCCAGCCGCAGGGAACGGCAAGCCGGACGCAGAACCCGCGCCAACTCGTCTATCCGAAAGCGCAGGGCTGCACGTTCTGCGGCCATTGCGCGCAAGGTTGCATCGAGCCGATCCGTTCCCCGCTCAATTTGCGCGCGAAGCGCTCCACCCACGCGAGCTACGTACCGATGGCGCTGACCGCCGATCGCTGGGCTCACGGCAAGGCGGTCACGCTCGTCCCCGACGCGTTCGCCGTCCGGATCGAGACCGCGCAGCAGGGAAGCGGCACAGTCGCGACCGGCGTGACCTGGCGCGGCGTCGCCAAGGGTGAAACAGGCACTGAGCAGGCGAAGGTCGTGGTTCTCGCGGCCGGGACGGTCGAGACGCCGCGTCTGTGGTTGAACAGCGGGCTTCCGAATCCGAACGATCAGGTCGGGCGCGGCTTCACGAACCACTACTACGACTGCTTGATCGGACGGCTGTCTGTGCGCACGAATTCCAGCAGGGGTCCGGCGTCGGCGGCCCGCATGGACTTCCCGGGCTCCGGTTCTGTCGAAGCTCTCGGGCTCCCTCCGGCCCACCAGGCGCAATCCCTAACCGCCAGCGACGCGGGCATCGCCGGCTACTACGACAACGGGTTCGACGGCGGTGCTCACGGAGCGGACGCCGTGGGACGCCTGGTCGGCCTTCGGCTGAAACGTTTCCTCGCGGACATCGACTACCTCCTCGGCGCGCTCGTCATCAGCGACGACGACGTCGAGGCGGACAGCCGCGTCACGCTGTCAACGACCATGAAGCCTGACGCACACGGCCCCATCCCACGGATCGAGCTGACCAGGCGAACGGCGCGGACGATCCGAAACCGAGAGTTTCTCGTCGGGCGAACCGTCGAGCTGCTCCGTGCCGCGGGCGCGAAGGAAGTCGTGCGGGTCAACTGGCCACCGCTGCTCGTCCACATGCACAGCACGCTGCGGATGGGTTTGAGCGAGCGGGATTCCGTCCTCGACGCGAACGCGGAGTCACGTTGGGTCAAAAGGCTCTTCGTCGCGGACAATTCTGCGCTCGCGAACGCGCTGGGCGGCCCGAACCCGACCCTCACGACCCAGGCGCTGGCAACGCGGACCGCGGAGAAGATCTTCGAGCGCTACTTCGACGGCGAGCCGTGGGTCGGCCGGGAAGCGCCTGTCTCGTCCGTCGACTCGGCGGTGACGCAAGCCGTTCTTGCCGGTCTCCCTGGTTAGGCGCTCAGCTTCAACGATCCGCGCACGTGCCAGCGCATCTCGGCGACGAGTGCGCTCGCCCAGTTCTTCGCCTCCGGGGTAGCGTGCCCGAGGAAGCGTGCGCGGCGCTGCTCGAACCACAAGCAGCCGCGCAGCTCGTCGAGCGACGTCGGCAGCCGGCCGGTCGCCTTCCAGCGCGAGAACGCCCACGCGGCGAGCTCGGCACAGGCTTCCGCCGAGCGGTACCGCTGCGACGGGTCGAACGTCAATGCAAACGATGCGTAGGCCGTCCAGTCCGAGCCGGCAGGAGGGAGATCTC
>JBASRJ010000278.1:0-2068 GCA_049273785.1 Gaiellaceae bacterium | reverse complement strand
CGCCACGTCGACGGATGCAGCCGGGAACGTCTCCTCCACGCGCTCGGCCTCGTTCACCAAGGACACGCAGGCGCCGGCCGCCCCGTCGGGTTGCTCCTACACCGACCACGTGAACGCCCAGGCAGACGTCATTGCCTGCACGGCCGAGGCGAACGCGAGCATCACGATCACGGAGACCGCACCGGGCCCCGGCACGTTCAGCGGCTCGGCCGGAGCAGGCGCGTTCTCGATCAACGTGGCCGCCGTCCACGGCACGAACCCCAGTCCGCTCGCCTACTCGTACTCGGTGACGGCGACCGACGCCGCCGGGAACACCAGCGCGGCGACGGTAGTCGCGGGCTCGGACACCAAGTAAGGACCGGGCGGCTCCAGGCCGAAAACCGGGAGGTGCGCCTGCTTCGCCGCCCCTGGATCGCCTACCTCGTCGCGGGGCTCGCCGCGGTCGGGACCTACTTCCTCCTGCCCTGGGACTCCCTGGGCCAGGCGGCCCTCTACGACGGGATCGGCGCCTCGTCCGCCGTTGCGGTCGTCGCCGGCATCAGGCTCAACCGCCCCGCGCAGCGGCTCCCGTGGTTGCTCTTCGCCGCCGGGCTGCTCGCGTTCTCGGCCGGGGACAGCATCTTCAACCTCTACGGCTACGTGTGGAAGACGACGCCGCCGATCCCGTCCTCCGCCGACATCTTCTACCTCGCGGCCTACCCCGTCATCGCGGTCGGCCTCGCCCTCCTGATCCTGCGTTTCGGCGCGCTCGAGCGTCGCGCCGGCCTGATCGACGCAGCGCTCTTCACCGTCGCGTTCGCGCTCGCCCAGTGGGTGTTCCTGATGAAGGATCTCGTGCACGGCGAAGGCTCCGTCGCCGCGAAGGCCGTCGAAGCCGCGTATCCGGGGATGGACGTCGTCCTGCTCTCGGGACTTGCGATCTTCTGGCTCAGCCCCGCCTGGCGGACCGTCGCGTACCGGTTCCTTGCGGCAAGCCTTGTGCTGCTCCTGGTCGCGGACGAGGTGTACGGGACTTCCCCCACTACCTATGCCAACGCGGGCTGGCTCGACACCGGTTGGCTCCTCTCGTACGTGCTCTGGGGCGTCGCGGCCCTTCATCCCTCGATGACGGCCCTGACCCGGACGAACCGCTCGATCCGCCCGCGGCTCACCTGGTCGCGAATGGCGCTGCTGACCGCCGCCCTCCTGACCGCGCCGACCGTCCTGCTCGTCCAGCGGCTGACCGGCGGCGGCGTCGAGTCCGTCGCGATCGTGATCTGCGCGACGCTGCTCTCGCTCCTCGTACTCGCGCGCATCGCAGGACTCTTCGGTGCGGTCGACCGGTTGCGCGGGGAGGAGCGCGCGGCACGCAGCGACGCCGAGAGTGCACACCGTCTTCTTCAGCAACAGAACGAGCAGCTGCGCGCGGCCGACCAGCTCAAGGACGAGTTCGTCGCGCTGATCTCGCACGACTTGCGCACACCGCTCACGTCGATCATGGGCTACCTCGAGCTGACGATGGACGATACGGCGCTGACGCAGGAGCAACGCGGCTACCTGGAAGTCGTCGAGCGAAACTCGCAA
Source organism: Gaiellaceae bacterium (assembly GCA_049273785.1). GTDB lineage: Bacteria > Actinomycetota > Thermoleophilia > Gaiellales > Gaiellaceae > 3-1-20CM-4-69-9. Next base: position 505 of record JBASRJ010000278.1, on the reverse strand, counting down.
CGGCTGCTCCACCTGGTCAACGACCTGCTCTTCGTGGCGCGCCTCGAATCCGGGCAGCTGGAGCTGTATCCGGCCGACCTCGACCTGGCTGCGATCGTGCGTCAGGCAGTCGAGGAAGCGACGCCTCGCGCACGGGCGAAGGACATCGACGTGACCTGCGACGCGGACGACGTGCCTGCGGTGTCGGTCGACAAAGGCCGGATGTTCCAGCTGCTCGACAACCTCGTCTCGAACGCGATCAAGTTCACGCCCGAAGGCGGGAGCATTGACGTTCGCGTGACGCAGCGCGGCGACTCCGCCCTCGTGGAGGTCGCCGACACGGGAATCGGGATCGCGCGGGAGGAGCAGCGGCAGCTGTTCCAGCGCTTCTTTCGCGCGTCGACGGCGCGGGACCAGCAGATCCCCGGCACCGGCCTGGGGCTGTATATCGCACGTGCGATCGTCGAAGCCCACGGCGGCCGGATCGAGGTCGAGAGCGAATCGGGACGCGGGACCAGATTCCGGA
>JBASRJ010000261.1:0-8642 GCA_049273785.1 Gaiellaceae bacterium | reverse complement strand
CCGCTGGCCGTCGCGATGCCCCTGCTCGCGGTCGCCGGGTTCTGGAACGTAAAGCCGCTCGTCGCCAACTACCAGCGCGCGGCCGCGGACCCTGCGGCGAGCGTCCGCTACTGGCAGCCGGCCATCTCGTTTCTGGACGGGCACCTCTCACCGTCGTACCGGGTCGAGGTCGTCGATACGCTCGAGCACTGGCCGGCCGTGTACTTTCCGGAGGCGGGCGTCCCGATCGTCCGCGGCTGGTACCGGCAGAACGACTTTCCGGCGAACGAGCTCCTCTACGACGAGCAGCTCGGCCCGCGCGCCTACCAGCGGTGGCTGCGATCGCTCGGCGTCGAATACGTCGTGCTGAGCGACGCGCCCCCCGACTACAGCTCACGAGCGGAGGCCCGGCTGTTGCGTAGCGGCGCGTCGGGACTACGACCCGTGTTCTACTCGCCGACCGCGACGGTCTACGAGCTGCCGCACGCGACGGGCGTCGTCACGGGGCCGGCGGCGGCGGAGGTGAGGACGATGGAAGCGACGCGCCTCTCGATTCACGTGGCGGCGGCGGGCCGGTATCGCGTCGCGGTCAAGTTCTCGCCGTACTGGCGCACCTTCGAGGGCTGCGTCTCGCGCGCGCCCGACGGGATGACACGCCTGACGGCGTTCGGTCCTGGCCGCGTCGACGTGGACTTCAACGTGAACGTCCACCGGGGCCTCGAGGCGCTGACGGGCACGGAGCCGGCCCGCTTCTGCCGCGGCTAGGGGTTACTTCAGGAAGAACGTGTTCAGGTCAGCCGACACGTTCGCCTGCTGTCCGCGCGCACTGCAAAGCCTTAGAGCTACACGCGCGCGTCCCCACCCGGGTGGGGGTAACACCCACCACCCACTGAGATCGACGATACCGACGCCAGACGCACGTGTCAGTGCCAATTCTGTGGCGAGAGCGTGCCGTTGGCGCCTGCAGTCCAGGTACGCCAACCGGTGTGCGAGGTGTGTCTCGCGGTCAGCGGTTCGGCCACGCTCCCCAGACAGAGCACACTCCGGCATGATCGGTTCCGAACGGCGTCCGCTTGATGCCGGTGTAGACCGGGTTCATCACCGCATCGGGAGGCGGCCCAAAGTGTCCGAGACCGAGCGCGTGCCCGTTCTCGTGGAGGGCGACACTCTGGACGTCGACCGTCGGAAGTTCACCGCCGATCGACCACACGAAGTTGTCGTTGTAGTACGTCTCGGCGAGCGCGGTGTCGAAGTAGTGGTCGTTGTTCACGTCCGTGCGGTAGAAGAACGTGATCGTGATTCCAATGATGAAATCGCCGCCACCCGGGCTCAGCCGGTCGAAGAACGCGCGAGGCCGAAATCCCGCATCGATGATGTCGGCGTGCGGCGAGAAGAGGTTGCCGAAATCCGGAGTGGCGCTGTCGCCCTGGCCGATCAACTCGTCGAAGACGTCGACGTCGGTGCCGGGATCGCTGCGCTTCACGATCGGGGCATTCGCGACGCACGAGTTGCTCGCCCAGGTGGCGACCGCGGCGCTGATCGCCGGCTCGGTTTGTGCATTCGAGAGACCGTTCGAGGTTGCGCCGAGGCTCCGCCGGACGATGTAGGTGATTTTCGAGCCGTCGGCATTTCGGCGGGCGTCGTATGGCACGCGACGAAACGGATTCTGGTGCTCCCGGTCAGTGGGGCGGCCCTTTCCGACAGTGAACAGATCAATCGATCCGACCTCTACGTTTGCGCCGTGGTCCGCGAGTTGCTGGTTCGCCTCTTGGACAATGGCGTCGAGCGGGTCGCCTGCGCCTCGCGCCGGCGCGGCCGCGGCGAGCAACGACACCGAGACGACGGCGAGGACGAGTCCGACGGCGCAGCTGCCCTTGATGCCAAGGTCCTCGCTTGACTGATTCAGACGGTTGTAGCGCATCTCCCCGCCAACCTCAACGATCGCTACGATCGAGAGATGGCCGAGCAGACCGCGCAGTCCGTGGAGCAGCAGCTCGAGGAGATCGGGACCCGCCTCGCGTGGGTCCGTGATTACCTTTGACCCGGATGCGCTGAGCGCGCGCCGCGCAGAGCTCGAACAACAGATGGGCGAGCTGGGCTTCTGGGACGACCAGGAGCGCGCAGCGCGGATCTCGACCGAGCACGCGCGTGTCACGCGCAAGCTCGACCGCTACGAGCGGCTGCTCCGCGACTATGACGACGCACGCGAGCTCCTGTCCCTCGACGGCAGCATGGAGGAAGAGATCGCGAGGTCGCTGAAGCCGCTGCAGCGTGAGCTCGAACGGCTGCAGGAGGATGCGCTCTTCACCGGCGAGTACGACGCTGGCGACGCGGTCGTCACGATTCACTCCGGAACCGGCGGCACCGACGCGCAGGACTGGGCGGAGATCCTCCTGCGCATGTACCTCCGGTGGGCGGCCGACCGCGGGTTCGAGACCGAGCTGCTCGAGGCGAGCCCCGGCGAGGAGGCCGGGCTCAAGTCGGCGACGTTCACGGTCAAGGGTGAGAACGCGTACGGAATCCTCAAGGCGGAACGGGGTGTCCACCGGCTCGTCCGCCTCAGCCCGTTCGACCAGGCGCACCGGCGCCACACGTCGTTCGCGCAGGTGATCGTCAGCCCGCTTCTCGCCGATGACACCGAGGTCGAGATCGACGAGGGCGACCTCCGGATCGACACCTACCGCGCGAGCGGCGCCGGCGGCCAGCACGTGAACAAGACCGACTCCGCCGTCCGGATCACCCACTTCCCGACGGGGATCGTCGTCAGCGTCCAGAACGAGCGCTCGCAGTCCTCGAACAAGCAGACGGCGCTGCGGATCCTCCGCTCCCGCCTGGCCGAGCTGGCCGAGGAGGAGCGGGAGGCCGAGCTCGCCCGTGAGCGCGGGGCAGCCCAGGACATCGGCTTCGGGAGCCAGATCCGCTCCTACGTCCTCCACCCGTACCAGCTGGTCAAGGACCACCGGACCGAGTTCGAGGCCGGGAACGCCCAGGGCGTCCTGGACGGCAATCTGGACGGCTTCATCCAGGCCTATCTGCTCGCAAAGGCGGCAGGAAACGTGGTTTAAGTGGGAGCTAGCAGGAGCTTTCGCTAGACTGGCCCGAATCCTTTACAACCGGTGCGGGGGCACTCCAGGCCTCGCGCTTCCTTTTTCCGGTGCAGGACACGACCCTTCAGACAGACCAGACGGCAACTCCCGTCGCCGAGACAAACGGCGCCGCTCCGCCGGCCGCGCCGGGCCCGAGCCCGAGCGCGATGATCGTGTTCGAGTCGGTGACGAAGATCTACGAACCCGACGTCACCGCCCTCCGCGACGTCACGTTCGTGATCGAGAAGGGCGACTTCGTCTTCGTCGTCGGTGCCTCCGGGTCGGGGAAATCGACGATCGTGCGGCTCCTGCTGAAGGAGCTCGAGCCGACGCGCGGCCGGATCATCGTCGGCGGCCGCGACCTGACCCGTTTGCGCCGCTCGAACGTGCCGATGCTCCGGCGGAACATCGGCTGCGTGTTCCAGGACTTCAAGCTGTTGCCCGCGCGGACGGCTGCGGAGAACGTCGCCTACGCGCTGAAGGTGCAGGGAGAGAGCCAGACCTCGATCCGCCGCAAGGTGCCGGAAGTGCTGAACCTCGTCGGCCTCTCGCACAAGATGAACTCGCTTCCCGACGAGCTTTCCGGCGGCGAGCAGCAGCGCGTCTCGATCGCGCGCGCCTTCGTCAACCATCCACCGCTGCTGGTCTGCGACGAGCCGACCGGGAACCTCGATCCCGACACGTCCGTCGGCATCATGCAGCTCCTCTACCGGATCAACCGTGCAGGCACGACGATCCTCATGGTCACGCACGACCGTGAAATGGTCGACAAGATGCGACGCCGCGTGATCGCGCTCGAGGACGGGCGGCTCGCCCGCGACGAGCGCCGCGGCGGCTACGAATCCTGATGACGCGACTGCGCACGATCTTTGCGGAGTCCCTCCGGTCGCTCGGCGCGAACATGTCGACGACGCTCGCGGCTGCAGTGACTGTGCTGATCGGGATGTTCCTGCTCGGCCTGTTCATCGCGCTGTGGAGCTGGGCACACTCGTACGACCACCAGCTCAAGAACCAACTGGCGGTGCGTGTCTATTTCTGTACGTCCTCGACGTGCCCGCAAGAGGCGACGGCCGCGGACGAGAACGCGCTTGCGAAACGCTTCAACGGCGATTCGCGGATCAAGAACATCGTCCCCGTCTCGAAGGAAGAGGCGCTCGCACTGATGAAGAAGCGCGAGCCGAAGGCCGTCGAAGTGCTGCCTGCGAACCCGTTCCCGGACGCTCTGAAGATCTATCCGAAGAGCGGCGACCTGACGCCACAGATCGGAAAGGAGATTCAGGACGCGAACCTGCCGGGCGTGCAGACAGTCGACTGGGGCGGCAAGCTGACGAAGCACGTCCTCCACGTCACGCACGTGATCGAGACGTTCTTCATCGCGGCCGCGATCTTGCTCATCCTCGCGTCGACGCTCCTGATCGCGAACACGATCCGTCTCTCGATCTTCTCCCGCCGGCGTGAGATCGAGGTGATGAAGCTCGTCGGGGCAACGAACTGGTTCGTGCGCGGCCCGTTCATGATCGAAGGGCTCCTGTGCGGGCTGATCGGGGCGATCGGGGCGATCGTGCTGCTGGTCATCGGGCAGCAAGTCCTCCTCCCGTCGATCGGCACGCTGCACACGGGGAGCGAACCGGTGAAGGCGCTCTCGTTGTCCCTCAATGCGCTCGTCCTGGTCGGCGTCGGCCTCGCGCTCGGGGCAGCAGGCTCGGGCCTGACGATCCGCAGGTTCCTACGGGTCTAGCGGGCACGCCGCACCGTCTCGCGGACGGCGGAACTCGTGACCTTCTCGTCACACCCGCGGCGCGGTGCCTGGCACCGGGCGGCTGACCGAGGCGTGGCCGACAGGGACATCCATCCTGCTTCGCCGCGGACGCCTGCGGCTTGGTGCGGGCACGCCGCCCGTCACACTTCCGTCACGGTGCCTGGCACCGCGACGCGGGAAGAGACATGGCTGATGTGAGCAGCGAAGACGCGATTGTCGTCGAGGTCGAGAAGCGCGGCAAGCTCGTCGTCGGCGAGCCGTTCTTCGTGCCCGGCATACCGCTCGTGATCGACCGCAAGGGCCTCGGGGACGCCGAGCCAGGCGATCTCGTGGTCGTCCACACGAACCGTGGCCGCGCGCGGCTCGAGCGTGTGCTCGGGAAGGCGAAGGACATCGAGGCGGTGATGGAGGGACTGCTCGTGCACGCCGGCGCTCGCACGGAGTTCGAGCCGTACCGCATGCCGGATCCGCCCGTCGAGGGGCGAGTCGACCTCCGCGACCTGACGACGTTCACGATCGACCCGGAGACGGCGAAGGATTTCGACGATGCGCTCTCGATCCGCGAGGAAGCCGACGGGTTCCGCGCCTGGGTACACATCGCGGATGTCTCGGCGTTCGTCCCCGCGGGATCGCCGCTGGACCACGGGGCGGCGTCCCGTGCTTTCACGACGTACGTCCCGGGCCGCGCGGCGCCGATGCTCCCGCCGGAGCTGGCCGACGACCGCTGCAGCCTGCGCCCGCACGAGGACCGGCTGACGGTCACGGTCGAGCTGCCGCCGAGCGGGACGCCCTCGATCTACCGCTCGGTGATCCGCAGCGATGCCCGGCTCACGTACGGCCAGGCGGAGCGGCGCGAGGCCGATCCCGAGATCGCGGCGGCGCTCGAGCTCACGGACCGGCTGACCGCCGCGATCCGCGAGCGGCGGTTCGTCCGGGGAGCGCTCCGCATCGAGAGCCCCGAGATCACGTTTGAGTTCGACGGCCACGGCGGCGTCGCGCGCGCGTGGAAGGAGTCTGAGCCGACGGCGCACCGTCTCGTGGAGGAGCTGATGATCGCCGCGAACGAGGCTGTCGCCGAGTTGCTGTCGTCTCGCCGGCGCGAGGCGCTGTACCGCGTGCACGAGCGTCCCGACCCGGACTCGATCGAGCGCTTACTCGCGAAGCTGGCCGACCTGGGCGTTCCCACGCCGCCGGCGCCGGAGCGGATGAGCGCGGCACTCGCCGCCGCAGTCGCCGCTGAGACGAGCGAGCGCGTGATGGAGTACGTCCGCCGCGCGCACCGCGGCGAGGAAGCGTTTCCAGCGCTCGTTCTCCGCTCCCTGAAGCAGGCGCGCTACCACCCGGAAAACCTCGGCCATTCGGGCCTTGCGAGCCCGGCCTACTGCCACTTCACGTCGCCGATCCGCCGCTACCCGGACCTGGTCGTCCATCGCGCACTTCTGCGGGAGCTCGGCCTGGGGGACGATCCCGTCCCACCGGAGCTGGACAAGCTCGCCGAGCACACGTCGACGCGCGAGCGGGAGGCGGCACAGGTCGAGTACCTCGCCGACGAGCTCTGTCTGGCGTGGCTGCTCGAGGACCAGCTGTTCGAGCGCGGCTGGGAGACGGAGTGGGAGGGTGAGATCGTCGGCCTGATCGGCGCCGGCCTCTTCGTGCGGTTCGGCGAGGTGTTCGAGGGGTTCCTGCCCTCGCGACGGCTCGGCGGCGACTATTTCGAGCCGAACGACCTCGGAACGGCGCTCGCCGGCCGCCGGGGCGGCGGAACGTACCGCCTCGGCGACCCGATCGAGGTGAAGGTCGACCGAATCAAGCAGGCGGAAGGGAAAGTCGACCTCGCACCGGCCGTGAACCGGGCTCGCCGTCGCCGCGAATAGAGAGGCCGGCCGCACGCGAAGGTGCGGCTAACCGTAACGACTCGGCGCGAGGCAAGACCTAATGTCGTGTTCATGAAGAAGCGACTGTTCATCGGACTGATCATCGTTGCGCTGCTGATCCTCGCCGCGCTCGGGGCGTTCATCGGGACGGGGGGCGACTGATGCTCTCCTTGGCAGTCGCCTTCCCGCTCGCCCTCCTGCCGTTTCTGTCGCTCGCCGCGACGCTTGGCTGGATGGCCCGCAGCAGCAGCTGAGCTAGCGGACGACCCTGAAGCTGCTCGAGCCGATCGGCGGCCCGTACTTGCCGGCGCTGCGCGAGCCGATGCCGGGCCAGACGTACCACGTGTAGATCCCCGGCGTCAGCTTGTAGCGCTTGCCGGCGTACTTCCATTGCCGCGTCAGCACGAACGACGGGCCGCCGGGCCAGACGCTCAGGACCTTCGATCCGGCCTTGCTCGAGGCGAGGGTCAGTTCCCCGCCCGCGAAGACCTGGAGGTTGTAGTACGTCGCGTCCTTCACGGTCTTCCACCGGAACGTCGCCTTCTTCGTGCTCATCTTGATGCGCGCACCGCCCTTCGGCGACAGCAAGGCCACTGCCTTCGGCACTGCGACGACGGCCACGCCCGTCGAGCGGTTGCCCGCCTTGTCGAAGGCGACGACGACGTACCGATATTCGATGCCGTTCTGGAGGCCCTTGTCGGCGAAGCTTGTCGCGCTCCCCTGGTAGACGACCTGCGGCGAACCTCCGCCCGCCGCTTCGCGGGTGACGACGACGTGGTCGAAGTCCGTCGCCTTCGGGCGGCTCCACTTCAGTTGGACACTGCTGTCCCCACCCTTGGCGGCCAGCGAGCCGACGTCGTCGGGAGGGATGCGATCAGGCGGGGGCGGCAGCGCAGGCGGGGTGCCGGTCGGCAAGGGGAGGACCGTCAGGTTCGCGCTCTTGATCGTGTGGTTGCCGCTCGCGTCCTTCGCGTCCCACGTCACCGTCGTCATACCAAGGGGGAAGAACGAGGGGGCAGAGTTGGTGAGACTCGGGGAGGGATCGACCGAGTCGCTCACTGACGTAGTGCGCAGGAATGCCGCGATGCCCTTGCTGATGGCGGGCGCTCCCGTTTCCGAGGTCGCGTAGACGCTCGTGTCGCCAGGAACGATCAGCACCGGCGGCGTCGTGTCGACGACCGTGATGTTGAACGGAGCGTCTCCGTGGTTCGTGTGACTGTCCGTCGCGCCGCAGTGGATCACGGTCGTGCCGAGGGGGAACACCGTTCCGGAGGCCGGAGCGCAGACGACGGGAAGCGGCCCGTCGACCAGGTCGACCGCGGTCGGCGCGGTGTAGTTGACGGTCGAACCGGCGTGCGAGTTCGCCTCGCGCTGGATGGGACCGGGAACGTTAGTGAACGACGGCGGCGTCGTGTCTTGAACCGTGACCTTGAAGGTGGCGGTGCCGATGTTGTTGTGCGCGTCGGTGGCCGAGCAGGTCACCGTTGTCTGACCAACCGGGAACTTCGAGCCCGACGCCGGATTGCAGCTGGGCGTGATCGGTCCGTCGATGTTGTCATTCGCCGATGTCGAGAACGTGACGGTTCTTCCTCCCAGGGCATCCGCCTCGACCAAGATGTCGCTTGGGACGGTCACGACCGGCTTGGTCGTGTCGACGAGCGTGACGGTGACCTTGAAAGTGGCGGTGCCGGTGTTGTTGTGCGCGTCGGTGGCCGAGCAGGTCACCGTCGTCTGACCGATCGGGAAGTTCGAGGGGGACGCGTGGTTGCAGCTGGCCGTGATCGGTCCGTCGATGTTGTCGTTCGCCGATGCCGTGAAGCTGACGGCTTTTCCGCTCAGGACATCGGTGGTGGTCGAGATGTCGGCGGGGACGGTCACGATTGGTTTGGTCGTGTCGACGAGCGTGATGGTGACCTTGAAGGTGGCGGTGCCGGTGTTGCTGTG
>JBASRJ010000254.1:0-20592 GCA_049273785.1 Gaiellaceae bacterium | reverse complement strand
GCCGGGCGCGTGCGCCGGCAGGCGGAGTGGCTGCGCGCGCGCGGGCTCGATGCCTCGATCTTCTGCGGGGGCGGCTGGTACATGGACGCGTCGGTGGCGGAGGTGCTCGCCGAGTTCGGCTACGCGGACTGCACGGCGACCGCCTTCCGGCCGGGCTACCTCTCTGCAGACGCGCCGAGGCTCGGCGCCTCAGAGCCGTGCTACGTGCAGCTTCCGAGCGGCCGGCAGCTGCTCGAGCTGCCGACGACGCACTCGCTCGGGATGCTCGCGCGCGGACTGCTCGCGCCCTACCGCCGGTCCGTCGTGCACGCGTACTTCCATGACACGGACCTCCTCGATCCGCTTCGACGCACTGCACTCGCGGCGGCCTTGGTCTTCCTAGGCGCGAAACGGTGGCAGCTGGATCTCGGGCAGCTTCAGCGCGGCTTGCGCCCTGCGAAGACGATGTCGTTCGCGAACAGCGCGCCGTGAATCGGCACGAAGCGGCCTGCGATGAAGTGGACGTGCGGCTCGTCGAAGCCCTCTAGCAGCTGGTCGATGTCGGCCGGCGAGAACATGTGGAGGTGTGTCGGATCGTCCTCCGGCTTCCGGCCGAGCAGAAAGCGCAGTCGGTTCTTCAGCCGGAACGCGTTGGGGACGGATGCGACGAACTGCCCGCCGGGCCGGAGCACGCGCCGCGCCTCGCCGACGAGCCCAGCCGGGTCGCGGACGTGCTCGAGCAGCTCGCCGGCAACGACGACGTCGAAGCTCGCCCCGTTGAACGGCAGCGGCTCGTCGACGTCGGCCCAGCGCGTCTCGATCCCGAGCTGCGCGGCCTCGGCCAGCGCCTCGCGGTCGACGTCCACGCCGACGACGTCGTTGTTCTTCGCGTAGGCGCGCGTGAGGGCGCCGTAGCGGCAGCCGAGGTCGAGCACGCGCCGTCCGGGGCCGCCGACGTAGTCCCGGAAGAGCGCGGCGCGCTCCTCGCCGGCATAGACGAACTCGCGCGTGCGCTTCGCGCGGTGATGCTCGCCGTAGCGCTCGCTGAGATCCTCGAGCCTGCTCATCGCTCCCCGGCCACCTGACGTACGCCTCCTACGAAGCCCGACTCCCGTACGCGCCGCACGATCTCCAGAACCGTCGCGGCTGCGAGCACGCACAACAGGAAGTCCCACGGGACGCGGTAACGGGTCACGCCGACGAAGATCATCGCAACCGCGGTCTGGTAGGCGAGCAGCGACACGGCGAGCACCGCGAAGGCGCGGGGGACGAGGAAGAGCCCGGCGAACCCGAGGATGTAGAGCGGGATGACGAACAGGGGCTCGGTCGACGTTCGCAGCGAGTCGACGAACGTACCCTTCTGCGGGCGCCCGCTCGTCTCGACGACCGACGGCTGCCATTCCATCTGCCCCGCGAGGAGCGCCAGCTTGACCTTCTCACCCGGGTGGTGGAGCCAGAACGCATGGACCTTGTGGGAGAAGAAGTTCATCTGCGCGCACTCGTCGACGGGCGTGTACGTCCCGGTCGCGAGATAGAGCTCGTACGCATCCTGCGGCGTCGGCGGCGCGCCCGGGTAGCGGGGGACGTTGTCGATCCAGCCGCCGTGCGTGAGCGTGCGGTACGTGTTGACGTTGTTCGCCTTCCAGAGTGCGCGCGCGTCCGTCGTCACGGCAAAGCAGCCGACGGACACCCGGTTGCGGATCACCCAGGGCGCGACCACGAGCGCGGTCACGGCGAGCGAGACGCCGACGGCCGCGAGCACGAGCCGCCGGACGCCCGCCTGCCAGAGCACGAACAGGCCGACCACGAGCGGGAGCGCGGCGAGCCGCACGTTGCCGAGAATGCCGAGTCCGAGCGCGACCCCGAGCAGCACGCCGAACCGCAAGATCGGGCGAGACGCGAGGACGAGCGTCACGAGCACGATCGCCGCGGCGAGGAACTGATCGAGGATCTCGCGGTTCATGTGCACGTCGTGCCAGATGAGATACGGGTGCAGGGTCGTCAGCGCGGCCGCGACGACGCCGACCCAGCTCGACACGACGCGGCGACCGATCTCGAACACGAGCAGCGCGGTGCCGACGGCCACGAGAATCTGGGCGCCGCCGACCACCTCCCAGTGCCGCCCGAAGATCCAGTAGAGCGGGATGAGGAAGAACCCGTACAGCGGCTGTGTGTAGGCGGATGGGTGGCCCGGGAGAAAGCCGTAGGTGCCCGAAGCGACGAAGGTGCGAGCGAAGTCGTCTCCCTTGTCGGTGAAGGCGGTGAGGATGTGACCGCGTTCGTGGAGGAGCACGACGAGGCGCGGCAGCGCGGCGATCGCCGCGACGAGGGCGTAGGCGCGTCCCCGGGACACGGGCGCCCAGCGTACCGGCCTCTACAATCGGGCCACCGTTGAGCACGAAACCCGCCCTCGAGGCGGAGCCCACGGCGGTTCCCGTCGAGGACATCCGCTCCGCCCGGCCCTACATCCTCTCGCGTCGCTCCATCGCGGGGCTCGCGCGAAGGGTGCTGAGCGTCGCGACCCTGATCGCGATCGACGTCGGCGGTGTCATCCTCGGCGTCTACGTCGCCCTGATCCTGCGCACGCTCTACCTCGGCCAATGGCCGCCGCTCTGGGGTCTGATCTGGCGGACGGCGGCGGACTGGCTTCCGTTCTTGACCGTGATCACCGTGCTCGTCTTCTGGGTCGGGGGCCTGTACCGCCGCCGCGAGGTGCGCGCGGGGTTCGGCCAGGTGGTCAAGTCGCTCGTACTCGTTGCCGTGATCACGCTCGTCTTCGGGATCGGCACGGGCTACCACTTCACCACGTACGGGCTGACGCCGACGGCGCTCGTGCTGACGACGCTGTTCATCGGCGTCCTGCGCGCGAGCTACGACGTCGTCACGCGCGACGTGCTGCGGATCGCCGGCGCGCGGCGGCGCGCGGTGCTGGTCGGCGAGGGCGAGCGGCTCACGCATCTGCTGCGGACGATCGGGTCGGCGCGAAGCGGCATCGAGTACGAGTTCCTCGGTGCGATCTCGCCGAACGCAGAGGAGCCCGGGCTACCGGTGCTCGGCTCCCTCGAGGCCGTGCCGCGCGTCCTCGCCGAGCGCGACGTGGAGGAGTTGATCATCACGGGCACGGGCTTCACCGAACGCCAGCTCCTCGACCTCGTGGAAGACGCGCACCGGAGCGGCGTCAAGGTGCGCATCGCGCCGACCACGACGGAGCTGCTGCTGCAGCGCGCCGAGTATGTCCCCGGTCAGGGCGCGCCGCTGTTCGAGCTACGCCCGCCCGCGCTCGCCGGCACCGACTGGGTGGTGAAGCGGGGCTTCGACCTGATCGTCTCGAGCGTGGTGATCGTCGCCGGCTCGCCGTTGTGGCTGATCGTAGCCGGGGCGATCAAGCTGACGTCGCGAGGACCGGTCTTCTTCCGCGACCACCGCATCGGGCTCGGAGAGCGGGAGTTCGGCATGATGAAGTTCCGGACGATGTACGCGGATGCGCAGGACCGCCAGGCCGCGCTCGAGGGCGCGAACGAAGCTTCGGGGCCGCTCTTCAAGATCAAAGACGACCCGCGTGTGACGCCGGTCGGACGCTTCCTGCGGCGCTTCTCGATCGACGAGCTGCCGCAGGTACTGAACGTGCTCCTGGGGGAGATGTCGCTCGTCGGGCCGCGCCCGCTGCCGATCCGGGACTACGAGCAGCTCGAGCCGTGGCACCGGAAGCGCTATTCGGTGCTTCCCGGGATGACGGGCCTGTGGCAGGTGTCGGGCCGGATCGACCTGAGCTTCGACGACCTGGTGCGGCTCGACTTCTACTACCTCGAGAACTGGTCGATCTGGCTGGACATCTCGATCCTCGCGCGCACGCTTCCCGCCGTGCTTGCACGACGCGGCGCGTACTAGTGGCGAATCCGGACCGGCGCGCGGACGTCGCTGAGCCCGATCGGGCTCGTCGCCGCGACATGCACGACGTACGAGCCGGACGGGACGCGCTTGCGCCGGCCGTCGCGCCCGTTCCAGCGCGCCGTCACGGTCCCAGCGGTGCGCGGGCCGCGCGCGACGGTGCGCAGGATGTCTCCGGACCGCGTTTCGATCGCGACGCGGATCGTCGCGTCGCGTGCGAGCTGGAAGCTGATCGTCCGCGCGTTGCGCCCGACCTTGAGGAAACCGAGCGTCTCGTCGAGCGTGAACGTTCGGTCGGCGGTCGAGGCACGACCGAGATCGTCGGTCGCGCTCACCGACCAGTGGTACTTCCCTTCGGAGGCTGGCGCACCGTTCGCGTCCGTGCCGTCCCAGGTGACGCGATAGACGCCCGGCTCCTTCTGACCCGCGTCGAGCTCGCGGGCCGTCCCGTCGGGTGCGACGAGCTTCGCACTCACCGCCGAGGGACGAACGAGTTTGTACGCGAGCGCTTCACGGTCGCCGACGCGGTCGCCGTTCGGCGACAGTGTCGGAGCGGGTGACGGAGCGTAGACGCCCGTGTAGCCGACGACGAGCGCCTCGCCGACGGGGCGCTCCCCGGTCGGATCGGACGGCCGGTTGAGCACGCTCCCGTCGAACGCGACCGTCGTCGAGCCGCCGGAGTCGAGCGCGAAACCGGTGATGCAGCCGTAGTGGACGAGCATCAACCCCAGATCCAGGTTGCGGATCCCGACGCTCCAGCCGCGCCGCCTCCCGTCGGCGGCGATGATCACGATGCCTCCATCCGCGCGCTGTCCGATCGCCGTCCGCGGATCGGGGCCGTACAGCTGAACGTTCGTCAGCGACTCCCCGGAGTTCTGCGGGGCGATCGCCTTTCCGTCCCGCACGAGCGCGGGCCCGCCGCCGACCGCGTCGGTCACGGTCGACCAGTCCGGCCGCAATCCGATCCGGACGGTGACCTGGCCGCCGACGAGCGCGTCGGCCTGTAACGCCTGCGCAGCGCTGCCGCGCGCGACGAGCACGGCGCCGTCGCGCGGAATCGCGACGCTGCTGTTGCTGACGAGCGCCGTGACCTGTCCGACGAGGTCGCCGAACGGCTTCGCCGGCGGGAACGGCTCCAGCACGACGGCCATCCCGTTCACCGGCGGTGTCGCGTCGCCCCACACCGGCGTGAACAGCGAGGCCGAGTTCGCGTGCGGGGGCTCGTTCATCTGGCTGACGGGATAGCGGATCGTGCTGAACCCCCACCAGCTCGCATTGAACGGGAGCTTGTCGACGTGCAGGTTCCCCGCGGAGTCGATCCCGACCGCCGAGCGATTGTCCGCCGGCTGATGCTCGACCGTGCCCCCGCGCATCAGCAAGCCGCTGGGCCAGCCGCCGATCCAGTTGAAGAAGTCGCCGTTGACGCCGATCGTCGTCATCTGCCCCGAAACACGACGCTCCATCGACGACACGGTCTCGCGTCCGGTGATCGCGTCGTTCGAGAGCAGCGGCGTGAGGCTGTACAACCCGCCCGGCTTCGGCGCGGTGACCACGTACGCGTGCACCGGTCCCTGCAACACACGGTGGTCGTAGGTCACGCCCGGCATGATCTGCACCGGGCGCGCAGACGCTGCCGGCGCGGGGACCAGCGCGAGGAAGGCGACGGCGAGCAGCTTCCGAGGCATGACCCGGCCCAACCGTAGCTGACGCAATCCTTAGGATGGGTTCGGATTGCGTAAAGGACGCGTCCTTGCTGTTGCAGCGCTGCTCCTGTTTGCGCCGAGTGCGGCGTCGGGCGGCGCGACCGCATCACGCGGAGTGCCGATCCTCATGTACCACGTTGTGTCGGCGCCGCCGGGGAGCGCGCACTATCCCGACCTGTTCGTCCATCCCCGCGACTTCGCGGGTCAGATGAACTGGCTCGCGCGGCACGGATATCACGCGGTGACGCTGAAACGCGTGTACGAGTCGTGGACCGCCGGCGCGCACCTCCCGTCGCGTCCGGTCGTGGTCTCCTTTGACGACGGTTACCTGAGCCAGTACACCCGCGCATTTCCCGTTCTGCGTGCGCACCACTGGCCGGGTGTGCTGAACATGGAGGTGAACTTCCTGCAGCCCGTTGGCGGACTACGACCGTGGCGCGTACGCAAGCTGATCGACGCCGGCTGGGAGCTCGACGCGCACACACTGACGCATCCGGATCTGACGACGCTCGGCGACGCACGCCTGTGGCAGGAGGTCAACGGCTCGCGCGTGGCGCTCAGACACAAGTTCCACGTGCCGGTGGACTTCTTCTGCTACCCCGCGGGCCGGTACGACGCGAAGGTGATCGCGGCCGTGAAGCTCGCGGGCTTCCTCGGTGCCACGACCACGAACTACGGCCTCGCGCGGCCGCCCGGCTTCTTCACGCTCAACCGCATGCGCATCAACGGCTCGGACGGAGTCCAAGGCTTCGCGTCGAAGCTGAAGAGTCTGACTCCATCGCCATACTGAGAGCCATGAGCGCGCCGAAGATCCTTGCGGTTGCGTCGGCCGCCGACCTCGACTTCCGCTACGGCTGCACGCCCGCGTGGTGGCAGATCTGGAAGGGGCTGTACGAGGCCGGGGCCGACCTGATCGTCACGCCCTACCGCGGCCGCGCGATCGAGTCGCCGTGGTGGCGGACCGCGCCGAACCCGCTCTACCGGGAGGCCGAGGCCTTCGCTGCGGCGCGGGGCCTGGCGGCGCGGCTGAAGGGCGACACGCTCCTGCGGCGCGCCGAGCGCAACCCGGCCGACACGACGGCCGACAAGCTGACGCGCGAGGTGATCTGGCGCTACGTGACGCCGCGTTGGCAGCGTCATCTCGAACGGATCCTGAAGCGCGAGGGCAACGTTTCCGCCGTGATCGTTTTCACCGTGCCGATGGCGCACCTCCGCGGGATCCCGACACGTTTGCGCGAGCGTTACGGCGTGCCGGTCGTGTTCTACGACGGCGACGTGCCGATGAGCCTGCCGGAGTTCGGCGGCATGGACACCGGGTTCAACTACTACCACGGCGCCGATCCGTCCGAGTACGACCTGGTGCTGTCGAACTCCGAAGGCGGGCTCGACCGCCTCCGTGAGCTCGGCGCACGCAACGTCGAGGCGGTGTTCTGGGCGGCAGATCCCGAGGTCTTCTCGCCCGCGCCCGTCGACAAGGAGGTCGACGTCTTCTTCTACGGCTACGGAGACAAGTTCCGGCGCGAGTGGATGGAAGCGATGATCGCCGAACCGTCGCGCCTCGACGGCGACATCCTCTTCGCGCTCGGCGGCGGCGACTTCCGCGCTGACACGGGAAACGCGCGCCTCATCGGCGACGTCCCGTTCAACGTGTTCTCGCAGGCGATCTCCCGCGCGCACGTCAACCTGAACATCACCCGGCGACCGCACGCGACGATGTACGCATCGTCGACCTGCCGTCCGTTCGAGCTCGCGGCGGCCGGTGCGGCGATCGTCTCGAATCCGCACGAGGGAATCGAGCGCTGGTTCGAACCGGGCTCCGAGATCCGCGTGGTCGCCGACGCCGCCGAGGCGCTCGCGACCTATCGCGAGCTGCTGGACGACCGAGGCGCGGCAGAGGCGATGGGGCGGCGCGCGCGAGAGCGTGTGCTGGACGAGCACACGTATGCGCATCGCGCGCGGCAGATTCTCCAGCTGGTCGGCGTCGGAACACCGGTGGGCGCACGTGGCTGAGCTCGCCGCCGCCACGCCCCCTGCTCCCATCCAACCCGAGGTGCTCGCCCAACTCAGCGAGCTCAAACGGCTGGCGGTCGTCCCGGCGTTCAACGAGGAGGCGTCCGTCGGCCACGTGATCGATGAGATTCGGGCATTCGACCCGGACTTCGAGATCGTCGTCGTCGACGACGGCTCCACCGATCGGACAGCGGGCCTCGCCGCCGACCGCGGCGTGCATGTGATCCGCCTTCCCTTCAATCTGGGGATCGGCGGTGCGGTGCAGACCGGCTACCGCTACGCATTCGAGCGCGGCTACGACGTCGCAGTACAGGTGGACGGCGACGGGCAGCACGACCCGTCGCAGCTGCCGCGCATCCTCAAGCCCGTTCTCGACGGCGAGGCCGACCTCGTCGTCGGCTCGCGCTTCGTGGGCGAGGGAGCGTACCGCTCGTCCGCCGCCCGCCGCGTCGGCATTCGAATCTTCGCGGGCGTCGTCTCCGCCGTCGTCCGGCAGCGTGTCACCGACACGACGTCCGGCTTTCGCGCGGTCAACCGAAAGGGCATCGCGCTGTTTGCCGCGGACTATCCGCACGACTACCCGGAGGTGGAGGCGACGGTGATGTGTGTCAAGCACAAGCTACGTCTCATGGAAGTGCCCGTCGAGATGCGCGAACGCAGCGGCGGTCGCTCCTCGATCACCGCGCTCCGCTCGATCTACTACATGGCGAAGGTGCTCCTCGCTATCTTCGTCGGTCTGTTTCGACGTTACGCCGTCCCGCTGGAGGAGGAGCACCGATGACCCCCTGGACCGTCTCGATCGCAGCCGCAGTCGCCTCGCTGCTACTGCTGCTCGTGGTCCTCGAGCTGATCCGCTCGCGCCGCCTGCGCGAGCGCTACGCGCTGTTGTGGCTGCTGACCGGCTCCGTGCTGCTGGCGCTCTCGTTGTGGCGCGGGGGCCTCAACACGATCGCCGGGTGGTTCGGTGTCACGACGTACCCGCCCGCGATCCTCGGCGCCGTCGGCGCCCTGTTCATCCTCGTCGTACTGCTGCACTACTCGACCGTGATCTCTCGCCTGTCGGATCAGAACACGATTCTCGCGCAGCGGCTGGCGCTGCTCGAGCAGCAGTTGCGTGAGGAGACTCGGCGGCAGGCCTGAGCGCGCGCAGCGGCAGTGAGAAGACACCGACGCTCGTCACGGGACCTTGATCGTCACCGGCCGGCTGAAGACGTAGACATCGCCGAAGTTGGGATCGTCCAGCCAGTTCGCCGACAGTCCGATGCGATAGGCCCACCGGCCCGGACCGGGCATGTCCTCGAGCGTGCTCCTGCGTGTCGTTCCGACGCTCTGCGTATTCGCGGCCAGCGTGCATTGATCAGGGACGTTGCGTGGGACGCCGGCGCAAACAGTGCCATCGGTTCCAGCCGGAGACTCGGTGCGGAAGACGCGATAGAAGACGTCTCCGCCGCTCGGCCGCTCCGCATTCCACGTGAGCGTAACGCGGCCGTTTTCCTGCTTGGCGTGGAGCCGGAAGACGCCGGACACGGGAACGAGCGTCGCGTTCAGTTCGAGGGCGCCGACGTTCGGCTGTCTGCTCGGCTTCGCGCCGGCGATCACGGTCACGGGCAAAAGGACGAGAACGAGGACCAGTCCCGCGACCGCTCCGGCGACCAGGCGTCGCGGAAGGCGGATCGGTGTCGGCCGCGTTGGTCGGAGCCGCAGTCCGGGGAGGAGCAGAGGTATCGCCGCAACCATCACGACGAAGGCCGGGAACGCGGGCAGAAGCAGCCGCCAAAAGCTGCCGTCTTCGACCCGCGCGTTGATGTATGTCCCCTTCAGGAGGAGGAAAGCGAGAAACCACGAACCGACGAACAGCCCGGCGCGGCGGGATCGAATCACAAGCGCAACGATCCCACCAATCGCGAGGAACTCGAGCACGCGGTCACTCCAAAGCTGCTCGCGCAGCTGAATCAGGTTGTTGTGCAGCTGCGTCCATGAGTTCGTGCCGGTGTACCTCGACCAAGGGTGAAGGACGTCACCGATTCCGAGTGCGACGCGGTGCGTCGGCGGCGGGGCTGCGAACAAGGGAATGTGTCCGTACCCTCGCTCCTTCCACACTGCGAGCAAGAGCAGTGGAGGCCCGAGGCCGAGGATGAACGGGATGAGCGTGCGCCGTCGAAAGACCAGGAAGAGCAGCGCGGGCGCGATCAAGAACACCGTGTTGGAGGGCTTGATCGCCAGCGCGTACCCCGTTGCAAACCCCGCGCCTGCCCCCCACAACCAGTGGCCGCTGTCGACCGCGCGTAGGCACAGATACGCCCCGACGAGGAGTGCGACAACCGAGGGGAAGTCCGACATCGCGCCGAGGCCGAGGATCTGCGGCAGCGTCAGCTCGGTGTACTTCTGGTGATAGCCGGTCAGCGCGTAGCGAATGCCCGCGTACGGCAGGACGATCCAGAGGAGCGCCGCCCAGTAGCCGAAGAGCCGGCCGCCGATCCGCGCCGCGATCCCGTAGAGACAGAGCGTCGCGAGCGGCACGAGGACAAGCGCGTTGAAGACGATGATGAACGGGACCGCCGAGACGAGGTCCGGCCCGGCGATCCACGAGATCGGCGCCAGCAGCGTCGACCAGCCGACCCCGACGTACGTCGGTGGGAGCTCGCCGTGCGCCAGCAGGTAGGCACTGGAGTAGTGCCACAGCTGATCCCCGCCCATGTAGTAGACCCAGCCGTTGTGGCGGACGGTCACCGCGAGCGCAGCCAGCGCCGCCCACTGGACGGCAAGGAGCGTCGAGAGCACGTACAGCGGCCGCACTGCGAGCAGCCGGTCGCGCGCGACGGAGATCCAACCGGCCGCCCGGCGCACGTGCGTGGGCAGGACTGCCGCGGGAGAGCTCACGCCTGGGCGCCTGCGACCGCTGCAGCGTGCTCGCGATACCACGCGATCGTCCGCTCGAGCCCCTCACGGAGCGGCGTGCGTGCCTCGAAGCCGAACAGGTCGCGCGCCCGCGAGGTGTCGAGGCTCCGCCGCGGCTGACCGTTCGGCATCGACGTGTCCCACACGATCTCGCCTTCGAACCCGGTCAGCTCCGCGATCAGCTCCGCGGTCTCGCGGATCGTCGTCTCGACGCCCGTGCCGAGGTTGACGGGGTCGCCGCCGTCGTAGCGGTCGGCCGCGAGCAGGAGGCCTTCCGCGCAGTCGTCGACGTAGAGGAACTCGCGCGACGGCGACCCGTCGCCCCAGAGGACGACGCGCTCGCGTGACTCCGTCATCTTCCGGATCAGGTCGGGGATCACGTGCGCGTTCTGCGTGTCGAAGTTGTCGCGAGGGCCGTACATGTTCGCCGGCAGCAGGAAGATCGCGTTGAGACCGTACTGCTCGCGATAGCTCTGCGCCCCGACGAGGACCGATTTCTTCGCGACGCCGTAGGGGGCGTTCGTCTCCTCCGGATAGCCGTTCCAGAGGTCGTCCTCGTGGAACGGGACGGGCGTGAACTTCGGGTACGCGCACACGGTCCCGGCGAGGATCAGCTTCTGCACCTCGTGCAGGCGCGCGAGCTCGAGCAGGTAGGCGCCCATGATCTGGTTGGCGAACCAGAAGCGGCCGGGATTCCGCATGTTGGCGCCGATCCCGCCGACCTCCGCCGCGAGATGGAAGACGCGGGTCGGTTGCGCGTCCTCGAACAGCCGCTCTCCGTCCTCCCAGCGCGTCAGGTCGTAGTCGCGGCGGCGGGCGACGAACACGTCGTGTCCGTCGCGCTCGAGGCGCTCGACGAGGTGCGAGCCGAGGAAGCCGCCGCCGCCGGTGACGAGGATCCTCACGCCGGCGAGCGCTCCGCGGCCATCCAGTCGACCCGGCCGATCCAGCGTTCGCGGTTGGCCGCGTACCAGGCGATCGTCCGCGCGACACCCTGCTCCCAGGACACGGTCGGCTCCCAGCCGGTCTCGCGGTTCAGCTTCTCGTAGCCCACGCGCAGCGCCATCACGTCGCTCGCGCCGGGGCGGTACCGCTCGGGGACTGACACGACTTCGCGCGCAGGCCAGTACCCCTCGGCCTCGCCGACCCGGAGAATCAGCGCCGCCCAGTCGCCCATCGAGATGTTCTCTCCCTGGCCGTACGCGTAGAGGTCGCCGGGAACGCCGTGGGCGGCGACGGACAGGTGGCCGCGAACGCCGTCCGTGCAGAAGCAGAAGTCGCGCATCGGCTCGAGCTGGCCGAGCTCGATCCGCTCCCGTTCGAGCGCCTGTGTGATCACTGTCCCTGTGATGTAGCGCGGGTTCTGGCGCGGGCCGTAGTTGTTGAACATCCGCGTCACGACGCCGGGCAGCCCGAACGCGTCGTGGTAGTTCATCGTCAGGAAGTCGGCCGCCACCTTGGACGTCGCGTAGACCGACTTGGGATTGATCGGCGAGCGTTCGTGCAGGATCAGGCCGCCGTGCTCGTCGTAGTCGTGGTGGTGCGCGACGGCCTCGCGCACGTTGCCGTACTCCTCCGACGTGCCGGCAGTGTCGAACTTCTCCAGCTCGAGGCCGTGGTCGACGATCGACTGCAGGAGGTTGAGCGTGCCGATCGTGTTCGCCATCACGGTCTCGTACGGCCGATGCCACGACTCCCCGACGTGGGCCTGCGCGCCGAGGTGGAAGACGTACGGCCGGTCGGGCGCGTTGCGGAGGTCCCTGACCAGGTAGTCCACGGACGTTTTGTCCGTGAGGTCGGCGAAGTGCACGGCCAACTGACGGTGCAGATGGCCGATGTTGTTCAGGGCGCCGCTGGAGGTGGCCCGGACGAACGCCTGGACGTTCGCATCGAGCGCCACGAGCGCCTCCGTCAGGTGAGAGCCCATGAAGCCGTCGGCGCCCGTGACCAGGCAGGTCCGCCCCGTGAAGAAGTCGCCGTACTCCCTCCGGAGCCCGGCGAGCGCTTCATCCGTCCAGGGGGAGTCAGAGCCGTTTGGTTTCATCAGGGCCGTGCCGGGCGACGAGGAGACCAAGAGTAGCCCCTTCCGCGGCCAGAGCGCCGTTCGCAGCGGGCTGGTCACGAGCCTCTCGTACGTGACGCTCAGCATCGCGGGCGCGGTCGCGGGCGTGTACCTCGCGCACAAGTTCGGCCGGAACGACGAGACCGACGGCTTCATGGCCGCGTACGGCGTGTACCTCGTGCTCGTGTTCGGCGCGCAGGCGTTTCGCATGGTCGTCGTTCCCGATCTGACCCGCGCCGCCGCGGAGGGACGGCTGGGCGGGGAGTTCGGCGCCTATGCGGTCGCAATGCTCCTCGTGGCGGTGCCGGCGATTGCCGCGGTCGCCGCCTTCCCGGGATTCTTCGGCGAGCTGATCACCGGGCGGTTGCCGCACTCGTCGGCGGTGATCGCAGGCCGTGCGCTGACGTGGATCGTCCCGGCCGCGTTCGCGCAGCTCTTTGCGGCACTCGCCGCCAGCGCACTCGCTGCGCGCGACTCCTACGCGGCAGCCGCCGCCGGTTTCAGCCTCGGAGGCATCGGCGGGCTCGTGATGTTCATCGTGCTCGCCGATCACCACGGATTGATCTCGCTCGCGTGGGGCCTGGCACTGAACGGCGCGCTTGCCGCCGGACTCCCGCTCTTGGCGCTGCTCGCGCACGGCGGCAGGGCCCAACATCTGCGTGGAGGTCTCGCCGTCTCGGCACGCCTGTGGCGTCTCGCGTCGGGTGCCGCGGTGCCGCTCGCCCTGCAGGCGCTCTATCTGATTGCGCTCCGATTCGCGGCGGGGACGGGCGAAGGGAAGGTCACGAGCCTCTCGTACGCGTACCTCCTCGCGGCAACGTTCGTGAGCGCGACGGCGTTCTCGCTCTCCTTGATCGCGGCGGCGCCGCTGACACGGCGTGGCCTCGACGCAGAGAGTGCCGCCGAGCACGTCGTCCACTCCGCGTGGGTGAGTCTCGCGCTCGTCGGCGCGGGAGCGGGCATCGTCGCGCTCGTCGGCGGCCGGGTCGTGACCGCGCTGCTGGGACACGCCTACTCGGGCGCCGTCGGCGATCAGCTCGGCCGGCTCGTCGTCTACCTGTCGCCGTGGATGATCGGCTTCGCCGCCTTCTCGATCACCTATCCGCTTCTCTTCGTGACGTATCGGACTAGGTGGCTCGTCCCGCTCGCCGTTGCCGTCGTCGCCGTCGACATCCCGATCTCGCTCGCAGGGCGCGCGTGGGGTGGATTGACCGGGGTCGCGGTCGCGCTCGGGATCTCGACGCTCCTGCTCGTCCTGGGCCTGATGGGTGCGCTCTCGTCGCGCATGCTGGTGCTGTCGGTGATCGGCCTCGGCCGGCTCGCGTTGATCGTCGGTGCGGCGACTGCGCTCGCGTTCGGCGGCGCATCGCTCCTCCTCGGGGCGGTTCCGGCAGCGGGGCTCGGGCTCGTCGTCTACACGTTGATCCTCGTCGCGGTGCGTCAGCTCGGCCTGGCCGACGCGTGGCAGTACGTGCGCGCCCTGCACTAGCTGAGGCAGTCCGTACAATCCCGCGCATGCGGGAGGAGAAAAACCGCGCGGCTGCAGGGATTTCTCCGCCCGAGGAAATCGACGTCGCCGCGCTCTACGAGCAGCTTCGCGCCGAGTTACGCCGCGGACCGTCGGACGGCGATCCGGGTGGGGCCGGAATGGCCGCGACGCGGGCCCTTGCCGAGCGGTTTTGGCCCGTTACGGCGGAGCGCGAGGTCGGCGGCGGGCCAAAGGGATTCGTCAAACGCGTCCTCCGGAAGCTGATGCGATGGTACGTCGACCCGCTCGCGGCCGACCAGCGCATCTTCAACGATTCGGTTCTCAAGCTGCTCGACGCGTTGTCCGAGCGCGCCGACGACGCAGGCGCCGCGCGGGAACGAGCCGAACGGCTGGTGCGTGAGCTCGAGGAACGGCTCGCGCGTCTCGAGCGGCGCGGCCGGGCAGGCGGCGGCGGGCTCCCCGTCACCGTCGCGACGCAGCCGTCCGCAGCGGCCGTGCCGGACTACTTCGCCTTCGAGAGCCGCATGCGTGGCAGCGTCGAGTCCGTTCGCGAACGCCAGCGAACGTATGTCGACGACTTCCGCGGCCAGGCGCCGGTGCTCGATGTCGGCTGCGGTCGCGGGGAATTGGTCGGACTGCTCGGCGAAGCTGGGGTCGACGCGCGAGGTGTCGACGCGGACGCGGACATGGTCGCCTACGCCCGCGGCGAGGGGCTCGACGTCGAGCAAGCGGATGCGGTCTCGTACCTCGAGGGCGTCACCGACGGGTCGCTGGGCGGCATCTTCATGGGCCAGGTCGTGGAGCACCTGCCGCCGGCCACACTCGTGCGCGTGTTCGAGCTCGCTGTGGCGAAGCTCCGGCCAGGCGGCCTCCTCGTCGCGGAGACGATCAACCCGCTGTCGCCGCTCGCTCTTCGCAACTACTTCGCGGACCTGACCCACGCCCAGCCGCTGGTGCCCGAGACGCTGCAGCTGCTCGCCCGCCAGGCGGGCTTCGCCGAGGCCGAGGTCCGGTTCCTCAACGAGCCTGCGGAACGTTTGACGGAACCGAACGACCCCGTCATCGCCGCGAACGTGCGGCGACTGAACGAGCTCCTCTTCGGTCCGCTCGACTACGCACTCGTCGCCCGGACGTCCTCGTGAGCGAAGGTCACGCATCTGTCACGCTTGCACGACAGACGCGTGCGTTTTTCGACCGTACGCTGTCGGTGGGTGGGCGTGGTGGGCTCCGGTTTGACGCGCGTGTTGCTTTGGAGGCTTGCCGGTGAGAATCGCCGTCTGCACGCCGCAGGTGCCGTTCGCGCGCGGTGGGGCCGAGATCTTTGCGGACGATCTCGTGGCCGAGCTGCGCGTACGTGACCACGAGGTCGATCACGTCACGGTTCCCTACAAGTGGTACCCCGGCGAGCGCGTGCTCAGCCAGGCGTTCCTCTGGCGGCTGCTCGATCTCGAGGAAGCCGACGGCCGCACGATCGATCTCGTGATCGCGACGAAGTTCCCGTCGTACGCCGTGCGCCACCACAACAAGGTCGTCTGGCTCCTGCACCAGTTCCGCCAGGCCTACGAGCTCGATCGCAGCGACCTCGGGCAGTTCGGCGAGGGCGCCGAGGACCGAGCGGCCCGCCGTGCGGTTCAACGGCTCGATCGCGTCGTTCTCGGCGAGGCACGCAAGCTCTTCGCGACCTCTCGCAACGTCGCCGAGCGGCTCGAGCGCTCGACCGGATTGACCGCGGAAGTGATGCCGCACCCGCCGCAGGAACTCCCCTACCGAACCGAGAGCTATGACGACTTCGTCCTCTCCGTCGGCCGGCTCGACCGCGCGAAACGGCACGAGCTCCTGCTCGATGCGCTGGCGGCGGACGAGTCGCTCCGCTGCGTGATCGTCGGCGACGGTCCCGACCGGGAGCGGCTGGAAGCGGTCGCGCGCCGGCACGGTCTCGACGGGCGCGCGCGGTTCACGGGACGCGTCGACGAGCAGGAGCTCGCCGACCTGTACGCGCGCTGCCTCGCCGTCTACTACGCGCCGGTCGACGAGGACTTCGGGATGGTCCCGTTCGAGGCGTTCCTGTCCGAGAAGCCGGTCGTGACGACGACCGACGCGGGTGGGCCGCTCGAGGTCGTCGCTGACCGGCGCACCGGTCTCGTATGCGAGCCGCGCGCGGCTGCGCTCGCGGAAGCGTGCTCATGGCTTCGCACGCACGTCGACGACGCGAAGGAGTGGGGCCGAGCGGGCAAGGAGATCGCGCGCCGCGTCTCGTGGGACGGGACGATCGAGCGGCTCTTATCGTGACCCGACCGGCGGCACTTGGTGCGCTCTGGCGGCTGCAAACCGGCGCCATGCGGCGTCCTCAGTCGCGCCCGTACTTTTCAAGTACGAGCGCTCCCTGCATCCTTGCCTGGCTTGGTTTTCGCTCGCCAGAGCATCACCAGCACCACCGGCCGGATCACCCGTCGTGAGGGTCGCCTACTACTCGCCGTTTCCGCCCGAGCGGTCCGGCGTCGCGGACTACAGCGCCCTCCTGCTGCCGGCGCTCCGGCGCCTCGTCGACGTCGAGGTCGTGCGCCGCGGGCGCACGCGCCCGGTCGCAGCGGACGTCGCGCTCTATCACGTCGGCAACGATCCCGAAGCGCACGGCTGGATCGTCGATGCGCTGCGCCGGCGGCCCGGTGTCGTCGTCCTGCACGACTTCGTCCTCCACCACCTCGTCGCGGGACTCACACTCGGCCGCAAGGACGGGCCCGGATATCTCGAGGCGATGGAGCGCGATGCGGGAATCCCGGGCCGTCTGCTCGCGCACGGCGTGCTCGAGGGGCGGGTGGCGCCGCTGTGGGAAACGCGTCCCGACGAGTTCCCGCTGTCGGGCGAGGTGCTCGCGGCGGCGACCGCGCTGATCGTGCACTCGCACCATGTCGAGCTGCGCGTGCGGGAGGCCGGCTACCACGGGCCGCTGTGGCGGATTCCGCATCCGGCGTGGCCGATGTCCTCGGTCGATCCGGCTGCGATCGACGGTCGGCCTCTGTTCGGTTGTTTCGGCCATCTGAATGCGAGCAAGCGCATCCCGCAGCTCGTCGAGGCGTTCGAGCTCGTGCACCGCCGCCATCCCGCCGCAAAGCTGCTGCTCGTCGGGCCCGCATCTCCCGGCTTCGACGCGAACCGTTTTGTCGGCGACGGGATCGAGCGGCTCGACTATGTCGGCGAAGACCGCCTGTGGTCGCTGATGGCTGCGTGCGACGCGTGCGTGTCGCTGCGTGCGCCGACGATGGGCGAGACCTCCGGCAGCGTCATCCGGGCGCTGTCGCTCGGCCGCCCGCTCGTCGTCAGCGACCTCGGCTGGTTCGCCGAGCTGCCCGACGAGGTCGCGCTCAAGGTGCCCGTCGACGAGGACGAGGTGCCGGCGCTGGCGGCGTCGCTCGAACTGCTCGCCGCGAGCGAGGCGACACAGCTGGCGATGAGCGATGCCGCGCGTGCGTACGTCGCCCGCGAGCACGACCTCGGGCGAACGGCAGAGCTCTACGCTGCGGCGCTCGAGGAGGCGGCCGGCGGCACGATCGTCGCGGACGCCGTCGTTGCCGAGGTTGCGCATGCGGCGGCGGAGATCGGTGTCGAGCCCGGGACGCCGTTTGCGCAGGAGCTGACGGCACGGCTCGACGAGCTGGGCCTGGCACGCAACGGACGACCCGAACCGGTGCCGCCGCCGAGCGAGAGCAGGTTCGCACGCATGCCGATCTGGGCGTGGCTCGCCGCGATCGTGCTCGTCTCCGCCGTGGTGCGATACGCGCTCTCGCGCCGCGTTGCCGCGCCGTGGATCATGGTCGACGAGCTCATCTACTCGGAGCTCGCGAAGAGCTTCGCGGCAACGGGACATTTCCTGATCCGGGCGGAGCACCACGGCGCGTACGGATTCCTGTATCCGGTGCTGATCGCGCCCGCGTGGAAGGTGTTCGGCTCGATTCCGGACGCGTACGCCGCGGCGAAGGCGATCGGTTCCGTGACGATGTCGCTCACTGCGATTCCGGCGTACTTCCTCGCGCGGCGCGTGCTCGCGCCGTTGCCCTCGCTCTTCGCCGCTTTGCTGGCGGTCGTGGTGCCGTCGATGGTCTACACGGGCACGCTGATGACGGAGACGCTCTTCTATCCGCTCTTCGTTTGCGTCGCGCTCGCACTCGTCCTCGCGCTGGAGCGGCCGACGGCGGGACGCCAGCTCGCGCTGCTCGGCGTCTGCCTCGCCGCGTACCTGACGCGGACGCAGGCCGTCGTGCTGGTCCCGGCGATCGCCACAGCGCCGTTCGTGCTCGCGCTCGCCGACCGGCAGCGCCTGCGCACCGCTCTGCGGACGTTCTCGGTGCTCTACGGCGTGCTGGCCGTCGCCGTCGTCGGCGCGATCGTCTTCGAGCTCGCGCGCGGCAAGTCGCCGTACGACGTGTTCGGGAGCTACAGCGTCACAGGACACACGCACTACAACCCCGGCGACGTGCTGCGGTGGCTCGTCTACCACCTCGCGGGGCTCGATCTCTATCTCGGGATCCTCCCGTTCGCCGCGCTGCTCGTGCTGACGGCGACCGTGCGCACGCTCGACCGCCCTGCGCGCGTCTTCGTCGCTGCTTCCCTCTCGCTGACCGTCTGGCTCGTTCTCGAGGTGGCGACGTTCGCGTCGGCCATCTCGCCGCGGATCGAAGAGCGCAACCTCTTCTACGTCGCGCCGCTCTTCCTCACGGCGCTCCTCGTCTGGATCGAGCGCGGTTTGCCGCGGCCGGGCCGTGCGATCGCGATCAGCGCAGCGATTGCCGCCGCTCTTCCCGGCGTGATCCCCTACCGGGATCTGATCGACGCGCCGGCGGAGTCGGACACGCTCGCGCTGCTGCCATTCTGGTGGCTACAGGAGCACGTGATCACGATGTCGGAGGTCGTCCTCGTCGCAGTCGCCGCGGCGATCGTTCTGGCCTGCGCCTTCCTGCTTGTCCCGGCGCGGTGGGCCTACACGCTGCCGGTCCTCGTCCTCGTGTGGTTCGTGTTCCTGACCGAACGGATCGAGAACTTCGACCACGGATTCCCGAAGGCGTCGATCGGCGCGCGCTATCAGGGAATCAAGCTGCCGCACCGCGACTGGATCGACCGTCTCGTCGGCCGTGACGCGAACGTCGCGTTCGTCTGGGCGAACGAGGACAAGAACGCGCAGTTCCGGCTGTGGGAGAACGAGTTCTTCAACCGGAGCGTCGGGCACGTCTACGACCTCCATGGGCCGTCACCGGGGACGCTGCCGGAGACGCCGCTCAGCCAGAGCGCGGACGGCACCCTGCTCGCACACGGAGATCCGATCGCTGCGCGGTACGTCCTGGCCTTTCATAGCGTGCCGCTCGCGGGCCGCGTCGTCGCTGAGGACAAGGGCGCGGGCATGGTCCTGCGGCGGCTCGACGGGCCGCTTCGGATCGCCTATCGCATCACGGGCCTGTATCCGAACGACACGTGGTCCGGGCCCCGGGTGACGTACACGCGCCTGCAGTGCCGCGGCGGCCGGCTGGCAGTCGACCTCGTGGGCGACGCGACGCTGTTCAGCGCGCGCCAGACGGTGAGCGCCGAGGGGAGGAGCATCTCCTTCGAGCCGTCCCAGACAGCGACACTGACGGTGCCGATGCGGCCGCGCGCGGACGGAAGCTGCCGGGTCGTCTTCACCGTCACGCCGACCGCGATCCCTTCGGTCGTGCTGAAGGGCAGCTCCGACGCGCGGATCCTCGGCGCGCACTTCACGTCGTTCCGCTACACGGCGCCGTGAGGATCGCCTACGACGTGACGCCCCTCTCGCATCCGCGGACGGGCGTCGGCAACTACGTCCTCGGCGCGCTGCGCGGGATCGCCGAGGCCTCCGCGGGCGAGAGCGATCTGGTGGCGTTCGGCCCGGTCAGCATTCGCGGCCGGCCGCTGCTCGAGCGCGCGCTGAACGGCGTCCCGGCGGAACGGCGGTTTCTCACCGTCCCGTTCGCACACGCGACGCGCCGGGCCTGGAGCCGGCTCGGACGCCCGCCGGCCGAGCGCTTCGTCGGTCGCTTCGACGTTCTCCACTTCACGGACTGGATGTATCCGCCGCAGCGCGCCGGGGTGCGCGCGACGATGATCCACGACCTCGGCCCGCTCAAGTATCCCGAGAAGCTGCATCCGCGGACGGTGCACATGCACACCGCGAATGCGCATCAGGCGCGCCGGTGCGACATCGTGTTTACGAACGCGGAGTTCACCGCGGCAGACATCGTCGAGACGCTTGGGATACCGCGCGCGCGGATCCGTGTCGCCCACCCGGGCGTCGACGCGTCGTTCACGCCCGACGGCGAACGGCACGACGCCGGGCGGCCGTATGCGTTCACCACCGCGACCCTCGACTGGCGGAAGAACCTCGAGACGGTGCGAGCCGCCTGGCCCGCGCTCGAGGACGAGCTTGCGCTGCTCGCCCTCGGCGACCTCGGCTACGTCGCGCACGCGCGGCTGCCTGCGCTCTACCGCGGCGCCTCCGTGTTCGTCTACCCCTCGCGCTTCGAAGGATTCGGGATCCCGGTGATCGAGGCGATGGCCTG
>JBASRJ010000246.1:0-5009 GCA_049273785.1 Gaiellaceae bacterium | reverse complement strand
GGCGTAGATGGCCTGAACGGTCGCAGGCAGTCCGACCGCCTGCGGGTCCGCGACGAGCGTCCAGGCCTGCCCGTCCTGCGCCAGGGCGCCGGTGCTCACCCAGGTTCGCAGGAGCTCTTCGACGAAGAGCGCGTTGCCGCCCGAGCGCTCAGCGATGCGATCGACGAGCTCCCGCGGAAGCACGTCCCCGACGAGGCCGCGCACGAGGGCAGCCGTCTCCTCCTGGGGCAGTGGTTCGAGGTGCAGGACGGTGGCTCCGGCGCACCACGCCGCTGCGGACTCCAAGAGCGCGGGGCGCGTCGTCCCGAGGATGAGTCGTCCGCGTGCACGCGGTTCGCGTCCGGCAAAGTCGAGGAACGCGAGCAGGTCGCTCGACGCCCAGTGCAGGTCCTCGACCAGCCACGCCGCGGGCGCATCACCAGAAAGCGCATCGAGACCTTCGAGCCAGGCCGCGAACAGCCGGTCGCGCTCCTCCGCGAACCCCGACGCCGTCCCGACCGGTGCGATCACGGCGGTCAATGCATCGCGGACGACGTCCCCGCGACCCCCCGGCAGTCGCGCCACCAGATCTCCCGGGTCGCCGATGCTCCGCACCAGCTGGCCGACAGGCTCGAACGGCGACAGGAGGTCGGGGCGCAGCCTCTCCCGGAGCAAGGCTGCTCCGCGAACGGCGGCTTGACCGTTGAACTCCTCCAGCAGACGCGTCTTTCCGACCCCCGGAGGAGCGACGACGACGATTCGTTGCGCGCCGTCGCCCAGCGAGCCGGCGAGCTCTCTCAACTCGTCTCCGCGACCGATCATCGGCGCGCGCAATCCGCCGAGCGCGCGCTCACGCGAACGCTCGGGATACACGCCGAGCGCCTGCCAGGCCGGGATGGCTTCCGCCTTTCCCTTCAGCTCGAGCTCGCCGATGCGCTCGAGCTCGATTGCGTCGGCGACCGCCAGAGCGGTCACCTCGCCGGCAACGACCGATCCGGGGCTCGCCGCTGCCTGGAGCCGCGCCGCGACGTTGACCGTGTCCCCCGTGACAGGACCTCGGTCTGCGGTGGCTTCGCCGTGCACGGCCTCGCCGCTGTTGACACCGACTCGAAGCTGCAGCGCTCCTTCTTCGAGCCCGAGCGACGCCCCGAGCCTGCTGACAGCCGCGACCAGCGCGAGGCCGGCGCGAACCGCCCGCTCGGCGTCGTCATCGCGAACGCGCGGCGTGCCGAAGACTGCCATCGCGGCGTCGCCCACGAACTTCTCGAGAACGCCGCCGTGCCGCTCGATCGTCTCGCGGACGGCGTCGAAGTACGAGTCCTGGATCAGCGACACGTCCTCGGCGTCCAGCCGTTCGGAGAGTGACGTGAAACCGACGAGATCAGCGAAGAGAACGGTGACGATGCGCCGCTCGACGACACGGGTCGCCATGTGACGAGTCTACGACTGCGAGGCGGCGATCCACACGAAAGGTAGCCGGAAACGAAAGAGGCCGGCCGCGGTTTGACCGGCCTCCAGTTCGACCTAGCGCTTCTCGATGTTGTGGATCTCGATCAGCTCGGGCGGCCCTGAAAGCTCGATCCCGGACTCCTCCAGCAGCGGCATCAGCCGCTTGCCGAATGTGTCGAACTGCTCCTTCGAATCCCAGATCTCGCTGACGCGAACGTTCCCGTTCGTACCGAACGCCACGTGGTACTCCAGCCCGTCAGGCATCCAGTCGCCGGACTTGTCGAGCTTGCGGATGACCTGGTCGTACTGCTCCGTCGTAACCGACTTCGGAGTGAAACGGACGAGGGTGCTCATGTAATCCCTTCCCGTACTTTGCTGTCGAGCCACAGTAGCCGCAATTGGCCGATGAGGCCGAGCGGGCGGGAGCCTCGGAACGGGACACAGGAAGAGCCGCGACGGTGCAGAATGCGTTGGTTCACGACCGGGGGGTCGGACCGATGCATCCAAGCGAACGGATCAAGGCCTTTTGGGGACCCGTCCGAGAGCGCTCCGCGGGTGGGGCCAGGCTGCGGCGGCGCATCGTAGCCACGGTGGCCATGTCGCTTTTCGTTGGCGGCTTGCTCGTCGCGATTGGCTTTGGAGCATTTGTCCTCGCCTTGCTGGCCGCTCTGCTGATCGTGATCGCCGTGGTCGCATTCGTCGCGTTCTGGCCAGATATGCGACGCCATCTCGGCGTGTGGGTCAGACGCCTGCGCGGGCGCAGTCGCGCATTCTTCGCCGCATTGCTACCTCTCTGGCGGCAGACGTTGTTATACGCCGAACGCGGGATCCGCGGGGCACGCCGTTCGAGCGTTGTCGCGTCCGCGTCAGTTGGCCGTCGAGCGGCGGACATCGCGCGTATCGCAGCCGCGTTAATGCCGCTCTCGCGGCAGACGTTGTTACACGCCGAACGCGGGATCCGCCGCGGGGCACGCCGCTCGAGCGTTGTCGCGTCCGCGTCGGCTGGCCGTCGAGCCTCGGCCCTCGGGCGTACCGCGGCCGCATCCTTCTCTTCCGCCACGCGCGCGCTGATAGACACGGCGCACTCGACGACCACACGGATCGCTTCGCGTCTACCGCCGTCTGACCCGCGGGGCACAGCCCTTCGACTCAATGCCGCTGGAACCCAGTACCGCCGCGACGGTCGGTACGACGAAGCTGTGGAGTGCCATCGTCGTGCGCTTGAGATCCTGCGCGCGCTCGACGATCGACAGGCCGCCGCTTTGACTCAGAGCAACCTGGCCCTCGCGTTGAGTCACGCCGGCGACGACGGCTGGGCGATCGGTCTGTTCGAAGAAGCCGCGTCGACTCTCCACGATCTCGGCGACGAAGAGCACGAGGCGCAGATCATGGCCAACCTCGGTCTCGCGCACCGACGCCACGGCCGCCGGGAGGAAGGCGACAACGTCCTCGAGCTCGCGCTCAGCAAGCTCACCCCCGCTTCGAGCGCGTACCAGGCGATCGAGGCGGAGCTCCGCCGGGCGAGCTAAAAGCGCATCTCGCTGCTACTGTGAGCCCACGGGTCGGCAATTCCGCCGCCCGGTGAGATGAGCTTCTCGTTCCTCCTTCGGGTGTTTCGAGGTAGGCAAGTCTCGAACTCGTAAAGGAGTCGAACAACATGCATCACCAGTCTTTCCGCGAGCTTGGCGTGTCCTCGGACATCGTCGGTGTGCTCGCGAACCGTTCCATCACCGAGCCGTTTCCGATCCAGGCGCTCGTCCTTCCCGACGCGCTCGCCGGGATCGACGTGCTCGCCAAGTCGCCCACCGGATCGGGCAAAACGCTGGCTTTCGCCGTCCCGATCGTCGAGCGCACGGTCGCGACCGACCCGCGGCCTTCGGCGCTCGTGCTCGTGCCCACCCGTGAGCTGGCCGCCCAGGTGACGGACGAGCTCGAGGCGCTCGCGCCCACCAAGGGGCTCAAGGTGGCCGCCGCCTACGGCGGTGTCACGATCGGCGCTCAGGCGAAGCGCGTCAAGGACGCGCACATACTCGTCGCGACTCCCGGTCGCCTCCAGGATCTCGCAGAGCGCCGGCTCGTCGACCTCTCGCACGTCCGGACGTTCATCCTCGACGAGGCCGACCGGATGCTCGACATGGGCTTCCAGCCGCAGGTCGACCGGATCGTCCGCCGCCTGCCCAGGAATCGCCAGACGATGTTCTTCTCGGCCACCCTCGACGGAGAGGTCGGCCAGCTCGCGCGCGCCTACACCAACAGCCCGGCGCACTTCGAGGCCGAGCTGAACGCGAACAAGCCTGGGGAGACCGAGCACCGCTTCGTCTCGGTCACGACCGACACGAAGGTCGACACGCTCGTCGACCACCTGCGCGCGTCCGGCGGGCTCACGCTCGTCTTCGTACGCACTAAGCGCGGCGCCGACCGACTCGTCCAGAAGCTCGGCCGCGCAGGCGTCAGCGCCGTCGCGATGCACGGCGACATGTCGCAGCGCGCACGCGAGCGCTCGCTCGAGCGTTTCGAGAGCGGCAAGGTCACGACCCTCGTCGCCACCGACGTCGCAGCGCGCGGGCTCGACCTCGACGACGTCACGCACGTGATCAACTTCGATCCGCCGGACGAGGACAAGGGCTACGTCCATCGCACCGGCCGCACCGGCCGAGCAGGCCGCGACGGCACCGCGATCACGTTCGTCCTCCCCGAGCAGCAGGCGGAGACGAGCCACGTCGCCCGCCGCCTCGGCCACACCGAACAGTTCGAGCAGGCGGGGCTGAAGTCCGCGCGACCGAAGCTGCTCTACACGAGCCGCCGCGGCCGGCGCTCCAAGTGGTAAGGCGCGGTCGTTCCCAACCGCGCTGGGCCGACGCCAACGAGGGCGACCTTGGCATCGCAATCCTCGAGGTCTTCGACTACGTCGGAGACCTTCTCTCTTCCTACCAGGACCAGATCGCAAAGGAGGCGCGGCTCAGAACACGACGGCGGCTTGCCGTCGCGCTCGGCGCAGTGGCAGTCCTCTTCTTCGGTTCCTGCGCCGCGCAGCGTAGACGCGGCAGCGATCGTCCCGTCTTGTGACGCTGTGGCACGCGCGTGGCGGACGGCCAAGCTCACTGAGATTCCCGGTTCGGACAAGATCCCGGTACCAGGTCTCGAGCTCACGCCGGAACAAGAATGGGAAGCTCGCCGGCAAAGCGATCCGGCAGCTGCGAAGCGCTGGGAGGAGTTCGCCGAGCGCTGGCCCGACAGCGACCGCACGACGCACGCGGTCCGGCGCTACCTCGGGCTGACGTCGTTCGGCTGCAACGCGTTCTCGGCGTCCGCCGGCAGCCCGCTGATCGTTCCGCACGACGAGGCCGTCTACGGCCAGGAGGAGCTCTACCTCGTAGTCGAAGGACGAGCGCGCTTCGTCTGCGACGGCGAGGAGACTGAGCTCGGCGCGGGTGAGGTGCTCATGGCAGCGCCGGAGGTCCATCGGGAGGCGTATGCACTCGAGTCGCCGACGACGCTCTTCCTCGTCGGAGGGCTCCCGGGTCGCGCCTACGAGCCACCGGCCTGGTCGCGCGACGCGCGCCTCACGTAGCTCGCCCGCG
>JBASRJ010000008.1:0-3305 GCA_049273785.1 Gaiellaceae bacterium | reverse complement strand
GCACGTCGAGCGGCGCCGAGGACAGCGTCGTCACGTCGGCGGGGACGACCACGATGGTCGCGTCGAGCGTCAGGAGCCGGATGCGCAGGAGGCGCGCGAGGACCGAGGCCTTGACGACGAGGCCGTCGGACCGCCGACGCCACCGGCGATCAGGCGCCCCTGGAGCCGATGACATGGCGGGCGCTCGCGAGCCTCACGACTCGTCCTGCGCCTCGCGGTGGCGCCTGAGCGACGAGATGCCGGCGCTCCCGGCTGTGAGGCCGGTGAAGCCGCCGACCGCGATCAAGCCGTTCCTCACCGCCTTGCCCGACGGCCGGTCGGGCAGCTCCTTCCTCACCTTCGCGAGGAGCTGCTGCAGCCGACTCTTTCGCTTGAAGGGTGGTCGCATGGTGACTCGCATGGTGACTCGTCTCCGTCAGCTCTTGGCACGCGACGCTCTCGCGATCGCGTCGATCAGCTCGTCCTTGGTCATGTTCGCCCGCCCCTCGACGCCGACGCTGGCCGCAAGCTCGATCAGCTCCGGCTTCTTGTAGGACTCGAGGCCGCCGTTCGTGGGATTGCGGGCCAGCTCGCGCGCCGCGTGCTTCGCCGTCGCCTCCGAGCGGTCGCGGAGCTGCTCGGCCGCCACGATCCGGGCGTCGGCCTCGCTCGCCTGCTGCTCCGCGTCGTCGACGAGCTGCCGCGCGTGCTGGTGCGCCTCCTCGGCGACGCCGCGCGCGGTGTCGGCAGCCTCGTCCGCGAGCCCTCTCGCCGTGGCGAGCTTCTCCGTCGCGTCGGCGACGAGCTCCTCGGCTCGGCGCTGGGAGGCCTCGGCCTCGCGCTCGGCCTCCTCGAGCTCCTCGTCGATCTCGGCCTTCACCTGCTCGCGCTCCTCGGCCGCCTCCGCCTCGGCCGCGCGGCGCTCGCGCTTGACGGACTCGTCGGCGGCCTTCTGGGCGGCGGCGACGCGCTGTCTCACGAGCCGGGCCGCCTCCCGCTCCGTCTCGGTGATGCGGGCGCGCCCACGCTCGCTCACCTGCCGCACGCGATTGGCGCGATCCTTCGACTCCTGCGCGGCCTCGAGCGCCTGCTCCTCGGCCTCCCGGGCGCGCTCGGCGGCCTCGCGCGCCCGCTTCATGCGGACGTCGATCGAATCCCCGCCGACGGGCGTGGCCTCGACCACGGCTGCCCGCATCTTCCGCCCGCGGTCGAGGGCTCCTGTCGCGGCCGACTCCGTCGCCGACCCGACCGTCCCAGCAGGCCGGAGGGCGCGGGACACCATCCAAGCCGCATTCGACGGCATCTCTCGGAGGCCCGTCCTCGTTCGCTTCGACAACCATCCGACCACCGATGAGCGCGGCATCGTGCACCTCCATTCCACCTGGGCGGCTGCTGCGATCGAACGCAGCGCGAGTCCCGGATACCCGGTGTGGTAAGTCTCACGCCGTCGGGACGAGTGGGCAGGCGCCATCAATGACGGGCGCCGCACGCGCGCCGTCACGATCCGCCCGTTTCTGGAAGGCGCCGGCGCCAGGTCCGCGGGAGAGGCTTTCAGCGCCCAACCTGGAGGCGTAAGCTGGGAGTCCGCCCGGGGCCGGCACGCCACGGTTGCAGGAAGGAGGGACGACATGGCACACGTCCTCTGCGTGCTGTACGACGATCCCGTCGACGGGTATCCGCCCGCCTATCCGCGCGACGAGATCCCCACGATCGAACGCTACCCCGGCGGGTTCACGACGCCGACCCCCAGACGCATCGACTTCAGGCCGGGCGAGCTGCTCGGCTGCGTCTCGGGCGAGCTGGGGCTGCGCCGCTTCCTCGAAGGCGCCGGTCACCGCTTCACGGTGACCTCCGACAAGGACGGGCCCGACTCGGCCTTCGAGCGCGAGCTGCCCGACGCGGACGTGGTGATCTCGCAGCCGTTCTGGCCGGCGTACCTGACGGCGGAGCGGATCGCGAAGGCGCCGAAGCTGAAGCTGGCGGTGACGGCCGGGATCGGCTCGGACCACGTCGACCTCGACGCCGCGATCGAGCACGGCGTCACCGTCGCCGAGGTCACGTACAGCAACAGCATCAGCGTCTCCGAGCACGTCGTGATGATGATCCTCACGCTCGTGCGCAACTACCTGCCGTCGCATCGCTGGGTGCTCGACGGCGGCTGGAACATCGCCGACTGCGTCTCGCGCTCCTACGACCTCGAGGGCATGCAGGTCGGCACCGTCGGCGCCGGGCGCATCGGCGCCGCCGTGCTGCGGCGGCTCGCCCCCTTCGACGTCGGGCTGCACTACACCGATCAGCACCGCCTCCCGGCGGAGGTCGAGCGCGAGCTGGACCTCACGTACCACGAGTCGACCGAGTCGCTCGTGCGCGTCTGCGACGTCGTGACGATCAACGCCCCGCTGCATCCCGGGACCGAGGGCCTGTTCGACGACGAGCTGATCGGCCAGATGAAGCACGGGGCCTACCTCGTGAACACCGCCCGCGGCAAGATCTGCGATCGCGACGCGGTCGTCCGGGCGAGCGAGAGCGGCCAGCTCGCCGGCTATGCGGGCGACGTCTGGTATCCCCAGCCGGCCCCGCCGGATCATCCGTGGCGCACGATGCCGTGGCACGGCATGACGCCGCACATGTCCGGCTCGAGCCTCTCGGCGCAGGCGCGCTACGCCGCCGGGACGCGCGAGATCCTCGAGTGCTTCTTCGAGGACCGTCCGATCCGCGAGGAGTACCTGATCGTCCAGGGCGGCAAGCTCGCCGGCGCCGGCGCGCACGCCTACACCGTCGGCGGCGCCCGGCGCTAGCGAGCTCCTAGAACGACAGCTCGTCCTGCAGCAGCAGGAGCGCGAACACCCACGAGGTCCCGATCCCCTCGAGGATCGCGACGTAGCCGGTGATGCGGGCGATCGGCCGCTCCAGCGCAAGCAGCACGAAGAACATGAACCAGAGGATGGCCCACGCGATCCAGTCGAAGCCGAGGTAGACGGTCGCGTCGTTGCCGTCGGCGTTCGAGAACGCGTAGATCCCCGCCACGACCGCCGTGATCGCCACGAACAGGCAGTACCAGCCGAAGGCGTGCCCGTTCACGTCCGTGAACTGGTTGTACGCGACCCAAAGGTACGTGAACGCGAACAGCATGATGTAGGCGGCGGCGCGGATCTCGGCGTTGTCGCCGTTGGCGTTGCCGTGGATCGCAAGCGTGACCGCCGCCAGCAACCCGACGAAGCCCGTGAAGACGTTGAGGATCGCGATCTCGTGGTTCGTGATGAAGGCCGGGTGGTCCTCGGCCGCGCGTCGCGTGGCAGGCACGTCACCGCCGGCGAGCACGGGCT
>JBASRJ010000242.1:0-4461 GCA_049273785.1 Gaiellaceae bacterium | reverse complement strand
GCCGGGCTCACGCCCGACACGCTGATCGCTTCGTCGGAGGACGACTGGGACCGCTACGAGTCATTGCACTGGCGCGCGCTCGAAGAGTGGCTCGCTGCGAACCCCGACGATCCGGACGCACCCGAGATCCGGCAGCGGCACGAGACGAACCGGGACCACTATCTGCGCTGGGGCCGCGAGCTTCTCGGCTGGGCGATCTTCGCTGCGCGCAAGCCCTAGGCCGCCTCCACCAGGGCAGGCTCGGCGAGCGTCGCGCGAAACGTCTCGGACTCGAGTGGGTGCCGCCGCGGGCCGCCGCCCTCCACTTCCAGCTCGTCGAAGATCGCCTGCGCGAGCGCGTCGCGCTGGTCGGCCCGCCACTGGCCGCGCAACCACGCGTACACCTCCTCGAAGCGGTCGTCCGCGTCGAACACGCGCCGGATCACGAGCTGCGGCGCAACGGTTCCGTTCCAGTGGTTCTCCTCGAGCCGGAACGCGACGTCGTAACGGCCGATACGGCGGAAGCGGTCGAGCTGCGTTCCCTGGCCAAACGCAATCGCGCTGCCCGCGTCGAACCCGTCGCGGCGCACGCGGAAACGCAGGTGCTTGCCGTCGCCGACGGTCGCGAGGTCGGCAACCTCGCACGCCGGTGCAAGCAGCGTGACCTGGGGATTGCCGAGCCCGAACGGCGCGAGCCGCCGTAGCTCCGCGCACAGCTCGAGCGTCGGTTTCGTGCCGCGGGGGAGCACGGCGTCGACGGCGGTGGTCGGGACGAGATCCTCCTCGGCGACCAGCCCTTCGGCGTGCGCAGCGAACGCGTCCGCGAACGCCTCGACCCGCTCCGGGACGATCGACAGTCCCGCAGCGGCACGGTGACCGCCGAAGCGCTCGAGGAACTGCGCGCACGTGCCCAGCGCTGCGTGCAGGTCGAACGACGGGGTCGATCTTCCCGATCCCTTCCACGACCCATCCCCGCCGGCGATCAGCACGACGGGCCGGTGGTAACGCTCGACCAGCCGCGACGCGACGATCCCGATGACGCCCTCGTGCCAGTCCTCACCCCAGAGGACGTACGCGCGTCGGCGCTGCTTCGCCTCCGGCAACTCCTCGACCTGCTGGATCGCAGCCCGGAGGATCCGTTCCTCGACGGCCTGCCGGTCGCGGTTCAGCTCCTCGAGGCGGTCCGCAAGCGAGCGCGCCTCGTCGCGGTCGTCGGTCAGCAAGAGCTCGAGCGCGACGCGCGGATGGCCCAGCCGTCCCGCTGCGTTGATGCGCGGCGCGAGCCGAAAACCGACGGCCCCCGTATCGACGATCGCCGGGTCGACGCGCGCCACCCGCATCAAGGCCTGCAACCCAGGCTTCTGCGTGCGCGCCAGGGCGCGAAGACCCGCGATCGCGAGCGAGCGGTTTTCGTCGACGAGCGGAACGACGTCCGCGATCGTCGCCACCGCCACGAGGTCGAGATGGCGTCTCAACGCGTCGGAGTCGGTGCCTAAGAGCGCCTGACCGAGCTTGTAGACGACACCGGTGCCGCACAGCTCCGGAAACGGATACGCGGACGGACGAGTGGCGACGGTCGGACACTCCGGCAGCTCGTCCGCCGGACGGTGGTGATCCGTGACGATCACCTCGAGCCCGAGGCGCGTCGCCTCGCTCACCTCCGCGACCGCGGTGATCCCGCAGTCGACGGTAAGGACGAGACCGCAGCCTTCGTTGGCGAGCCGCGTCAGCGTCTCCCGATGGACCCCGTAGCCCTCGTCGAAGCGCGACGGCAGGTGCCACTCGACCTCCGCCCCGGCCTCCCGTAGGACGAGCACGGCGAGTGC
Source organism: Gaiellaceae bacterium (assembly GCA_049273785.1). Taxonomy (GTDB): domain Bacteria; phylum Actinomycetota; class Thermoleophilia; order Gaiellales; family Gaiellaceae; genus 3-1-20CM-4-69-9. The sequence goes on along the minus strand of JBASRJ010000242.1, from coordinate 2,656 downwards.
CGTCGCGCAGATGCCGTCCGCGTCGTAGTCGCCGTGGACGCAGATTCGCTTCCCGCACGCGATCGCCGCCCGGATTCGCTCGACCGCGACCGCCATGTCTCCGAGCAGGAACGGATCGTGGAGCGGCTGCTCGCCGGCCAGAAAGGCCCGTGCCTCGTCGGGGTCGCCGTATCCGCGCCGGACGAGCACGCTGGCCGTGATCTCGCTGATGCCGAGCTCCCTGGCGAGGACGCTCGACTGCCGGTGCGGGCACGGACGGATCGTCCAGTTGCCCTGTTGCATCGCGCGATCACCGTACGGAGGGCATCGGACGGACGCTCAGCGTCTGTCCGCGAAGCGGACCGGTGGAAGGGGTCTGGGGAAACCGGGAGGTTTCCCCAGCGCCAACCGTGGCGCGTGCCTTGGTTTACTCACGCCGTGACGAAGCCGGCACAGATTCGTGACGAATTCATGCTCGATCCCGGCGTGGTGTTCCTCAACCACGGCTCGTTCGGCGCCTGTCCGCGCGACGTCGTCGCGCGCTACCAGGAGTGGCAGCTCGAGCTGGAACGCCGGCCTGTCGAGTTCCTCGCGCGACGACTCGAGGGCTTGCTCGCCGAGGCGCGTGAGACCCTCGGCGAATACGTCGGGGCCGATCCGGACGATCTGGTGTTCGTGCCGAACGCGACCGCCGGCGTGAACATCGCCGCCTGGGCGCTCGATCTCCAGGCCGGCGACGAAGTGTTGAGCACGAATCTCGAGTACGGCGCGCTCGACCTGACCTGGAAGCATGTCTGCGCGCACGCGCCGGCACGGTACGTGCGCACGCCCGTGACGTTGCCGATCGAAAGCGACGAGCAGGTCGTCGAGGAGATCTGGGGCGCCGTCACGGACCGCACGCGCGCGCTCTTCATCAGTCACGTCACGTCCCAGACGGCGCTGCGTCTCCCCGTGGAGGAGCTCTGCAACCGCGCGCGCGAGCGTCGAATCGCGACGATCGTCGACGGCGCCCATGTCCCCGGCCAGCTGCCGCTCGACCTCTCGTCCCTCGACGTGGACTACTACGCGGGCAACTGCCACAAGTGGCTGTGCGCTCCGAAAGGTGCGGGATTTCTCTATGTTCGACGCGAGCTGCAGCCCGAGGTGCCGACGCTGGTGGTCAGCTGGGGCCACGGCGACGACGGGACGTTCCTGACCCGCCACCAAAAGCAGGGGACGCGGGACCCGGCCGCGTACCTGACGGTGCCGGCCGCGATCGAGTGGCTCGCTGCACACGACTGGGACGCCGTGCGCGAACGGTGCCGCGCGTTGGCGACGCGGGCTCCGCAGCGCCTCGGGCTCGAGGCGCTCGGCCCGCCCGGACTGCAGATGGTCTCGATGCGGCTGCCGGACGGTGTATCCGAGGACCTGCAGGAGCGTCTCTACGACGAGCACAGCATCGAGATCCCGGTCTTCGACGGCCTCATCCGTCCGTCGTTCCAGGGCTACAACGACGACGCCGATCTCGAAGCGCTCGCGAGCGCCCTGCAGGACATCCTTACTCGTGCGGGAGCTTGACCCCGAGCACGGTCAGCAGGACGAGCAGGCCGAGGAACGCAATCGCAGCTGCGACGACGAGCCGTGGCCGGCGACTCTTCCGCAGCGACTCCCAGCCGACGCGTCCCCAGAACACTGCGAGGCCTGCCGCGGCGGCGAGGCCGAGGACGAGCACGGGCGCGAGCAGGATCGCGCGCTGAAACGAAAGATTCGTCAGCCAGACCGTTACGACCACGATCGCCGTGACCGCGACCGATGCCGTCAGGTACCGGAGACTCACGGTGCGAGCCTATCGGCGGGGTATCCTCGGCGGGTGGCCACCGAGGCGAACTACGTGTCGGGCGAGGACTACATCGTCGAGTACCTCGGCTGCCGCTTCGGCTTCAACTCGTCGGATTTCGAGGAACGTGTGACCGCCGCGGCGGTGAAGCTCGGTCTCGTCGCCGACAACGAGCTGGACGAGGACGAGACGGCCGATCTCGTCGAGCTCGTCGAACGCGACTGGATCGACAGCCCGCGTTCGGGCCTCGGCCAGTACGTCGTCCGTCATTGGGAACGCGTGTCCGTGATCGGCGGCGAATCGCTCGTGTACTGGCTGAAGAAGCTCGTCTTCCGCGGCGCATGGCTCGACCACCGCGTCAAGGAAGGCCTCCTGGAGGTCGCGTGGGACGACGCCGCAGCCGATTTCGGCTACCGCGACCCGGGCGGAGGCCGAGCGCTGCTCGAGCTCGCGCCCGTGCCGTCCTGGCACGACGTGCAATTCCGCGGGTGAAACGTGCCACGGTCATCGCGGCGTATCTCGCCGCGCTGCTCGCCGTCGACACGCAGGTCACGCTGCACGAGCAGTTCGCGCTCGGCGGCCTGACCTGGATCGCGCTCGTCCTCGCCGCCCGCACGTTGCCGGTGGAGCGGCGCGCGCAGGTCGCGGTCGTGATCTGCGCCGCCACGCTCGCCGAGCTGACCGGATCGATCCTCTGGGGCGTCTACACCTACCGGCTCCACAATCTGCCGACGTTCGTCCCGCCCGCGCACGGGCTGGTCTTCATCGCAGGGCTGTCGCTCAGCGACGCGTTGCGGCGGCACGTGCGGCCGCTCGTCGCCGCGGCCGCGCTCGGCGCGACGACATGGGGCGTGCTTGGCC
>JBASRJ010000239.1:0-4051 GCA_049273785.1 Gaiellaceae bacterium | reverse complement strand
GCACCGCGCCCGCCGCGTACCCGGTGCCGCCTCCACGGGGGACGACCGGCACGTCGTGCTCGTAGCACCACGTCACGACTTCCGCGACCTCCTCCGCCGTCTTCGGGAGCGCGACCGCATCAGCGCGACCACGGATGCCGCGGCCCTCCGTCTCGTCGGCGAGGTACTGCGCGGTCGGCGCGACGACGTCGGCCGCAACGCCGGCACGCAGCTCGCGCTCGATCGACGCGACCGCGCTCATTCCGCCAGCGCGCCCTCGAGCGCGGCACGAGCGTCGTGCAGCACGGGCTCGCCGTGCGAGGTCAGGATCATCCGCACGGGTAGGTCGAGCAGCTTTCGCAGCTCGCGCCGCAGCTCCACGCCCGTGAAGCCCTTGAGGTAGCGCATCCAGGAGTCCGGGCAAACGCGCAGCGGATCGCCGTCACCGAGGAGGCGGTCGCCTGGAACGAGCGCGCCGTGCTCTGAGATCCAGACCATGTGCTCGCGTGCGCCTTCGATCGTGATCAGCTCGACGCCGTCCGGCAGCGTCGCTCGCGCGTTCGACACGACTCCGCCGTACCGCTCGACGACGGCACCCCGGCTGCGCCGGTGCCACGCGATCGTGGTCAGCACGCGCACCTTGCGGTCGCGCGCGAGCCGGTCGAGCTCGGCCCAGCCGTCGTCCGGCACGAGCGGGTCGACGAGGACGAGTGTGTCCCCGCAGTCGTACGCGACCGAGCCCACGAGCTCGGGCCAGTCGGCGGGGCTGTCCTTCTCCTTGGGCGGCTCCCAGTCAGGATGGGGCGCCGCCCAGCGCCACAAACCTCGGCCCAGCTCTTGCACCTTCACGCTCAGCAGGGTAAATGACGGCTCCATGCGACTGGGCCTCATCTCGACGGCGAGGATCAACGACGCGATCCTCTCGGGCGCGCACGAGTCGGACAGCGTCGAGGTCGTCGCCGTCGCCAGCCGGGACACCGCCCGCGCCCTCGCCTATGCGCAGGAGCACGGCATCCCGAAGGCACACGGCAGCTACGACGCGCTGCTGGAGGATCCGGACGTCGACGCCGTGTACGTCTCGCTGCCGAACTCGATGCACGTCGATTGGACGGTCCGGGCGGTCGAGGCCGGCAAGCACGTGCTCGTCGAGAAGCCATTCGACCGGCGACCGCGAGAGGTCGAGCGTGCATTCGACGCTGCGGGAGACAACGGACGCGTTGTCATGGAGGCGTTCATGTACCGCCACCATCTCCAGACGCACGCGCTGCACGAGCTGATCCTGTCGGGACGGATCGGTGAGCTCCGGCAGATCCGCACGGCATTCAGCTTCACGCTCGAGGATGCCGACAACGTGCGCCTGCGTCCGGAGCTCGACGGGGGCGCGCTGATGGATCTCGGCTGCTATTGCATCAGCGGCGCGCGGCTCGTTGCAGGCGAGCCGGAGCTCGTCGTCGGGCGGCAGGTGCTCGGCGAGACCGGTGTGGACATCCGGTTCGCCGGACTGCTCGAATTTCCCGGCGGGGTGCTCGCGGAATTCCACTGCGCATTCGACCTGCCCTACCACAGCGGCCTCGAGGCGATCGGGTCGGAGGGCACGGTGTTCGTGCCGGAGCCCTGGCTTTGTCGCGATCCGCACCTGGAGCTGAACGGTGAACGGATCGACGTCGCGGACGCGGATCGGTACCAGTTGCAACTGGAGAACTTCGCCGCCGCAATTCGCGGTGACGCGCAGCCGTTGCTCGGCCGGGCCGACGCTGTCGCGCAGGCGCGTGTCATCCACGCGCTCTATCGCTCGGCCGAGAGCGGCGAGGCAGTCCAGCTCGGGCCGCGCTAGAGGGTTAACGTCACTTCACGCTTGAGCCGGCCTGCGCCGCGAGCGACGCCGGCGCGTCCCGGTGGCGCGCGAGCGCGATCAGCGTCAGCACGCACAACGCTGCGAGCCCGAGGTAGGGAACGGCGTCGCTGGTTGCCGAGGCGAGCGCGCCGCCGATCGCGGACCCACCGGCCTGTCCGGGCGCCCAGGCGATGTTGACGAGGGCGAACGCGTAGCCGTAATCGAGCCCGAACCGCTCGGCCTCGTCCGTGACGATCGAGAGCGCCGGCGTCCAGAAGCTCCCGAAGGCGAAACCGCCGCAGACGACGACGAGCGCGAGCAACCAGGCGTTCCGGGGCCAGGGAAGGAGAGCTGCGACGATCGCCGAGCTGACGAGGGCAGCTCGCACCGGGAGGAACCTCCCGTATCGATCCGATGCGCGACCGAGCACAGGCGCCCACGCGGCCTCGAGTCCCGAGCTGACGGCGTAAGTCGCAGCGACCGCGGCCGCACCCCACCCGAGCGCTGAGAGACGGAGCGGCGCGAGCACCGTCAGGGTCCCGAACAGCAACGCGGGGAGCAGGGTGAGCCAGACTCCGATCTGGATCTTCCGCCTCGTCAATGCGCGGAACAGCATCCGCAGCGGCTGAGGCTCGGTGGGCGCCGCCGAGGGCATCGCCCACGCTGCTGCGGCGAGGACGAGCGCAAGCGCGGCCACGGTTCCGAACGCCGGGCCGGTGCCGGTGTACGACGCGACGCCGCCGAGGACGGGGCCGAACATCGACCCGGCGATCGCCACCCCGAAGGCAGCACCGATCAGTTGCCCGCGCTTTCCCGCTGGAGCCGCGGCGACGAGCCAGGCGAGACCGCCGGTCCACGAGAACCCACTCGACGCTCCCTGGACGAAACGGGCGGTGTCGAGCGCCCACGCAGAATGCGAGAGGCCAAAGGCAACAGTCGTGGCAGCGAGCAAGGTGAGACCGATGAGCACGGTCGGCTTGACCCCGAGCCGGGCCGCCGCGATCCCGCTCGGAATCCCCGCGACGAGCGCGCCGGCCGGGTACATCGCCGCGAGCACGCCTGCTCCCGCCTTCGACAATCCGAGCGTGTGGACGTAGTGCGGGAGCAGCGGTGCGAGCACCGCGAAGAACATCGTGTCGACGAAGACGATTGCGCCGACGAGCAGGAGCAATCTGCGCACGGCCTGAGGCTAGCGGGCCTTGTTAGCTCACTCCCGCCAGTTCGCGTCGCGCCGCTCGAGGAACGCCCGCAGGCCCTCCTGGCCCTCCTCACCGGCGCGAAGGCGCGCGGCCGTCTCCGCGGTCGCCTGGCCGTCGGGGCGGTCCCGGATCAGGCGTTTCGCCTCACGCACCGCCTGGGGGCCGGATGTCAGCAGCTCGCCGACGACGCGCGCGACCGCCTCGTCCAGGTCGCCGGCAACTTCGTGCACCAGCCCGATCCGCAGTGCGGTCCCCGCGTCGAAGCGCTCGCCGGTGAGGAAGTACCGGCGCGCGTGCGCTCCGATCTTCGGGAGGACGAACGGCGAGATCACCGCCGGGACGATCCCGAGCTTGACCTCCGAGAAGCCGAAGGTCGCATCGGGCGCAGCGATCGCGACGTCCGCGCAGGCGACGAGGCCCGAGCCGCCGCCGAGCGCGTAGCCCTGCACCCGCGCGACGACCGGCGCGGGGCAGCGGTCGATCGTCAGGCACATCCGGTAGAGCCGTTGCGCGTCCTCGACGTTCTCGTCGTAGGAGAGGTCGATCGCGCTGCGCTGCCACTCGACGTCCGCGCCGGCGCAGAAGCTTTCGCCCTCACCCGCCAGTACGACGGCGCGTGCGTCACCGACGTCGGCGAACGCATCGGCGAGCTCCTGGATCAGGGCCGCATCGAACGCGTTTCGGCGCTCCGGTTTCGCGAGCGTGACCCGCAGGAGGTGGCCGTCCCGCTCGACTCGCAGTGCGCTCACGGCGCGAGAATAGAGTTCTTCGCATGCTGCGAGGCGCCCTGGCCGCGGCGGTGACGCCCCTCCGTGACGGGGGAGAGGCGCTCGACGAGGACGCATTCGCCCCTTATGCCGACTTTCTCGCCGCGGGCGGCCTCGACGGGCTTCTGGCGCTAGGGACGACCGGGGAGGGGTTCCTGCTTAGCGTGGAGCAGCGGATGCGCGCGGCAGAGCTCTTCGTCGAGGCATGCCGAGGGCGGCTCGCCGTCGCCGTGCACGCGGGCGCGCAGTCCACCTGGGACACGGTCGAGCTC
>JBASRJ010000233.1:0-14158 GCA_049273785.1 Gaiellaceae bacterium | reverse complement strand
GCTTCGGCCCTCGGCGCGGCGAGTGCCGCGTCGGCGGTGGTCGTCGTCGTCGCGTCAGTGGTCGTGTCGGTCGAGGTCGTGTCGGTCGAGGTCGAGTCGGCCGCGGCCGAAGCCGCGGTGCTCGGGTCCTGTGCGCTCATCTGCGCAAATCGATCACCGGCAACCGCGGTGAACGTCGCGCCTGCGAAGAACAGAGCCGCGTACGCGACAGTCGTCGCTGTGCGGCGCTTGCGAGGTTCGGCGAGCGGCTGCTCATCAGCAGCCGAGTCGTGGCCGAACTCCCAACTGTCTCTCCTGAAGAATCTCCGTTGTGGCATAGCGTTCGCAGCTCCTTGCTTCGAGCGCCCAGGCCGCCACACGGGCGCGGATTCGGCGGCTGACATCCGCAGCCTGTTTTACGGTGCGTAAGCCCGTATCGCCGCGTGCGCGGATGTCCCGTTCCCCCGATCGAGGGAGTGTGCGGGCGAATCACCAGGTCGAGGGATGCGCGCCGCTCCGCGCGCGAGACGATGAGTCGGTCGGGCTGCGGACTCACGCCCGAACCCGCGAAAGACAAAGACCAAGACCCTGCCCTCGTGCGGAAGGGGGTGAAAATGACCTTCACCAACCTGTACACCTATCTCCGCGCGCGCTTCGTGCGTGAGGAGGGTCAGACGATGGCCGAGTACGGCGTCGTCCTGGCCGTGATCTGTCTCGCCGTGATTGTGGCCTTCACGGCACTCTCAGGCGGTATCTCGAACGCGATCAACAACGTCGCGTCGGTCCTTCCCGGCGCGTAAGCAGGGCGACAAGGAATCAGAGCGTCGCGCAGCACGATCGCGCGACGCTCTTTCTCTTGGTCCTCACCCGCTGCGGGGGGCATGTGCAAGCCGCGTACTCCCCCGATCGGGGGAGCGTCCGCACGAATCACCAACTAGAGGGATAAGCGCACCGCTTCGCACGACGATGATCGGCGCAGATTGACCAAATCGGGCGAGCGGCACGCCTTAACGGGAAAGGACGCCAGCAAGTTGTCAGTCAGCCTCGCCTTGATTTCGAGTCGATCACTCAGCAAGCAAATGGAGCCGCTTTCGCTTTGCGTGCCCAACGGCGCGCCCGCAGCTTCGAAGGAGGTGAATCCATCGTGACCTTCACGGATCTGTACACCTATCTCCGCGCGCGCTTCGTGCGTGAGGAGGGTCAGACGATGGCCGAGTACGGCGTCGTTCTGGCAGTGATCTGCCTCGCCGTGATTGTGGCCTTCACGGCACTCTCAGGCGGCATTTCGAACGCGATCAACAACGTCGCCAAGGTTCTGCCTGGCTCGTAGTAGACCCCAGTAAGAAAGAGAGAACGAAACGTGTCCACCAGCATGCGCAACGTGATCGACCGGCTTCACGAGTTCACGGTCGAGTCAGGACAGACGTCGGCGGAGTACGCCATCGTCCTCGTCGTGCTGATCCCTGGCCTCGTTTTGCTCTTTTCTGGACTCGGCGGCACGGCCGCCGGCTTGATCACAAGCGTGGCGAAGCTGTTCCCGTAAGCAGCTTGGCCGCACCCGCGGGGCCCTCCACGAGCGGCGAGGGCCCCGCGGTTTCCACCGAGGGAGCAGGAATGAAGAAGAGAACAGACATCACGAGAGAGCAAGGACAGACGATGACGGAGTTCGCCATCGTCCTGCCGATCCTCGTGGTTCTGCTGTTCGGGATCATGCAGTTCGGGATCGCGTTCAACAACTACGTGACGGTCACCGACGCCGCCCGCGCCGGCGCCCGCCAAGCCGCGGTCTCGCGCAACTCCTCCGATCCCGTCGGTGCCTGCACGAACCAAGTTCGCTCCTCCGCCGGTGACCTCGACCAGTCGAAGCTGATCGTGAGTTGTTCGTCCGCATGGACGATCGGCTCCGACGTCACGGTCGACGTCCAGTACCCGTACTCGATCGACCTCTTCGGAGTGGTGGTCAAGAGCGGGAACCTCCATACGGTCATGAAGGAGCGAGTGGAATGAGCAGGACAGGAAACGAACGGGGTCAGGTCATCGTCCTGACCGTCATCGCCTTGACCGTGCTGCTCGGCATGTCCGCGTTGGTCCTCGACGTCGGCGCGTGGTTCCGGTCGAAGCGTCAACTGCAAGCGACCGCCGACGCAGCCGCCCTCGCCGGCGCGCAGGCCCTGCCGGATACGCCCGGGGCGGCCTTCAACATGGCGCTCGACTACGCCAACAAGAACGGCGGCGCCGTGGCCGGCGGAGACGTGACCATCACCTCGACGAACGTCGGCAACGACACCATTTCGGTCGCCGCCAAGAAGCAGGAGCCCGGATTCTTCAGCACCGTGCTCGGCGTCAGCGTCGTCGACGTCGGCGCGAAAGCCACCGCGATCGTCGGTACTCCGAACAAAGCGCGCTACGTCGCGCCGATGGTCGTCTCGTGCAACCACGACTTGATCAAGAACTGCAACGACTCGCAGAAGCTTCCGACCTTCAACGTCCCGACCCAGCTCGACTTCGACAAGATGGGCGCGCCTGGCGCCTTCGGGATGCTCGACCTCGCCAACAGCAAGGGAAACACCGGATCGAAGGAGCTGGGCGACTGGATCCAGTACGGGTACAACAGCTACCTGCCGCTCGGCAAGTACGACTCGGATCCGGGCGCGAAGTTCAACTCGAGCAACGTCTCGGGTGCGCTTCAGAACCGGGTCGGCTCGGTCCTCCTCTTCCCCGTCTTCGACACCCTGACCGGAAACGGATCGAACGCGCAGTACAACATCATCGGCTGGGTTGGCTTCCACCTGACCCAGGTCGGAAACATCCAGGGCAACAACGCCACACTGTACGGCTACTTCACCGAGTACATCGCCCAGGGCATCCTGCCGAGTTCGGGTGGGCAGGGCTCAAGCAATTTCGGTGTGAAGTCGATTCAACTCATCAAATAGGCCCCGACCAAGGAAAAGAGATCGATGACCTACCGCGTAAAGAACATCGGAATTGCGGTCGTTTTGGCCGCATTCGCGGGCCTGCTGACGATCTTCTACGTGGCGAACTACAAGCGCCACGTGCAGCACGGAGAGAGCAACGTCAGCGTGCTCGTGGCCGCTCGCGATATTCCTGCCGGTACGACCGGCTCGGAGGTCGTCGGGGGGCACTATCTCAAGACGGAGACCGTTCCGCACCGCACAGTTGTGCCCGGAGCTATCTCCAAGAGCAGTCAGCTCGACAATCTCGTCGCGACCCAGCAGATCTATCGCGGCGAGCAGGTGACCGCGCTCCGGTTCGGCAACTCGACCGAGCTCGGTATCCGCGCGCAGCTGAAGGGCACGGACCGTGCGATGCAGCTGTCCGGGGATGCGAACGAGCTGCTCGCCGGAACGCTCAAGGACGGCGATCACATCGATGTGCTCCTCACCTGGCAGCATCCCGAGTGCTCGACCTGTACGCACGTCAGCAAGGTGATCGTGCGGAACCTGCTCGTGCTCAAGGCTGCCGCAGACCCGGCCACGACCGCGAAGCTCGGGGGTCCTCAGGACTCCTTCTCGGTGCAGCTACGGGCAACCGACTCCCAGATGCAGAAGATCTACTGGGGCCGGAAGTGGGGCGCGCTGTCGCTGCTGTTGCGGCCGCCGTCGAATGCGACGAACAGTCCGCGCAGCGTCGACGACACCGAGACGCTGTTCAGGACGAGGTAACGCGATGACTACTTCTGAGACAACTCAGCGCGAGCGGGTGCGGGTCTTCGCTACCGGAGCCTGCGAGGGCTTCGAGAAGCTCCGCGAATCGCTCGCAGGTCATCCTGAGATCGAACTCGTCGGCGCGAGCGGGACCGTCGCCGACGGCGCTGCGGCGTTGGCGGGCGGCCACCTGGACGCTGTCCTCCATGCGACCCGGAGCGCGAGCCTGCCCGCAGACGAACTGGCAGCGATCCGCGAGCACACTCGCGCTCCGGTGCTCGTCGTCGCTTCGAGCGGGTCCTCTCGGATGCTCGAGGAAGCCCTCGACTCCGAGGTGGCAGACGTCCTGCTGCTCCCGCAGCTCGTCGAGAACGTCGTCTTCGCGATTCGCAAGGCGACGCACACGACGCGTCAGGCTCACCCCGCAGGTGGAGGCCGGCACGGGAAGATCGTCACGGTCTTCTCGCCGAAGGGCGGGACGGGCAAAACCGTCACCGCGACCAACCTCGCCGCCGCGCTCGCGAAGTTCGAGCAGCGAAAGACGCTGCTGCTCGACCTCGACCTGCAGTTCGGGGACGCCGCGATCATGCTCGGCATCGAGCCGGAGAAGACGATCTACGACCTGGTCGTCGCTCCGGGTGAGCTCGACACCGAGAAGCTCGCCGGCTACACGACGAAGCACATCTCGGGCCTCGACATCCTCCCGGCGCCTCTGCGCCCCGAGGACGCGGAGCTCGTGACCGAGGCGAAGCTTGGTCGGCTCCTGGAAGTCGCGCGTGAGTCGTACGACTGCATCGTCGTCGACACGTCGCCGTTCTTCCATGGTCCGATGCTGGCGACGCTCGACCGCACCGACGAGCTGCTCCTGCTGAGCTCGCTGGACGTGCCGACGCTGAAGAACCTGCGCCTGGCACTGCAGACGCTGGAGCTGCTCTCGTTCCCGAAGCAGCGCATTCGGATCGTCCTCAACCGTTCCAACTCGAAAGTCGGAATGAAGCAGAACGAGGTCGAGAGTGCGCTCGGGATGAAGGTGCGTTTCGAGGTTCCCTCCGACCGTGCCGTGCCGCTCGCGGTGAACCGTGGCAAGCCCGTGGTCCTCGATGAAGAGGGCGCGGACGTGTCGCGTGCGATCCGGAGCATGGCGAAGAACCTCTTCCCGGTGGAGGAGGCTGCGAAGAAGCAGCGTCGCCTCCTGCCGGCGTTCGCGAGGAGCTAGCCATGGGTCTCCACGACCGGCTGAAGACCAGCAACGGTGCGGCTGGTGGCTTCACCACAGACGTGATCGGGGCGCCGTCCGGCGAGACGGCGCCCCAATCGACGGCTGGATCGGACCCCTACTCCGAGCTCAAGACCCGCATCCACCACGCGTGCATCCAGACGCTTGGTCCGGAGCTCTTCAAGAGCCAGGCGACCGGGGATCTCTCCGAGCGCGTCACGCGCTCGGTGACCGAGCAGCTCGTGCTCGACCGGACGCCGCTGACCCGCGAGGAGCGGCGCCAGATCATCCGCGAGATCACCGACGACATCCTCGGCTACGGCCCGCTCGAGCCGTTCCTCCGCGACGACTCCGTCACAGAGGTCATGGTCAACAACTTCGACCGCATCTACGTCGAGCGGCTCGGCAAGATCGAGCGGACGCCGGCGGCCTTCGCCGACAACGCCCATCTCCTCCGCATCATCGACAAGATCGTCTCCACGATCGGCCGTCGCGTCGACGAGTCGTCGCCGATGGTCGACGCGCGCCTGCCCGACGGCTCGCGCGTGAACGCGATCATCCCGCCACTCGCGCTCAAGGGCCCGACGCTGACGATCCGGAAGTTCTCCCGCGACCCGTACACGATGAACGACCTCATCTCGTTCGGGACGGTCACGCCGAAGGCCGGCCAATTCCTCGCCGCGTGCGTGAAGGGGAAGCTGAACATCCTCATCTCCGGCGGCACCGGCACCGGTAAGACGACGACGCTCAACGCGATGTCGGCCTTCGTGCCGGGCGACGAGCGCATCGTCACGATCGAGGACGCGGCCGAGCTCCAGCTCCAGCAGGAGCACGTGATCACGCTCGAGTCGCGCCCCCCGAACATCGAGGGCCAGGGCGAGATCCGCATCCGGGAGCTCGTCCGGAACGCACTGCGCATGCGCCCCGACCGCATCATCGTCGGCGAGGTGCGCGGTGCCGAGACGCTCGACATGTTGCAGGCGATGAACACGGGCCACGAAGGCTCGCTGACCACGATCCACGCGAACTCGCCGCGCGACGCCCTGTCGCGTCTCGAGACGCTCGTGCTCACGGCCGGCATCGAGCTGCCGTTGCGTGCGATCCGGGAGCAGGTGTCCTCGGCGTTCGACCTGCTCGTCCAGATCGTTCGCCTCGTCGACGGCTCCCGCCGCATCTCGCACATCACCGAGGTGCTCCGGATGGAATCCGACACCGTCACGCTGCAGGACATCTTCGTCGCGAAGCCGCCGGACGAAGGCCAGGCCGCCGAGAACCGTGCAACGCGGTTCCTTGCGCCGTTGACGTGCACCGGCCTCAAGCCGCACTTCCAGGAGAAGATGGCGGCCAACGGGGTCGTCCTCCAGCCGAGCTTCTTCGCGCAGGACGACGACGCGCCGGCCGTTGGTCTCGATCGCCAGCCCTCCAAGTTCGGCGGAGGCTTTTCGTGAGCGAACCACGCCGCCATGTCAGGCTTTTCCTCGTTCTCGTCACGCTCGCCGCGCTGATCGCACCTGCGGCCGCGTCCGCCGGCATGCGCGTGACCGGGATCGACACGACTCAATACCCGACCCTCCGGGCCACGGTCATTTCCTCGGCCGGATCGAGCGTCGTCCCTGCACTGACGGAGAACGGCAGCGCCGTCGCGGGGTTCCAGGCGACGAACCTTGCCTCCGCGAAAGCGGTTGTGCTGGCGATCGACCGCTCGCGCTCGATGCGGACGAAGTTCGCTGACACGCTCGCGGCGGCCAGAGGGTTCGTGGCTGCGAAGCCCGGGAGCGACCGAATCGCCGTCGTCGCATTCGGTTCGACGGTGGTCAGCCTCTCGCGTTTCTCGGCCTCTGCGGACGATGCCGATTCCGCCCTGAGGGGGCTCGGGATCGATCCCCAGAAAGGGACTGCCCTCTACGACGCCGTGTCGTATTCCGCAGGCGAGCTCACCGGACAGTCCGGGGGGCGCGTCCTCATCCTGCTCACCGACGGAACGGACACGACGAGCAAACAGAAGCTTGACGCAGTCGCTCAGAAGGCACGCGAGAACAACGTTCTCGTGTACCCGATCGCGATCGCTAGCAAGCAGTACGATCCGACCGCACTGCAACAGCTTGCGCGTGAGACCGGCGGCACGTTCTATCGCGCCAGCTCGAGCTCAGCGCTTGCCGGTGTCTACGGCTCGATCGCAACGGCGCTGCGAAACACGTGGCGCGTCCAGTACGTCACGGCTGCACGGCCCGGCGACAAGGTGGAATTGCAGGCAGCCGCGGCGGGGGCGGGTTCCGCCTCGACCGTGGCGACGATCCCGCCGAGCTTTGGCACGGGTCCCGCACCTGAGCCGTCCAAGTTCGTGCCGAAATCCGCGTACGGCCCCAGCGGTCCCCTTGCCGTGGGCCTCGCGGTCGGCGCGTTGATGCTCCTGGCGCTCGTCCTCGTGCTCGCCGCCTACCGCGGGTCCTGGGTGAAGAGCCGGATCGCCCCGCACACCGGTGAGACGAAGGGCAGGTCGAAACAGGAGCGGCGAAAGCGCCGCCTCGCGACCCTTGCCGCCGTCTTCCGCGCGACTGAAGGCGCGCTTGGTCACCTGAAGCAGTGGCGTTGGACTCAGCGCACGCTGGAGCGCGCCGACCTGCCCCTGCGCACAGTTGAGTTCTTCTGGATCATGGTCGGCACTTCGTTCGGCCTGGCTCTGCTCGCCGCCGTCGCAGGACAGTCGCCGATGGTCATCCTGGGGCTGATGGCCGGCGGGGCGGCTGCGCCGTTCCTCTTCGTCTGGCTGAAGATGCGCAAGCGTCTGCGCGCGTTCGAGGATCAACTGCCGGATCTCCTGATCACGATCGCCGCCTCGCTGAAGGCCGGCCACTCTTTCAAGCAGGGGTTGCAGGCCGTCGTCGACGAGGGCCAACCGCCTGCGAGCGACGAGCTCAAACGCGTCCTGACGGAGACGTCGCTGGGACGCCCGATGGACGAGGCCCTTGCGGACATGGCAGAGCGCGGGGGGTCGACGAACTTCGAGTTCGCGATGACCGCCGTGACGATCCAGCGCCAGGTCGGCGGCTCGCTCGCTTCCCTCTTCGACATGGTCGCCGACACGGTCCGCCAGAGGCAGCAGTTCGCGCGGAAGATCCGCTCCCTGACCGCGATGGGGCGGATGTCGGCCTACACCCTGATGGGCATTCCGTTCTTCATGGCGGCGACGATCACACTGATCAATCCGTCGTACATGAGTCCGCTCTACCACACACATACAGGTCGCCTGCTGATCGGCACCGGACTGGTGATGATGCTGGTCGGCTCGGTGATCCTGAAGAAGATCGTCTCCTTCAAAGGTTGATGCCATGCTTCTCTTTCTCGCAATCGTCTGTCTAGGCACCGCGGCTTACTTCCTCGGGGAGGTCGTGACGGCCCCGAGCCGGGAACGGCGGACCCTGCTGACCCGCGCGGCCCGGTACGGGCAGATGCGGGTGGTCCACGGGCGCGAACTGCCCAAGTTCCGTGAGCGGGCTCTCGCGCCGCTGATCTCGAAGCTGTCGCGGTTGACGCTTCGCGTCAACCCGAAGACGAATCTCGACGCCATCTCGATCAAGCTCGCAATGGCCGGGATGCGCACCACTTCGCCCTCGGCTGTACTGGCGGCGCGGGCGGGCTTCGGCATCGGGGGCCTGATCCTCGGACTGCTGCTGGCCAGCTCCTCGTCGGCGCAGACCGGGTTGATGGCAGTGCTCCTCTTCACGATCGTCGGCTTCTTCGGGCCGTCCTACTGGGTGACACTGAAAGGTCGCCGCCGTCAGGACACGGTCTCGGCAGATCTGCCCGACGCACTCGATCTGCTCGCCGTCAGCGTCGAGGCCGGACTCGGCTTCGACGGCGCGATCCAGAAATTGACGGAGCACATGGAAGGGCCGCTCATCGACGAATTCGAGCTTGCGCTCGGCGAGATGCGTGTCGGC
Organism: Gaiellaceae bacterium; assembly: GCA_049273785.1. Taxonomy (GTDB): domain Bacteria; phylum Actinomycetota; class Thermoleophilia; order Gaiellales; family Gaiellaceae; genus 3-1-20CM-4-69-9. Next base: position 5,357 of record JBASRJ010000233.1, on the reverse strand, counting down.
GAGAGCCGCTCGGAAGCGCTGAAGCGGATGGCGGAACGCGTCCCTGCACAGGAGATGGCGTCGTTCGTCCGCGCCATCGTGCAGGCGGACCAGCTCGGCATCTCGCTCGGGCGGCTGCTGCGCGTTCAGGCGACCGACGCGCGGCTCAAGCGTCAGGCCGCGGCCGAGGAAAAGGCGATGAAGGCGCCGATCAAGATGCTCTTCCCGCTCGTCATGTTCATCTTCCCTGCGATGTTCATCGTCATCCTGGGCCCGGCCTTCCTCGGCCTCGGAAAGCTCTTCGCCCTGTAAGTGGGAGTCGTGGCAGAGTCAGACGCCACTACTGAGAGAGGCTTCGGCACCGGGCTGCGAGCCAAGCTGGGCGGGAACGGCAGCGAGCCGGAGGCTCCCGCACCGCGTTCGCCCGGCGAGGCGATTGCCGCTGCGACTCCGGGCGACACAGCCGATGTCGCGGCCCTGCGTGCGGAGCTGTCCGCATCGCTCGCCCGTGAGCAGGAGCTGCGCGCGTCGCTGACCCAGCAGATCGACGACTTCGGCCGCGAGTCGGCCGATTCTGCGGTTGCGGCGGAGCGCACGGGCGAGCTCGACCGGCGCGCTGCGGCGCTGTCGGCGACGGAAGCCGCGCTCGAGGAGCGCGAGCGGGAGGTGGCCGCGCGACTCGACGAGATCTCGGACACCGAGGCGCGCGTCACGGCGATGCAGGAGAGGTTGACGCAGACCGAGGCACGGATCGGCGAGCGCGAGCAGCTGATCGAGATGAAGGTGCGCGAGGCCAAGACCGCCGACGAGGAGCGCGCGAACGCAGCAGGACAGCTCGCCGAACAGATCGCGAGCATCGCCGCGCGCGAGAAGGAGCTGGCAAAGACCGAAGCCACGGCGGCGGGCAAGATCGACGAGCTCGAACGCAGGCACGAGAAGCTCGAGGAGCGGCTCAAGGCGCGCGAGGAGAAGCTGGCCGCACGCGAGCAGTCGTTCAGCAAGCGGGAACAGGTGATCGCAGACGGTGAGCGCTCGCTGGCGGAAGCAAAAGGCGCGATCGTTGCGCAGCAGGAGATGCTCGACCGCCGCGAGCAGGAGGTCATGAAGATGCGCCCGCCCGGCGAGGAGCTCGTCCAGGCACGGGCGAAGCAGCTCGACGCGCGCGAGCAGGATCTGAACGAGCTCGAGCAGGAGCTACGCGCACGCGCCGAGCGGATCGAGCAAAAGGCGGTCCTCAAGGAGGATGTCGACCGGCTCGAGAAGGAAGTGAGTGCAACGAGCGACGAGCTCCGGCTGCGCGAGCAGCAGCTCGCGAAGCACGAGCGGGAGCTCGAGCAGGCACGGATGAAGATGGCCGCCCAGCAGCAGGCGATCGCGCAGCGCGAGGCAGAGCTCTCGACCATGCGTCCTGCGGGCGAGGAGCAGGTCCAGGCGCGCGCGAAGCAGCTCGACGAGCGCGAGCTCGAGTTGAAGACCCTGCAGGCGCAGATCGAGGCGCGGCAAGACCAGCTCCAGCGCGAGGTCGCCGGCCACGGCGAGGACTCGCAGGAAGTCGCGGCTCGGATGCGCGAGATCGACACGAAGGAGTCCGAGCTGATCGCGCGCGAGGCGGAGCTCCACCGGCAGGAGGCCGCGTTCCACCGCTCGGCGGAGCTGACGAGGACCGCGCCGGTGGACGAGCTTGCCGAGAAGCGGCTGCGCGCGCGGGAGGAGGAGCTTGCAGCGCGCGAGGCACAGCTGCAGAAGGCGGAGTCGCTCGCCACGTCGGCGATGTCACGAACCGAGAGCAAGGAGCAGCGGCTGTCGCAGCGCGAGCAGTCGATGGAGGACCAGCAGAGGGAGCTTCGGGAGCGCGAGGACTCGCTCAACCTGCGCGAGGCGCAGCTCGAGGCCGAGTTCGAGGTGCGCGAGCAGCGGCTCGAGGAGCGCGAGCGCGCGGAGGCGCAGCACTCCGAGGAATTGAAGACCCGCGAAGGCGCTCTGGGCGTCTACGTGGCGCAGCTGCAGGACGAGTTCGACCGGCGCGAGACCGCGTGGTGGGACAAGCAGCTCGGCAAAGACACCGAAGCGCCCGCCGCCTAGAACCGGCTACGCGGGCCTGATCGCGGGAGCACGGCGCCCGAGCGACCTGAGAGCCCAGGTGAGCTGCTGCACGAACGACGAGCGCCCGTGCTGCGGTTCCGAGGACTCTTTCGCGAGCCGGTGCGAGCCGGCCTCGCGAAGCAGCGTTGCGTAGTGGTGCTTCGCAAGCTCCTGATTGACGTAATGGGTTGTCATGCCCACAAGACGGCCGAGGACGGAGATTTCTTCCCTCCGCGCGGCCGCGCGCCGCCCGAGCAGGCGGCCTCCTCAAGTCGCCCTGCGCCGTTGCCGATGTCGCCGTAGGGGTCCTCATGCCTCGTCTTGCCGCCCTCAGCCGCCGTCTTCGGGTCGCGCTCCTCCAGCAGCCGGCGCTCGTGAGCGTCGGGGCGTTCTGGCTGGTGCTCCTGCTCGTGGCCCTGCCGCAGGAGCTCGTCCAGGACAGCTGGTTGACCCTGTTGAGCGGCCGGGAGGTCGCCCACCATGGACTGCCGGCGACGGACCACCTGACCGTCTGGTCGCACGGCGCCCGCTGGGTCGACCAGCAGTGGCTCGGACAGCTGACGTTCTACGGTCTCTATGTGCTCGGTGGCGTGCGCGCGGTCTTGCTCACGCACGCTGCGCTCCTGGCCGCGACCGTCTTCGTCGGCATGGTGGCCGCCCGGAGACTGGGGGCGTCGCAGGCGAGCGTGAGCCTCGGTGCGGTCGCGTCCCTCGCGGTCGCTCCCTGGGCGTTGCAGATGCGGGCGCAGTCGATCGCGCAGCTCCTGTTCGTGCTCGTGCTCTGGTTGCTGGCGGCCGACAGCCGGTCACCGAGTCGGCGCGTCTACCTTGTCCTCCCGCTGCTCGTGCTCTGGGCGAATGTCCACGGCACGGTCGTGCTCGGGGCCGGGCTGGTCTTGCTCCGCGGCTTGACGCTCGGTTGGACGGAAGCTCGAGCGGGGCGAGGTGTCCCGCGGCGCGCGGCGTTGCTCGTGTTCGTCCCGGTCGGGTGCCTGTTCGCCTCGCCGTACGGCATCTCGCTGGGCGGCTACTACCACCGGCTGCTGATGAATCCGACGCTTCGGTGGTTCATCGACGAGTGGCGGGCGAGCACACCCTCCCACAAGACGGCGACCTTCTACCTCCTGGCCTTCGCGACCGTCTGGCTGCTCGGCCGTTATCGGCACCGGTTGACCGCGTTCGAGCAGTTGGCTCTGCTCTGCACCCTCCTCGGAGCAGTGTTGGCGATTCGCAGCATCATCTGGTTCGGCCTCTGCTGCCTCGTCCTGCTGCCGCCGCTGCTCGACGGCGCGCTGGAACGGCTGTCGTTCGCGCGTCTGCCGTCTCGGCTCGGTCGGACTGCCCCCGCCCTCCTCGTCTTCGTGGCGGCGCTAACGTTCGGGTACGTCGTCAGCCGGCCTAGCGGCTGGTACACAGCGGCCTGGCCGACGAGGGAGGCGGCGACCGTCGCGCGGCTCGTTCGCTGCGATTCGGGCGCCCGTGTCTTCGCCGACGACCGGTACGCCGATTGGCTGCTGTGGACGTTCCCCGAGCTTCGCGGTCGTGTCGCCTACGACGTGCGCTTCGAGCTCTTCACGCCGCCGCAGTTCCTGAGCCTGTACTCGTACCGCAACCGCGTCGGCGACGACTGGCGCAAAGCCGCCCGGGGCTACGACCTGATCGTCTTCGATCCGCGTCTGCAAGAGACGGTCGAGCGCGGCATGGTGGAAGGCGGACCGTTCGTCCGCCGGTATGCCGACCCGCAGATGGTGATCCTGGCCGCCCGGGCTCGCGAGGCCCAGGCCCGTCGCTGTGATACGGGCACGACGAGCTCGCCGGATCGCTCCGCCGCTCGCGGCTAGCGGCATTGGGCGTTCCCGGACGGGAGCGACGAGAACCTCATACGCTTCGGCCATGAGCGAGCCGCTTCCGGCCTGGAGCCTGCCGGCCGACGCGGTTGACCGGATTGCGCTCCCGCGCGACTGGCCCGAGCACGTCACCCGCGAGTGGGCATGGGGCGGCGCGACGGGTGCAGGCGTGCGTGTGTGCATCCTGGACAGCGGCATCGAGCCGGGTCATCCCGACGTCGGTGCGGTGCAGGAGTCGGTCGCGATCCGCATGGACGGCGACGAGACGATCGTCGAGCCGGACACCGAGGGCGACGTCGCCGGACATGGAACGGCCTGCGCAGGCATCGTTCGCACGTTCGCGCCCGACTGCGAGCTGGTCAGCGTGCGCGTGCTCGGTGCGGGTTATGCCGGCAGCGGGCCCGTGCTGCTCGAAGGCTTGCGCTGGGCCGTCGAGCAGGGTTTCGACGTCATCAACATGAGCCTGTCGACCACGAAGCAGAAGTTCGCCGCGCTCATGCACGAGCTGACGGACAGCGCATACTTCCGGCGCACGATGCTCGTTGCCTCAGCGCACAACATGCCGGTCGAGAGCTACCCCTGGCGCTTCGCGAGCGTGATCTCGGTCGGGAGTCACGAACGGGCCGATCCGTTCGCGTTCTTCTACAACCCGACGCCGCCGGTCGAGTTCTTCGCGCGCGGCGTGAACGTCGAGGTGCCGTGGCTGGGCGGTGCGACGTACGTGTGCACGGGAAACAGCTTCGCGACGCCGCACATCTCGGGCCTGGCCGCGCTCGTGCTCAGCAAACACGGCGATCTGACGCCGTTCCAGCTGAAGAACGTGCTCTACCTGACGGCGTCGAACGTCGGAGGTGAGGCGTGAGCGAGGAGCTGCGGGCTGCCGTCGCGGCCGGGGTGCTCGGCGCGGAGGAGCACCACCGCTCGCTGCTGCAGTCGATCGTCGAGGTGGCGCGCGCGATCTTCGGCGCGAAGGCCTCGTCGATCTTCCTGCTCGACGAGGCGAACGACGAGCTCGTATTCGAGGCGGTTGCTGGGGAGGGCGCCGGCACGCTCGTGGGACGGCGTTTCCCGTCCAGCACCGGTATCGCCGGATGGGTGCTCGTCACGCAACAACCGCTCGTCCTGGAGAACGTCGCCGACGATCCCCGGTTCGGGCGCGAGGCGGCGGAGAGCACGGGGTTCGTACCGAAGGCGGTGATGGCGGTCCCGCTCCTGCACGAGGAACGGTCGCTCGGCGTGCTCGAGGTGCTCGACCGGCCGCGGGACGTGCCGTTCACCCTCGCGGAGATGGAGCTGCTCGGGCAATTCGCGAATCAGGCTGCGATCGCGCTCGACCTCTTGCAGCGCGCTCGACGCGCGCATGCGGCGCTCGACGGGGACGGTGAGCTGGCGCTGCTCGCCAGGCTCGCAGCCGCGCTCGAAGGGAACGAGGCCGGTTTGCAGCTCCTG
>JBASRJ010000225.1:0-6584 GCA_049273785.1 Gaiellaceae bacterium | reverse complement strand
GGTCGGCTCCGCGGCGGGCTCCGGCGCGAACGCCGGCTGTCCAGCCGGCAACGACCAGACCTTGATCTTCCCGGCACGCCCGCGGACTTCCTGCTCGCCGGCGAAGACCAGGTCGTTCGCCGGCTGCACGAGCGCTTCGCAGGTGGACTCCGCGATGAACGCGGAGTGCCCGGAGCCCTTCGTCAGGCCCTCGAGGCGCGACGCCGTATTGATCGTGTCGCCCATCGCGGTGTACTCGAGCCGCCTCTCCGAGCCGACGTTGCCGGCGAGGAACACGCCGCTGTTGATGCCGATCCCCATGCGGAATCCTTCGCCGTAGCCGCGGTCGCGGAACCACGCGTTGAACCGCGGCAACCGCTCCTCGAGGATCTCGCGCGCCGCCGCAAGCGCGCGGTCGGCATGATCGTCCTGCTCGATCGGCGCGCCGAAGATGGCCATGAAGCCGTCGCCGAGGTACGAGATCAGCGTGCCGCCATGGCCGAGGATCGCCTCGGTCACCTCGCCGAGATATCTGTTCACGACCTCGACGACCTGTTCCGGCGGCAGCGACTCCGCGAACTTCGTCGAGTCGCGCAGGTCGGTGAACATGCACGTCCCGGTCACGCGGACGCCGCCGAGGCGAAGGTGCGAGTCCGTCTTCGTCAGCACCTGGTTCACCACTTGCTCGGGCACGAAGCGCGAGAAAATGTCACGCGTCCGCTGGCGCTCCATCGCCTCGATGAGGTAGTGGGCGCCGAGCGAGCCGATCGCCGACAGCGCAAGCGCTCCGAGCGGATAGACGACGGCAACGATGTGGCCGTGGTTGAAGAGAGCCTGCGCGCCGACTGCGAACACGGCGCCGCCCGCGATCGCGGCAGCCAGCGTCGGCAACGGGCGTGCGCGCATCCCGACGAGCGCCGGCAGCGCGCCGAGCTCGAGGATGAGGAGCGTGTTCCACCACCAGGACGCGGACCGCAGCGGAAAGCCCTCGAGCGCCGTCGCAATCGCGTTCGCCTGGATCTCCGGGCCGGGCATGGTCGGCGTCGTCGACGTCGCGTGCACGTCCTGCAGCGCCAGTTCCGTCATGCCGATCACGACGATCTTGCCGCGGAAGAAGCCGGGCCTGACCTTGCCGCGCAGCGTGTCCGAATAGGAGACGGCCGGGATCGTGCCCTCGGGCCCTACGTAGTCGATCCACGCCGTCTGGCCGCCGAGCTTCGACGGCGAGATCTCATGTCCCGAGAATCGCTCGGCCGCGGCAATCGAGAACGCCTCGACGCCGTTGACCGCGTACCGGACGCGCCGAATGACGGCTCCCGGGTCGGCCGGGAACAGCGGCGACCCCGCGCGGGCGCCGAACTTGTCGGGGTATGCCCCCCCGAAGAGGTCCACGAGGCCCTGCCCGTTCGTCTGGGTCGCGGCGAGCACGACGTTGTGCGCGCGGGCGACCGACTGCACGAGCGCGTCGTCGTCCTTCGTCGGCGCGTCGAACAGGACGTCGAATGCAATCACCTTCACGCCGTCGGCGCGAAGCCGGTCGATCAGCTTCGCGTGCACCGTCCGCCGATACGGCCAGCGCATGCGCAGGTCACTCAGCGTCTTGTCGTCGACCTGGACGAGGACGACGTTGTGCGGCGGCGCCTGCGTCCCACGCACGTCGAACCGCAGGTCGACGGAGTTGAGCTCGAGCCCCTGCACCACGTGCAATCGCAAGGCGGCGAGCGCAAGCGCGCTCGCCGCCAGTCCGACACCCAGGAACAACAGGGCCCTGAAGCGTCGCCTACCGTGCGTCATCAGTGCGGCCTCGCGACGTAGCTCTGTCCTGCCCCGAGCTGGATCGTCTTGTGCTTCACGAGGTCGCGCACATCCACGACGCCTTCCTGCACGAACGCTCTCGACCCGTCGCAGCGGTCTTCCGTGAGCCACGTCGTGCCGTGAACGGTGGCCGCGATGAACCGGCCCTTCGTGCGGAACTTGCCCTTGCCACTCCCCCACAGGTGCCGCACGACCTTCTTGGAGCGCTTCACCTTCTTGGCCTTCTTCGGCTTCTTCTTGTCGAACGCGGACAGCGTGCGCTTCGCCGTGTTGCACGATTTGAAGTCGCTGCCGCTGAGCTGCAGCACGGTGACGCCGTTCCCGAGCTGCTTGCCGATCACGAACCTGCCCTCGTAGAAGTCGGCGTGGTAGATCGTGCCGTTCGCATCGACGGTCGAGAGGCCGACGCGGCCGTTGGTCGCGTCGAGCTCCGTACCGATCCCGACCTGCTCGCCGTCCTTGAGCGGGACGAAGACCGTCGTCCCGGGCAGGCGGACGAGGACGTCACCGGCGACCGGCTCGACGTCGACGTTCTTCTGGAACACCGGCGGAGGCACCTGCTGCACGCCACCCGTCGGGTTCTGCTTCGGGGGATCGCTCGGTGTCGTAGTCGGCGGATCTGACGAGGGCGGGTTGCCCGCCGGCGGCTGAGGCGCCTGGACGACCGTCACTCCGGCCGAGGATCCGGACTTGTCGATCGTGAACGGCGCGTCGACGTTGCCGGCGGCGTTGGCGTTGTAGTTGCCGAGCGCCTGCGGCGCGGTCACCGCGAAGTGCAGCGCTTTGTTCTGGTTCCCGGGCACCTGGCCGGGTCCCTCCCATGCGAGAGAGAGCCCTTTGCCCTGATCGATCGACGGGTCTGACGTCACGGCACCCGTCGTCGAGCCCTGCTGGTAGGAGAAGCCGTTCGGGAGCCACACCGAGACGTACGAGACCGTCACCGGCACGCCGTTCGGGTTCGTCAACGTCGCCGTGTAGCCGGCCGTTCCACCGGACGGCACGTTGGCCGAGTCGGTGGTCAGCGCGAGCTTGACCGGCGCGAGGTCGACGTTCGACACCGTGCAGGTCTTCGACTCGCCGGGACCGATCGTCCCCTCGCAGTCGGAAGACAGCGTCGTGTAGTACCCGAGCGCCGTCTCCTGGCTCACCGCGTACGAGCCTGCGTCGAGCGTGACGCCGGTTCCCTCCGAGTTCCCGGCGAACTGCGCGGGATCGGGCGACCCGCCCTTGACGGCGAGCGCGAAGTCGGATGCCGACGCCGTCCCGCCGTTGTTGTTGCCGACGTTCTCCACGACAGTCAGGTGCGCCGGGCTGTCGTTCTCCGTGATCGTGCACGTCTTCGACTCGCCGGCGGCGATCGAGCCCGAGCAATTGTCGGAATAGCTCGCGGCGTAGCCGGACGGGCCGTCCTCCAGGCTGACCTTGTAGTCGCCCGGCTCGACAGAGACTGCCGTCCCCTTCTCGTCGCCGGAGAACATGGATGGGCTGGCGTTCGTTCCATCGACCACGATGTCGAAATCGCCCGCGGCAGCAGTTCCGCCGTTGTCGTTGACGACGTGGTCGATGACCGTCAGTTGCCCGTGCGGCGGCGGATCTTGCTTCGGCGAGACGACGTCAGTCGACTCGCTCGCACTGTTGTTGTCGAGGTTCGGGTCATTCTGCGACGAGACCGTCGCCGTGTCCGTGAACGTTCCAGGCGTGTCCGCGTGGACGTACAGGCGGACCGTGACGCTCGCCTTTGCGAGGATGTCGCCGACCCGGCAGTAGAGGTCGCCGTCGCGACTGCATGACGCGCCGTCCGACGAATCGAGCGTGAGCCCGTCCGGCAGCGAGTCCCTGAGGTACACGCCGACGGCGTCGTCGGGGCCATTGTTCGTGACCGTGATGTCGTACTCGAACTTCGTCCCCACCGTGACCGGATCCACGGAATCGGATTTGGCCACCGTGAGATCCGCACCCTGATCGCCCTTCACGCTCTGCAGGTGAAGGCCGAAGCTCGCTCCCGACGAGACCCCGAATGTGAGCCCCGCCGCTGTCAATGTCATCAGCGCCGTCGCTTTGGCAAGGCGCTGCCCAAGAGTCCTTTCGAACCTCATTTGTCGTCTCCCTCCGTTCAGTTCCCTCGTCCCCCAGACGGGGGAGGGAGGCGGAATCTTCCGAGGGCGACAGGGACGTCAGCCGGCCGCGGGCCTACGACTGAGCCGAAAGACGCTCAGTCGCCGCGACGCAGCGAGCCCAGCCAGGTGATCGTCGCGCCGCTGGCCACCGACCCCACGCAGGTGGGGCACGTCCCGCAGCACGCCGGCGCGGCCTCGGCCCACCGGTCGAGGAAGGGCACGACGCGGTAGAGCCACAGGCGGAGCCTCAGGAGCACGAGTCTGATTCTAGGCGCGACAGCTGAACGAGCCGGTAAATCGCTCGCCGGTGCGACCTAGGCGGCCGGAGAACGTGCCGCGCGTCAGACTGCCGCGTAACGTGAGCGTGTCCTTGTACGTCGGCCGGTCCTCGCCGGCGTACTGGAACACGATGTGGACGAGGATCGCGCCTCCGTCCTGGCCGCTTCGATACGTCCCGTCGTCATAGGTGTTCGCGGCCAGGCCGAGATACGTGGATTGCGCAGGGCCGCTGATGGTGAGCGTCCCGAGATCGAGGTGGAAGTAGTTGGGCATGGAGCACCGGCCGCTCTGGAAGGTCATCGTCGTTCCGCCGAGGTGAACGACCGCCTTCGCGGGGCCGCAGAAGACGCGGACGAATTCGCCGTGGACCGTGTGCACGCCCGGTTTGCAGGCCGCGCGCGCGGCGGACGGCTGCGCCGATGCGGTCGACCCGCCGACGACGACAACGAGAGCGGCAAGAACGAGAACGCGAGTCACGGGGGAGGTATCGGCACAACACCCGCGCGGAGATCCCCCAAAGGGTGATCGCCCGCGCTGGCGGGCATCCCGCCGAGGCCGAAACGTGACTCAGCCCGACGCGAGATCCCGATCGGTGAGTCTTTGGCCTCGACCGCATCACCATCACCAAGGCTTGCGAACTGGCAGCCTTCGGCTGTGGCGAACAGGGCTGTGCTCGTGACGGGTGCGTCGCGCGGGATCGGTGCTGCCGTAGCCCGCGAGTTCGCTGCGGCCGGCGACCGGGTGGCCGTGCATTACGGGCGGTCACGCGAGGCGGCGGAGACGCTCGTTGGCTCCCTGCCCGGTGGCCCGCATGTGGCGGTGGGAGCGGATCTGGCGGACGCCGTTGCGGTTCGAGCGATGGTTGACGAGGCGGCTGCCGATCTCGGTGGGCTGGACGTGCTGGTCAACAATGCCGGTATCTACGTCGAGCACAGCATCGTCTCGACCTCGTACGAGGAGTGGCGTCAGGCGTGGGAGCAGACGCTCGCCGTCGATCTGGTCGGCGCGGCCAACGTGACGTGGTGCGCCGTGCGTCACATGCTTGAGCGGAGCAGCGGGCGAATCGTCAACGTCTCCTCGCGCGGCGCATACCGTGGCGAACCTCGCGCGCCTGCCTACGCTGCAGCGAAGGCCGCTCTGATCGCGTTCAGTAACTCTCTCGCTCGGGCGCTCGGCCCACACCGCATCGCGGTGGCGACCGTCGTCCCCGGCTGGACAGAAACGGGCATGGCCGCCAAGAGCCTCGCCGGCCCGAAGGGCGACGAAATCCGTGCCGAGAGTCCTTTCGGACGGGTCGCCACACCGGCCGACGTGGCAAGCGCGGTGCTCTACCTCGCCTCGCCCGAGGCCGAGTTCACAAGCGGCACGACGATCGACGTAAACGGAGCCTCCTACCTCCGCCTCTGAAACGTCAATGTGTGTCGTCTTTCCACTCGCACGAGAATCCGCATAGAAAGAGAAGCCGACACCCGGACTCGAACCGGGGACCCCTTCATTACGAGGGACTCCCCGGTTCGAGGAAGGGTGCGCTTTCGGGCTTGAATAAGCCAAATCAGCGTGTCGCGCACACCCGTTGATCGCCTCGTTTTTCGGACCCGTGCGACCCTGGTGCGACCTTGGGGAGAAGTTCCCGCGTCGCCCCAATGGCGACGTCGCCGCTACGGCCTCAGGCGGACTTCTCCTCAAAGACATTGGTCTGGTGGTCGGCGAAGCTGCGCGCAAGCGCGTCAGCACGCTTCGAAAAGCGGAAGTAGACGCAGTAGCGACGTGCCGGATGCGTCGGCCTGGCAAAATCAACCCACAGCAGGCGAACGCCGCAAACGTTGGTCAAACTGACCGTCGCTTCGGTGCGCTCGCACGCCAGCACCTGCTCGACATGCCGCCCGATCACACCGAAGTAGTCGAGCAGGAGCAGGCGCGAGCTGGTGAGCGCGACGATCCGGCGGGCCGCAAAGAACACAGGCGTCATCGGGAGTTGTGGGACCAGCCGCTCCTTCACCGCGACCGCTGCCACCAAATCCTCCCCCGGCCCGAGCATCTCCCGCACCGCTTCGTCAACGCGCATCCGAAGGCTCACGGACGATGATCTTCGCTCACAGTCCCCGGACGTCAAGCGACCAACAGGCTGCTCGCTTCCTCGCCTGTTCGGCCAGGTGGTGCCCCCCACTACTCACGTCCGGCTGCACCGGTCTGCGCGCGCCTTCTCAACTAACGCAGCTTGACGCTGAAGCGCTTCGTGACCTTCGTCTTGCTTGCCGTGAAGGCGATTGCGCCGGTCAGCCGCTTGCCTTTGGCGCCCTTCGGCGTCCGGTAGCGGCAGGTGGCCTTGCCAAGGGCGGCGCTCGGCGCGCCGCCGACCTTCGAGCCAGCAACGTTGCCAGCGCAGGTGATCGC
>JBASRJ010000217.1:0-17442 GCA_049273785.1 Gaiellaceae bacterium | reverse complement strand
GAGATGTAGCGGCTGGCGAGTTCGCCGGCGGCGCGCAGCGCCTCGTCGGTGATCTGCACCTTGTGGTGCTGCTCGTAGCGGTCGCGCAGGCCCCTCAGGATCTCAACGGTCTGGTCGATGGTGGGCTCCTCGACGCGGATCTGCTGGAAGCGTCGCTCCAGCGCTGCGTCGCGCTCGAGGTACTTGCGGTACTCGTCGAGCGTGGTCGCGCCAATCGTCTGCAGCTCCCCTCGGGCAAGTGCGGGCTTGAGGATCGATGCTGCGTCGATCGCGCCCTCGGCTGCGCCCGCGCCGACGAGATTGTGGAGCTCGTCAATGCACAGGATGATGTCCCCGCGCTGGGTGATCTCCTTCATCACCTTCTTGAGGCGCTCCTCGAACTCGCCGCGATACTTCGAGCCTGCAACCAGTGCGGCAAGGTCGAGCGTGTAGATCTGCTTGTTCTTCAGCAGCTCGGGAACCTGGTTCGCGGAGATCCGCGCCGCGAGCCCTTCGACGACGGCGGTCTTCCCGACGCCCGGCTCGCCGATCAGTACGGGGTTGTTCTTCGTGCGGCGCGACAGGATCTGCATCACGCGATCGATCTCCGTCTGGCGGCCGACGACCGGGTCGAGCTTCCCCTCGGAGGCCTGCTTCGTCAGGTTGCGGCCGAACTGGTCGAGCAGCTTCGACGACTTCGACTTCTCGCCGGGCGCGCCGGCGCCGCCGCCCTGCTGCCTGCGGCCGGGGCCGGACAGCATGCGGATGATCTCGTTCCGAATCTTGTCCGCATCCGCGTCGAAGTCGAGCAGGATGCGAGCGGCAACGCCCTCGTTCTCGCGGACGAGGCCGAGCAGGATGTGCTCGGTGCCGATGTAGTTGTGGCCGAGAGAGAGGGCCTCGCGCAGCGCGAGTTCCAGGACCTTCTTCGCGCGCGGCGTGAACGGGATCTGACCGGTCGTTACCTCGTCGCCCTGGCCGACGATCCGCGCGACCTGCGCGCGCACCTCCTCGACCGTGATGTCGAGCGACTCGAGCACGCGCGCCGCGAGACCTTCTTCCTCGCGGAGCAGACCCAGCAGGATGTGCTCGGTGCCGATGTAGTTGTGCTTCAGCGCCCTGGCTTCGTCTTGGGCGAGGACGACGACCTGGCGAGCCCGTTCGGTAAAGCGTTCGAACAAATGCGTCCTTTCCTGGGCGGGGGAAGGCTCATCGTAGCCCAGCGGGTGGAGGCTGTGTCTGCCCCCTTACGGTGTCTTTACCTCCTTCTATGCGGCTCCCGGCAGACCTGGTTTTTGGCGCCGAATCGGCGGGTTTCAGGGCATCGGCGGGAGCGGATCGCCCGCGACGATCGCCGCCGGGGCGTCCTCGGTCAGATACCGGGCAAGACCCGGATCTCCCAGGGCGCTCGCCGCAGTTGCCATTCCCGCCTCACGTACTTGCGGACCGTGGGCGTCGCTGGCGATCACGTGTACGAGCCGTAATGCAACCAACTGCTCCGCCGCACGCCGAGCGGCCGCGCCGATGCGACCGTCGAGAGACGCGGCAGTGACCTGCACGAAGGCGCCGGACGCAACGGCAGCGCTGAGGCGGTCTGGCCGATCCTGCACTTCGGGATTTCGCTCCGGATGGGCCAGGAGCGGACTAAGACCCCGACCGCGAAGGGTCGAGATTGCGAGATCGAGCGATCGCGGCCAGCCGACGTACGGAAACTCGAGGAGGAGATACCGGCCGCTTTGTGCGAGCGTAAAACGAACGAGCTCGTCAGGCGGAATCTCCCACATGAACGAGACCTCAATCTCGCCGCCGTGCAAGATCTCGATCGGGATCCCCTCGTCGGCCAGATCCCGCCGCAACTCGGCCACACCCCGCTCCATGCGCTCTGCCGTCGTTGGGTAGTCCGCTCGGACGTGAGGAGTCGCGGCGATCGCGTGGATCCCCTCTGCCGCCGCTGCTCGAGCAAGCGTTCGCGCCTCGCGCATCGTCGCCGCGCCATCGTCGACCCCCGCAAGAATGTGCGAGTGAAGGTCGATCATGCCCTGACAATAGAGTCCGCGTCTCGGCCCGTGCCGGGGCGGCTACACGTGCTCCACATTTCCCAACCGCTCGATGGCGGTGTGCCGCACTCGGTCATCGATCTCGTCCACGATCAGCTTCGGCGCGGTTGGCGTGTGAGCGCAGCGTGCCCGGAGCAGAGCGACGTGGCTGGGGCCATGCAGAGCTCCGGAGCGGAGCATGTGGTGTGGGACGCGACGCGCGCACCGGGCTTCGCGGTCCCAGGAGAGATCCGCCGCCTGGCCCGGATCATCCGCGAACTGGATCCCGACATCGTGCATCTCCATTCCTCGAAGGCCGGCCTCGCAGGAAGGCTCGCCCTACGCAGCAGGCGGCCAACGGTGTTCCATCCGCACGGCTGGTCGTTCGACGCGGTCGGCGGAGTCGTCGCCTTTGCGGCGACTCGCTGGGAGCGGATCGCCACGCGCTGGAGCGACGCGATCCTGTGCGTCAGCGAAAGCGAAAGGCAAAGAGGCGAGAGTAGAGGAATACGTGCTCGCTGGATTGTCGTTCCCAACGGCGTCGACCTCGAGGCTTTCTCGGCCGCTTCGCCACAGGACCGCGGCGAAGCGCGAACTCGGCTGGAGCTTGCCGCTGAGCCGCTCGTCGTCTGCGTTGGCCGACTCAGCGACGCGAAGGGCCAGGACGTGCTCGTCGCCTCCTGGCCGGCAGTCCTCGAACGCGTTCCGGACGCCTGGCTCGCCCTCGTCGGCGACGGTCCGGAGCGCGCTGCGCTCGAGCGCAGCGCCGGACCTCGGATCCGCTTCGTCGGTCACCGTACCGACGTCCTCGACTGGCTCGCCGCCGCCGACGTTGTCGCCGTCCCGTCCAGGAGAGAAGGAATGTCGCTTGCGATGCTCGAGGCGATGGCGCGGGCTCGGACCGTCGTCGCCACCGACGTTCCCGGGGCGCGCGAAGCTCTCGGAGACGAGGCAGGAGTCGTTCTCGCCGTTGGCGACGCGCGCGCACTCGCCGATGCGCTCGTGGAGCGGTTGCTCCAGCCCGACCTCGCGGACGCGGAAGGCAGGCGGGGCCGCGGTCGCGCGGAGCGCTTCCACGATCTGAGAGTCGGTGCCGATTCCATTGCCGCGCTCTATGTCGCGATCCTCACGGAGCGCGCCGCCTCGCCGAGCTACGAGTAGTAGTAGGCCGCCTTTGGCTCTTTGAGTCGGTTTCCGACGATGCCGAGGAGCGGCGTCTTCAGCGACTCGATGGCGAGAATCGACTCGTTCACGGACTCCGCGACCGATCCGGCTGACACAACGAGGACGGCGGCCTGCGCCGCCGAGCTCGTTGCAATCGTCCGCGCGTCGTCCGTGCCTAGGAGCGGCGGCGTGTCGACGACGACGAAGTCGAATTGCTTGAGCGCCGTTTCCGCCACCTCCGAGAAGTGACGCGCCAGAAGATCGCCGGCATCGTTGTCCGTTGCCGTCGGGAGGACGAAAAGGTTCGGGACCCAGCCAGGCTCCGTGGCTCGCTCGAGCGTGTGGAAGTCGTGGAGGACGCCGGCGAGACCGCTGTTACCGTCTCGGGCGAGCAAGCGTGAGACACCCGGGCGACGGAGATCGGCGTCGAGGAGCAGTGTCCTCGCGCCGAGCCTGCTGAGGGCTTCGGCCAGCAAGGCCGCAATTGTCGTCTTGCCGTCTTCCGGCAGCGGAGACGTGACCATGATCAACCTGATCCCACGGTCTCGAAGAACGGGCTCGATGTTCGCCCTGAGCGTCCGTAAGGACGCGCCGACAATCGGGTCCGAAAAGGCTGCGGTCGGCGATTGCCGGATTGCGCGCGAAGACGGGACTCGTCCGAGGACCGGGTAACCCGTGAGCTGCGCCATCTGGCGCCACGAACGGAGGCGCGGGCGACCCCGTTCGAGCAGGACGGAGATTCCGACCCCGAGCAGTAGACCAACGGCGAACGCCGCGGCGTCGAGCAAGAGGCGTGGCGGCGCGGACGGGTTCGTCGGGACGACGGACGGCGCCACGAGTTGAGCTTCGAGGAGCGGGTCCTGCTTGGCGAAGTCCACGACCTGGCGGGCGAACGCGTTCGCCGCGCCCGCCGCTTTCGCCGGAGAGCGGAGCCGGACGCGGATCTTGATGGTGCCAGTGTCCTGCGCGAGCGTCGCGTCGACGGCGTTCTGAAGCGTCCCTGCGTCTTGGCCGATTTGCGCCGCCACATCGCGGACCGTTGCCGGGGCCTTGATGTAGGCGATGTACTTCGGCGCGACGACCCGGACCGTATCCGAGCTCGCCGACGGGACATCAGGGCGAGGCCCGACGGCGACGATCGCAACGCCGTCGTACTTCGAAGGCAAGAAGTGGACGTAGGCAGCTGCGCCTGCAAGGACGGCAAGCGCGATCAAGAGTGTCGTCTTGAATCGCCAACGGAGCGCGTCGAGAAGCTCCGGAAGTCCGCTTGCCTCCGCCACTCTCACCTCGTTGGACGATCGCTCGTCGCGGGGGTCTCGCTACCCGCCGGGGAAGCCACTGTAGCTAGAAGGCCGGGCTGAAGCGACATGGCTCCCTCGTTCGAGTGATCGGGGCTCAGGCGGCGGCCTCCGAGACAAAAGGGGTATGCGCCGCACAGGTCGCCGCCTCTCGGTGTTCGCCGCCCTTGCGCTGTTCACCTGCCTGCCTGCGGCCGCGGCGACCCCGACGCTGCAATCCGGGGCGCTTGGATCACGCGGGAAAGCGAGACCGCTCCAGGTCAGCGGATTCGAGCGCGGCCTCGCGGGGTGGCGAGGGCACAATGCTGCGCTCCGACCGGCACGCGGTCTCCATGGGGAACGCGCAGCTGGCGTCTTGCTCTCCGGGGCGCCGGGCCGCTTCGCGATCTATCGCTGGCCGCGTGTCATCTCCGCGAGGGCGAACGATGTCTTTCGGGCCACCGCCTGGGTTCGCGGCCGCGTGTCCGGCCGGAGGTTGTGTCTCCTCGTTCGTGAGATTTCCGCGGGTAGGGCGGTCGGCGGGACGAGCAAGTGCATGAGCGCGCGTCGTCGGTGGCGCCGGTTCGCTCCGCTTGCTTACCGCGTCCGCACCGACGGCTCAGAGATCGGCGTCTCGGTCTACGAGGCGGGCCGAGCACGTGGCGACAGCTTCGTCGTCACGCGCCTACTCCTCTCATCAGCGAAGAAGCCCGCGCCGACCCCTCTGGGCAGCGTGCCATCAGTCGGCGTCCAGTTCCACTGCACGTGGTCCCAGTACACGGACGCCCAGCGCGCAACTGTGCTGGACAAGCTCGCCGCCGCTGGCGTCAAGTGGGTCCGCATTGACATCGGCTGGTCGTCGCTCCAGGAGACTGAGCGCTTCAAGCTCAGCCAGTGGTACGTCGACGTCACCGACCGCTGCGTCGACTTGGCGCGCGCGCGCGGCCTGAACGTGCTGGGAATGCTCTGGCGCACGCCCGCCTGGGCCAACGGCGGCAAGGACGTCAACGTCCCGCCGCTCGACGCATCGGACTATGGCTGGATCGCGCACTGGGCGGCCGACCACTTCCGCGGCCGAGTCGCAGCGTGGGAGATCTGGAACGAGCCCGATCCGGCGCAGGCATCGTGGAGCTGGGCCGGGACGGCGGGACAGTACGTGCGACTGCTTCAAGCCGCGTATCCAGCGATCAAATCCGTCGATCGAAACGTGCCGGTGGTGTTCGGCGGAGTGTCCTCCAACGACACGTCGTTCATCTCGGCGGCATACGCGGCGGGCGCGAAAGGGTACTTCGACGTGATGGCAACACACCCTTACCAGGCGATCTCGAACATGCCACCGGATTACATCGGCGACAGCCACAACTGGTGGTTCGCCCGTGCGAGCGCCGTCCACGACGTGATGGTGCAGAACGGTGACGGAGACAAACCGATCTGGTTTACGGAGTTCGGCTGGTCGTCCCACGAAAACGTCGCGGGCGCTCCGAACTGGCGGCTCGGCGTTACGCCGCAGCAGCAGGGCGACTATCTCGTAGCGGGGATCCAGTACGCACGCGCGCACTTCCCGTACGTCACGGCGATGTTCTGTTACACGGAGCGGAACATGGTCGGTACCGATATCCAGAACGCGAACTACGGACTCCTCAGTTACGACCTGGCCGAGAAGCCGGCGTACTTCGCGCTCAAGGCGTTCCTGACCGGCTAGTCGGACCTCCCGGAGCGGGAACACGAGCTACGGCTCGCTGTCGGCTACGCCGCGGCTCGACCGATGAGCCGTCGTACACCCGGATGCACACCAGCAGTGCACCGATCAGGCCCCACACCGTCATGAAGAGGACGGCGTTGCGAAGCAAGTAATCGAAGATCCCTTGACCGAGGACGGCAATGAGCGCGGCGACTAACCCTGCAAGCACAGCTCGATCCCGCTTCGATCCAAGCGCGGACGCCGCCCTGGCTGCGCGCCTCGCCCCAATGGACAGCGCCACGACGAATGCGGCGATCAACGCGACAGCCGGGATACCGGCCTCTGCGGCCCATGTGAGCCAAAGGTCGTGCGCGTGTTCAGCGTAGACAGTCGCCGCTTCAGAATCCGCTCGCTCGCTTGCCACCGGGAAGCCACCAGGGCCAACTCCAATCAGAGGATTGGCCTTGACCTCCCGCGCGGCCTCGGCGTAGATCGCGTGCCTTTGGTCGTACGGACTGAGCGTCGTGAGGACGCGGGCGCGTTGGCCGATGATCTTGATGTCCGTCTGTCCGGGGGCGAACGAGCCGACAAGCGCAGCGACGATGACCACGGGGATGCCGACGGCAAGGAGCGCCCGACGAGCTTCAGGCAGGGCGAAGACCAGGTACAGGAAGGCTAGCCCGGCGCCGATCCACGCTCCGCGCGAGAGCGTCAGCAGCAGCGAGGCAAGGATGACCGGCACTGCCGCCGCCGACGCGAGACGCCCGAACCGCGTTCGGGCTCCAAAAGCCAGGCCGGCTGCGATCGCAGCGCAGATCACGCTGAACCCTCCCAGCTGGTTCGGGTGGTCGAAAGCACCCTGAAGGCGCCCGCTCACCGTCTCCGCCCCGAAGGACGTCTGGAAGCGAACACCCGAAGCGAGAGAGGTCAACGCGATCCCCGCGCCTATGGCCACCAGCACGCCGAGCATTCTCCGCACGTCGTCTACGTCTTCAACGGCAGTTAGCACGACGAGCGCCCAAACGATCCCGAGAAAGAGCACGGCGACCTGCTTGAGTGCGAGCGTCAGATCAACGGCCGATGGGGTCGCGACGAGGACCCAGCCGAAGAGCGCGACGGACCACCACATCGCTCCGGCCCCCTCGAGCGGGCGCAGGCCACGCGCCATCCGCTGGATTGCGACGAGCGCAGCCGAGACGATCACGATCACCTCGACTGTCTGTAGCGATATACCTGGTGTCGGAATATGAACCGAGCCGACCGGTAAGACAACGAGCACGAGGAGGACGCCTAAGAGCGGCCATGCCATGACCGCCAGAAGGAGCGCGGGCGCAACCGCCACTGCCAGGATGACTTCCGGAGCCGCGTTGCCGGCGACGTGTGTGGCGGCGGCGGCAAGAAGGGCACCGAACGCGGCCGCA
The DNA here is from genome assembly GCA_049273785.1 of Gaiellaceae bacterium. Lineage (GTDB taxonomy): Bacteria > Actinomycetota > Thermoleophilia > Gaiellales > Gaiellaceae > 3-1-20CM-4-69-9. The sequence continues at coordinate 9,884 of JBASRJ010000217.1, read as the reverse complement.
AACACGCCCACGCGGACTGCGGTTGCGGCCCCCGCCAGCCGAAGCCGTCTTGTCTCACTGGTCGCGAGGATCACCACCTCGCCTCATCGTGCACGGTCCGCGACGGACAGGTAGACGCCCTTCGTTTCGCTCATCATCCGCTCGAACGAGAATTCGGTCGCGACGCGCTCCTTTCCGCAAGCAATAAGGCGTGCGCGAAGAGCCTCGTCCCGCACGACCCGCACGATGGCCTCTGCGAGGCCGGAGCGGTCGCTGAGCGGGACCAGCAATCCACACTGCCCAAGCGCTTCGGGAATACCTCCCTGACGATAGGCGACCACCGGGGTTCCCACGGCCATTGCCTCGAGGACTACGTAAGGCAAGCCCTCCCGCCCAAACCGCCCGAGAGGACGGCTCGGAATCGCGAGGACATCGGCGCCCGCGACGAGCCGGACCGCGTCGTCGCGGTGCCCGAGAAAAGTCACTGCATCGCCGAGCCCGCGCCGCGACGTCTCGGCGCGGAGGTGCTCCGCGAAGGCGGGGTGCGCCGGGTCGACACCGCCGATGAACGCGACGTGCAGGCCCGGAAGTTCTTCCTGAAGCCAGGGGAGGGCGGCGAACAACTCCGTGTGACCCTTGTACGGGTCGAGTCGCCCAACCAGCACGACAATCGTTTCCGGAGCGGCCGGCGCGACCGCGGCCAGCAGACGCCGACGCCCTTCAGCGGAGTGCGCCTCGATCGCCGGTAGCGCATTGTGGACGACGCTCAACTTCCCCAGGCTGCGAGTGCCGAAGGTCTCCGTCACCGCCTCGCTGACGGCGATCACGCGGTTGCAACGCCGGAGCAGAAGCCGGGCGAGCCAGCCGTCGCGACTGAAGTCGTGCTTCAGCCAAACAACCGGTGGGCCCGGCGCGAGCGCGCACACGAGCGCAGCCTTGACGCCGTTCGCGTGCACCAGCGCCGGCCGCTCCTGGCGCAGCAGCCGTCGGAGGCGAACCGCTGACGCCGCGATCCCCCAAGAATGCCGCGAGGTGCGAATGACATGCGGCGCGATGCCGCGTTGTTGGAGCCGGGCGACGAACGGCCCCTCTTCGAGGCAGACAACCGACCGAATCCACGCCGGACCGAGTTCGCCGAGCAGCAGTTCGAGGTACTTCTCCGATCCGCCGTTGCCTGCATGGGAGGACACGAACGTGACGGGCATGCTGCCCCCGTTTTCGGCGCGAACCGGCGGTAGCATTCCTCAAGGCTAGACTCAACGGATCGTGGTCCGAGGCGCAGCGCGCGGAACCGTCGTCGCGGATGCCGCCGGGGGAGGGCGCCGATGAGCAGGCCCCCGCTCGTGCTCGCGTACCACGGGATCGGAGACGTCCCGCGGACGCTCGACCCGCACAACCTCTTTGTACCGGCCGAGCGCTTCGTCGACCAGATCTCCCGGCTTCGCAGGCGCGGATACTCGTTCATCACGCTCGCGGAGTTCGCGGGCACGCTCGCCAACCCCGAGCGGCTTCGCGGCGCCTGCGCCCTGACTTTCGATGACGGCAGCGTCGACAACGCCGTCGTCTTGCCCGACCTCCTCTCTTCGCTCGAGGCTCCCGCAACGGTGTTCGTGTGCCCGGGACTACTCGGCGAGCCGCACCCGTTCCTCGACCCCGAGGCAGGCATACGTCTGATGACGCGCGAGGAAGTGGCGCACCTCGCCGGGTTGCCGCAGGTCGAGATCGGCTCGCATACGAATCGCCACACGAACCTCGCGACCGCCGGCGGGGACGATGCATACCGGGAGCTCGCGTCGTCCAAGCAGGCAGTCGAGGAGATCGTCGGTCGGCGCGTCGAGGCGGTCGCGTATCCCTTTTGCGCCTACTCGCCCGCGTGCCCGAGCGCCGCTCGTCGCGCCGGTTATGCCGTTGCGGTGACGTGTGCCGGCCGCGGGAGCCTGAACCCGTATGAGTTACGCCGTGAGAGCCTCGACTCGCTCGACGGACGCTTGACGTTCGCACTCAAGTCACGCCGGTGGTGGGACCCGCTCAGGCGATCGCCACCCGGCCGGGTCGCGCGCCGGATCGCACGACCTACGCGGCACGGGAACCGGGGATCAGCGGCGTAGCGTCCAGATCCGGTGCTCGTCGAGCCAGCCTTTGAGCCGCTGCTCGAAGCCGAACCGCGGGCGTCCGCCATAGACGACGGGGTAGAGCAGCTTGCGGCGGAGAGATAGATCGGACTCCCCTCGATGGCGCGAGATGTCGGCGAACAATCGTGGGTGGAGGTCGCGCAGCCTCAAATAGCGAGCACGATGCTCGCGCTTCGCGGCGGTGAGCATCCGTTCGCCGTGCAGGCGGCGGCGGTACGTGAGTCGGCCGCTCCCCAGGTGAACCCCTTCGTAGCCGCGCTCCACGAGGGAAAGCCAGAGGTCCCAGTCCTCGTAGCCCGGCACGACCTTCCGCCAGCCGCCGACCTCCTGGAGAGCGGACCGCCGGAAGAGGGATGTAACCGGATACTCGTTGATGTACGCGAGACGAAAGGGATCGAGGCCCGCCGGCACCACTCGCACGAGCTCGTGGTCACCGAACTCGAGGTAGTCACCGAAACAGACCGCAGCTTCCGGGGTCGAGTCCAAACGGTCGGCCATCGCCGTCAGCGCTCCCGCAACCGCGAGGTCGTCGGCGTCGAGCGGAAGGACGTACGGCGCCTTCGTCGCGTGCAAACCCGTGTTTCGCGCTACGGCCAGCCCTTCATTGGCTTCGTGGCGCACGAGCCCGACCCAGGCGGGCAGCATCTCGAGGGCGGCCAGCGTCTCATCCTCCGTGGAGTGATCGTCGACGACCACCACTTCGACGGGTTCGATCTCATCGATCGAACCGAGCGCCTCGAGCAGCAATGGGCCGTCGTTGTGGCACGGAAGGATCACGGCGACACGCAGATCCGGGGTCATGCCTGGATCGTAGAGCGCACCTGTTCAGAGCTGGAAGTCCGTCGTCAGCCCAGGACTACACTCGCGTGTCGTGAGCGACGAGGGGCACGCAGGCGGAGGCGCCCGCCGCATCCTGCTCAACGCCGGCTACCTGACCATCGCGGATCTCGCAGGCAAGTTCGCGTCGTTCGCCCTCTACGTCTTCATGGCGAGAAAGCTCGGCGCGTCCGACTTTGGGATCTTCACGTTCAGCTTCGTGTTCGTGAGCCTCGTCACCATGCCGGCGACGTTCGGACAGGACTCGCTCCTGACGAGAGAGGTCGCGAAGGACCGGACGCAAGCAGACCTGTACTTCAGCAACATGCTGGGCCTGAAGGTGAGCCTGGCGGTGCCCGCGCTCGGAATCGGTCTCGCCGTGCTCAGTGCGACTTCGAGCGAGAAGACGGTCGCCGTCTCTGTCGTGCTCGGCCTCGGTGCAATCGCGCAGCTCTTGATGAACACGTGCTTCGCCATCTTCCAGTCCTTCGAGCGCCTCGGCCCGCCGGCCGTTGTCCTGATCTCTCAGCGGCTGCTCACAGCTGCTCTCGGCATCGGGCTGCTCGCCGCAGGAGTCGGAGTCCTGGGTGTCTCTCTTGTGTTCCTTGGCACGGGCGTGTTGGCGCTCTGCCTGGCGGTCGCGTTGATGTTCCGCATGATCGTCCGCGCGAGCCTGAAGATCGACGTCACCACGTGGCGCTCGCTGATGCGCGCGGCGATTCCAATCGGAATCGCCTCAACAGCCTCGCTGGTGCTCTTCCGCATCGACACGGTAATGCTCGCCGCCTTCAAGCCCGCGCGCGACGTCGGCAACTATGGCGCCGCCTATCGGCTACTCGAGACGACGCTCTTCCTGACATGGAGTGTCTCGGCTGCAGTTTTCCCGCTCTTTGCGCGGCTGACGAGCGCGTCGGAGCCCAGGCTCGGGGTCGTACTCGAGCGCGCCCTCAAACTCGTCTCTGCATTCACACTGCCGCTCGCCGCGGGAGCGGCACTGTTCGCCGGACAAGTCGTCCATCTCCTGTACGGCGACCAGTACACGCGCGCCGAGAACGCCCTCAGCCTCCTGGCTCCGGCGATTGCCCTCTACCCCCTTGCCTACCTTGCCGGCGAGCTACTCGTCGCACAGCAACGCCAGGCTCCGGTGACAATCACGTATCTGGTGGTGGCGGCCGAGAACATCTTGCTCAACCTCGTCCTCATCCCGCGGTGGTCGCTGGATGGGGCTGCAGTTGGCACTTCGATCTCGGAGTTACTCGTGGCGATCTCGCTTGTGTACTTCTCGCTGCGTCACGTTGGTCATCTCAACTGGAGACGGGTGCTCGCGGGTCCACTCGTCTCCACCGCGATCGCGCTCGGCGTCATCGAGGCACTGAAAGGGACGTTCGTGGTCGCGCTGGTGGCAGGTGTACTCGTCTACGGCTGCCTGCTGCTCGGGTTCGAACGACGTGCGTTCCCCGAGGATGCTCGGGTCTTCCTCAGCGTGGTCAGACGAAGCTGAGGCCCGAATCCAATGCCGAAGGAGAGCGTCCTTGTTACAAACGCTGACGAACGCTCGGCGATAGCCGCGTGCAGGGCTCTCGGCGTCGCCGGTTACCGCGTGGCCGCAGCGGGGAGCCGCCGCCTCGCGGGAGCCCGATGGTCACGGTATTGCTCTGAGCGGTTCGATCTGCCCGATCCCGTCGACGACCCGCGCGGCTTCGCGGACCGCCTGGAAAGCGTCCTGGCCGATGGCAGGTTCTCCGTGCTCCTTCCCGGGGGCGATCCCGCCCTGCTGGCCATCCTCGGCGCCCGACGCCGACTCGAAGCCCTCGTCAAGCTCGGTCTTCCATCTGACGAGGCCGTACGGCGCAGCCTCAGCAAAACCGCCCTAATCGAGGCAGCCGCTGCTGCGGACCTCCCTGCGCCGCGGAGCATCGTGTGCGAAAGCCTTTCGGATGCCGAGAGCGCGCTCGCCGAGATCGGGCTCCCGCTGCTGGTGAAGCCGGCACAGTCGGTCATCTCGCTGGCAGGCCGGTTGAATCAAGCAACGGCGACGTTCGTCGACGGCTTGGCCAGCCTGCCGGCCGCGGTCGCGCACTGCGGCTTGCCGTGCACGCTTCAGCGCTTCGAGGCGAACCGGCCCGTGTTCTCGTGCGGTGGGGTCCTGGCTGGCAAACGAATGCTCGGGTTCGCCTTCTCCCGCTATCACCGAACGTGGCGCCCGCTCGTGGGCAAGGCTGCCTACTCGGAGACCCTGGTTCCTCCGGCGGGTCTGGAGAGCAAGGTCTGTGTCCTCGTCACAGAGCTCGGCTGGGAAGGGATCTTCGAGCTGGAGTTGGTCGGCGACGGCGCGGAGACGTTCTCGGCGATCGACTTCAACCCGCGGAGCTATGGGTCCATGTCGTTGGCGGTGCGCGCCGGTGCAAACCTGCCGTCGATCTGGTGCGACTGGCTCCTCGGGCACGACCCGGTGCCGGTGCGAGCGCGTCCCGAGTATCGGTACCGATTCGAGGAGGCAGACCTCCGGTATCTCGGCTGGCAGCTGGGCCGGGGCCGCGTCCGTGCCGCGGCATCCGTCCTGCGACCTCACCGCCGGACGGCGCACGCGTTCTTCCAGCTGAACGATCCGGGCCCAGCGGCAGCCGAGACGATCTGGATCGCCTCACGCGCCGTGCGGAAGGCGTGGATCAAGCTCGTAGCAGTCTTCAGAGGCTAGATGGCGTTGCGGGGTCGAACGACCGCAATAACCGTTTGAAGCAGGATCTTGACGTCCAGCCAGAGCGAGGCATTCTCGATGTAGTAGTTGTCCCACTCTGCGCGCTCGGCGAGGGAGGTGTTTCCTCGTAGGCCGTGGATTTGCGCCCAGCCGGTGATGCCCGCCTTCACGCGATGCCGGTCGCCGTAGCGATAGACGTCTTGCTCGAAACGCGACGCGAACTCCGGACGCTCCGGCCGAGGCCCGACGAGGCTCATCTCGCCTCGCAGTACGTTCAGGAGCTGCGGCAGCTCGTCGAGCGACGAGCGCCTGAGGAAGGCACCAACACTCGAACGGCGATCATCGCCCTCGATCCCACCCGGTGCGGTATCCGGCGGAAGCTCGACGTCCTTGCAGTCGCCGCCGGCGTCACCGTGCATCGTCCGGAACTTCAGCATCTCGAAAGGCTCGCCGTCGCGGCCGACGCGGCGTTGCCGGAAGAAGATCGGTCTCCCGAGCGAGACCCAGACAGCAGTCGACACAGCCAGGAAGGTCGGAGCGAACACGAGGAGTGCGACCGCAGCGGCCACGCGATCGAGCGCGTATTTGACGCGGAATGCGCGACCTCGGGGGTTCGTGGGATCGATGGAGAGCAGCGGAATGCCGCCGACGTGGTCGACCGTCAGTTGACGCGGCATCTTTTCGAACAGGCGGGGAACGAGAGTGACGTGAACACCGCGCGCAGTGCAGTCGTCGATCATGCGCAGGAGCACATCGTGAGGTGCCGTCGAGAACGTGAAGATGACGCGCTCGATGCCGTGGTGATCGATCACGTCCGGCAGGTCCCAGCTCGCCCCAAGCACCGGCAGGCGCGGTGCAGCAGGATCGTTGGCATCGAACGATCGTGGTTCCTTGTCCAGGAATCCGACCGGCCTGAGTCCGATCTCAGGGTGGTTGACGAGCCGCTTCGCGAGCAGCCGACCAATGGTTCCGGCTCCCACGATCAGTGTTCGACTGCCGTCCTCGCCTGAACGCCGCGCCGCAACGATTGTCGCGATCACACCGCCACGACTCGCGGTCAGGTAGACCGTCGAGAACAGCCAGAGTCGAACGCCCTGAACCGCGAGATCGACGTTAGCTCCAAAAAGCACCGACGCTGAGATCGTCGTCATCGCGGCGACTGCTGTCGCGCCGGCGATCGTCCGGAGGTCGTCCAGGAGCTGTACGCGGAGGCGGGGCCGGTACATGCGGGCCGCGGCCAAGAACGCGAGCGTGATCGGCGGAAAGAGGAAGAACCACGAGAGGGGAAGCTGAGATGCGGCGACTGAACGACCGCCGAAGCGCTCGACGAACACGGCGAGGGTCAGGACAGCCGCGTCTGCCAGCGGGGCGAGCGACCACCAGGCAACGGCGAATCGCGGCCGCGTTGCGTGGGCGCGCTCCGCGAAGAGCGATGAAAGAGACGTTCGTTCGAGGGACGACATGGTCGCCGCGGGCCGCAGATCGCTGTCTACCGGGCTAGCTGCTTCGCTTTGCCGCTCGTCTGAGCGTCGCCCCAGCGACGACCATAACGGCGCCGCCGGCGACCAGCAGACCGAGGTCGAGGCCCGTGAACGGAAGACCGCCGCTCACGGCACCCGCCGCTCCCTGGCCCGCCTGTTGCTGGACGTTGCCGCCGGAGCCACCGTATCCCTTACCTGCCGACCCGTTGGCCGCAAGCGCAGCAGGTGCAAGTACGAGACTTGCCAAAAACAGCGCCACTAGAAACCGCAGTCTGATCATTCCCCTCTTCCCCAATCGCCGCGTAACTTGAACTCCCACTGAGAGTAGTCGCCTCTTTGGGACTCGTCAAACCAAAAGAGGGACTCTTGAAAGAGATGACCGCCCTGGGTCAACCGCCGACCAGCCCGCGGACGCGCCTGATGAACAGACTGTCGATCGCGGCCCGGTCCACGGGTCGACCGGAACGGATGAGCGGGCGGACGAGGGCGATCGCCGGTTCTCTCGGATCGAGGCGACGAGCCTGCTCGAGCCGCCCAAGCGCGGCGCTGCGATGTCCCATGGACGCCTCGGCCAGAGCAAGCTCGAAGTACGCATACCAGAGGCGGTCGTCCCGCCGGAGGGCGCGGCTGAAAGCGCGGCGCATCCGAGGCAACTGATCAAGGCGGCTTGCGATCGCCCCCTCGAGAAGATCCGGATCAGGGCTCAACGGGCTCAGCCGGCGCGCGCGGTCGAGGTCGCGAAACGCCGACGTCGGCGACGATCTCCATGTGTCTGCAGCACGATTCTGGAGGGTGACCGACCACCAGGGCAGGAGGAACGACACGGCAAGAGCCGCTGCGCCGAGCGTTCCGGTGATGATCGTCACGAGTCGAAGTGCCCGCGATCGGCGCGCGGTCACACCGGTGTTGCCCCGGCCCCAGGACGCAGCGAGCCCCAGCCAAGCGAATGCCGGCGCGGTCAGACCCGGGAACTCCCAGAACCAGTCGATCGACCCGTGGATGGCCCAGTAGGCCGTGGCGGCGAGCCCTGCGCGGACCGCCCCAGCTGCGACCCCGCCAGAGTGGAAGGGACCAGCGGCGGCGATCCCCGCGGCGATCAGGAATCCGGCAAAGAGGACGGCTCCGACAGCTCCCGTCTGCGAAAGCACCCGCAGCTCCAGGCTGTGCGGATAAAGCGGTTCCTCGGGACTCCGGCGAGCGGCGAGATAGTCCTCGGCGAAGTTGTCGACACCGACACCCTCCAGAGGGTGGTTGCGAAACTCATCGAGGGCGACGCGCCAGAAGTCGTAGCGGTTGTTGCCGAGACCGCTCGAGAAGTGCGTCGACGAGCTCGTCGCCACCGGATAGCCCGACTTGAACTCGTGCCACGCGCGTTCGATTCGCCGTCCGGGCGAACCGGACAGGAAGACGACCGCGGCGATCACCGCGGCAACGGCGCACGCTAGGAGCACAGCCCCAGCAACGGCGCGCGCGATGTGCTCCGACAGGTGAACCTTCAGATCGACGAAACCGAAGACCGTCCATGCGACTCCGACAACGAGTGCACTGACGAAGATTGCGATCACCGCGCCGTGGAGCTCGCTCGTCGGGTCCAAGCCGTGCGTCAGCGGCTTGTATGGGGCCAGGAGAGGTCCCAGGGCAGCGGCGATCGTCGCCGTGACCGCCAGCAGCGGCAGGAGCGCACGGGTGCGCGCAGGTACGAGCGCGAGGTAAACCGCAACCGCAATCGGCACCGCGACGAGCGACGCGCGACTCTCCGTCATCACTGCCAGATCAGCCAGGACAACGGCGATGGCGATGAGGGCGCCGCGCACGGGCGGGGCCACCTCTCGCCTAGCAGCGAGATAGACGGCCGGCCACGCGGCGAGAACGAACAACGCGCACGCGGCGTTCTGATATCCGGCCGGGGCAGCGAATCGTCCGTGGATGAAGAACTGCGCCGGATCGTTCCCGTACGCGGCCCGAATGAGATCGACCATCCCGATCGTCGCGATCGCGAGGGCGAAGGACACGAGGAAGACAACTGGGCTTGCCCGACGCCACGGAACGACGGCGAACAACGCGTAGACGATGACGTACAGGAACGTCCGGTTGGCTCCGTCCCACGCAATCCCCTGCGCGTCGCTCCAGCCGATCGACGCTGCACTCCACGCGGCGAACCCCGCCAGCAACGCGATCGCAAGCAGGGTCGGCCGGGGCACTCCCTGGCGAGCGGGGGCGTAAGCGGCGAGAACGACGACGAGCAGGGCAAGCAGGAAGAGCGCACCGGGATACCAGGTCGTGTCCGTGAAGCCCGCGTCCTTGGCCGCCCAGATGACGAAGACGGCGATGGCGAGCGCTCCGACGAAGAACGGTGCGCGGGCGGCATCCGCGAGAGCCGCCCTCAGTCGGCTCTCGGTCACCAGGCCTGGACGAGATCAGCGAAGACGTCTTCGACGAGCGAGTCGAACTGGGACGGAAGCTTGCCGTCTGCCGCTGCGTGGTCTCGGAGGAAGAACAAGTACGTCTTCCATTGCTCAGCGGTTTCCGGGGGTGCGTCCTGGTTCGCGGCAACCAAGGCTTCGAGGTCGTTGAGGTTCCACCCGCCTGCGCCCCTTGCGACTCGTGGAACCGGAGCAGGCTCAGGCCCGGGCATCGGCGCTGGTTCCGGCTCGGGTTCCGGCTCGGGTTCCGGCTCAGGTTCCGGTTCCGGCTCCGCCTCCGGCTCGCGCGGGAGTGGCGGGGCTGCGCGCGCTTCCGCCTCGCGCACCTGCACCGCTCGCTCGCGTTGTGCCAGCT
>JBASRJ010000194.1:0-2091 GCA_049273785.1 Gaiellaceae bacterium | reverse complement strand
GACGCCATCTTCGTTTGCCGGTAGAGCGCGTCGAACAGGCTGGTGTTGGCAGCGATCGTCAGCTCGGCGCTGGCCGTCGGCGTCGGCGCCTTCGCCCACGAGGCGATCAGTTCGAAGACGGCAGCGTCCTGCGGCACGATCACGCTCTGGTCACGCAGCACCGACGCGAGATCGGCTGGCATTCCGCGAGTGATGTCGTTTTCACCCATCGGTCTCCTCCTTATCGTCGGTACGTTCAGGGACATTAGAGCTTCCGGCCGCCCGTGGCGAGGGCTTGCGGTCGATCCAGGCCTCAGCGAGCTTGCGGCCACCCCGCTCCCCGAGCCCGTCCACCTGCTTCTTCATCGTCGCGTCGCCGAAGATCCTCTCCGCCGCTTCACCACGGCTGTAACCAGCGGTAGCACGCAGACGAAGGACGAGGAACTCTTTCTCGCTTACGTGACGCGCCGCATCGGCAAGGGCGTCGGCGTCCTCGAGTTGGCGCAGTACATGCTCCTCGGTCGTCGGATTGCGGTCGGGCTCGTTGTTGAGGTCGTTCGTCGGGTCAACCGGGTCGAGGAAGACGAGCGCGTCGGACCGCCGCGCGGCGACGACCGCCTTCGCCACCTCAATGTACGCGAACTCGGCGGCGCCGATGACCCACTGCGTCGGCCTGCCCTTGCTCGCGTCGAACTTCCAGGCGTTCTGGCGCACACGGCGCAGCGCCGTCGCTGTCGCGTCATGGGCGACCTCATCGACCTCTTCGTCGAGCACTTCGGGCGCCGCCGCGCTCGGCAACCCGAGATGGCGCGCGACGCGCACCGCCATCACCTTGTGGTTCAGCCGCAAGTAGCGCCACACCGCCTCATAGAAAAGGGTGTCGAACTGCCGCGCGCTATCCCTGTCGTCGGGGTCGGCAGCAAGCGCTGCCAGGAGAGCCCGACCCCGCCGATCAAGTTCCTCAACCGGATCCATCTACGCCACTCCTGCCTCGGTAGTGCTCTCGGCCGTGGGGCGCGACGCGAGGGCCTTTTCGTCGAGCTTGCCACCATAGACGGCGCGGAAGACGGCATCTCCACAAAGACAATTCGGCGTCCGGGCCCGCGGGCGTGCGAACAGCTGCGGCAGCCCGGCGAGGACGTCGAAGCGGGCTTCGGTCGCCGACGGACGTGCCGCGCCGAGCACGGGGACCTTAGCGACGATGAACTGCGTCGCGAGCATCACTCCGGCGAGCGCCGACTGATGCGCGAGCGGCACCAGCACCTCGCGCGGCGCCTCGCCGACGTTCAGATGCAGGAGCGCGCCGCCGCAGATGCCGTCCTGGTAGACGTCGGCGAGCGGACGGTCACGCCAGTCCGCGAGCGCGGTGACCTCGATGCCGGCGGCCGCGGCGATGTCGTCGACGAGCGGCGTCTGCATCCAGCGCTGCAAGTCGACGGGGGCGGCCTCGAGGCCGGGCACGGCCGGGACGCCGCCCGGCGGCAGCGGCAGGCCGATCGGGAGACGGTGAACGAGGTAGGCGAGGACGCGCAGCGGGTGTTGCTGAAATGCCGTCGCGATCTGGTCGTGCCGGCTCGGCGTCTCGCCTTGGGGCCAGTAGAGACAGGCAAGGCACGGTTCCGCGCCGAAGTGCTCGTGCCGTGACCAGCCGACGTCGGCCGGCTGCGTCCAAGCGTTGTAGATCGGCCCCGGCAGGCTCGACTGCACGCCGATACGGCCCTCAGGCGAGTCGAGCGCGACGAGCGTCGCCAGCTGCTCGGCGACGAGGCCGGCGTGCCACTTCGCTTCGACCGGGACGACGGCGAGGTCGGACTTCGCGAGTCGGTCCCGCAGCAGGTCGACCTTGACGGTGCCGACGTCGGAGTCGCGGGTGAGCACGTAGCGCTGCAAGTTCGACAACGCCACCTTCTCGTCGTCGACGACGACCATCGTCCCGCGCACGCCGGTGATCGCGAGCGTCTTCGCCGCCGCCTGCCCGATCGCTCCGGCGCCGACGAGACGAAACTCGCCGGCTTCGACGGTCGCGGGCACCGGCAAGTCGAGAGAGGGCTCGCCGAGCGTGACCAGGTTGAACGCGCCCGACCTTAGGCCACGGCGGCCGCGCTCGCCGAG
>JBASRJ010000077.1:0-2320 GCA_049273785.1 Gaiellaceae bacterium | reverse complement strand
GGTTACCTTCGCGGATGGCTCTTCACTGTCCGCGTTCTTCAAGCTGAAGAGGTAGGAAAACCGGATCATTCCGACCAAATGAGGGGAGCGCCGCCCGGCGCTCCCCTCAATAGTTGGAGGCTCAAACTGGACGCGGCAGGCGCAGAGGAACTCCGCAAACGGATCGAAGAGCAGCGGCACTGGCAACAGGCCGAGGCCGTGCGCGACGGGCGCCAGTCGGCGACCGATCCTGATTCCTTCAAGCTCGAGGAGCTCGTTGACGGGCGCGAGGAGCAGGTTACGGTCGCCGACGGTCGGCGCAGTCTCGTCACCTACCGGCTGACGAAGGCGCTTGTCGACGGCTGGTGGCAGACATCGAACGTGCGCGAGGCCGTCCGGTATCTCGACCGAGTCCCTACGAAGGGGAGCTAGGCGCTCGCGAGGAGCTTCACAGCTTCGCCGCGGGAGCCGACGTGGAGCTTCTTCATCGCGGCGCTGATGTGACGCCGAACCGTGATCTCGGAGATCAGCAGCCGCCCGGCGATCTCTCGTGTCGAGAGACCGTCGCACATGAAATCGAGCACTTCCCACTCGCGCGTCGTCAGCTCGACGCCCGGGCGATCGCGGAGCGCGAGCTCCCGGCGCCCGAGTCGCTCGCGTAGACGGTCGGCGAGGACACTGACGAGCAGGCGGGGAATCGCCACCTCCCCGCGCAGGACCGCATTGATCGCCTCCGGCAGATGGGTGGGCGCAACGTCCGTGACGATGTATCCGACCGCGCCGACGCGCACGGCGTCGACGAGCTCGTCACCTTCGGCAGCACCCGTGAGCATGATCACAGCCGTATCCGGGTGCTCCGCGATGACCGCCGCCGCCGCCTGGATGCCTCCGCCCGGAAGGTTCACGCTGATGAGGCATGCGTCGGCTCCGGCAACGACGTCGACGACGGCATTCGCGCTGTCCACTTCGGCGGCAACGCGGATCCCGGCGCCCTCGAGCGCCATTCGAATCCCGAGGCGCGTCGCGACGTCCGTCTCCGCCAAGACGACGGACGGCCGCCCGTTCCGCGCCTGCGACGCCGCGACCTTCCGCTTCCCGTTGACCGAGTTCAAGAGTGGACGCTCGTCCGCAGAAGCTCGCCGCATCCCCCGTTCGCCTCCCTCGTTCAGCCCGATGAGCAAAGCGTTGGAAGGGCCGGCCCGGGCGTCAGTCGACCCCCTGGCACGATCTGTGTAACGCCCGCGACAGAAGAGCCGGGTGCGCAAGGTGCGATCGGTCGGTTCAGCTCAGTGGATCCGCAGGGCCGCAGTGGGATCCTCCCCCTTCTCAGATGCCGCCTACGAATCATGATCCGCCGGTCGTCCTCGTCCATCACCCCTTTGAGGGACGAGAAGCCGGCCGGGGTCATTAAGTTGAGTAACGTCACTGCGCGGCCCGCGCGGTGGCCTCTGCGGAAGGAGTTTGCGCGTGCGGGTCCTCATTGCGGACGATCATCGGCTCATGGTCGAGGGCACCAAGCGTGCGCTCGAGGAAGCCGGCGGTTTCGAGGTCGTCGGAGAGGCGTCGAACGGGGCGCAGGTCCTCCCCCTCGTCAAGCGGCTGCTACCGGATCTCGTCCTGCTCGACTTGCGAATGCCGCAGATGGACGGGCTGACCTGCTTGACAAAGCTGCGCGAGCAGCATCCCGAGGTGAAGGTCGCGGTGCTGTCGGTGTCCCAGGATCCGGAGTTGATCCAGACCGTGCTGAAGCGCGGCGCCAACGCGTACATCGTGAAGAGCGTGAACCCCGTAGACCTTCCCGCTGCCCTCCGTCAGGCGGTCGAGGGAACCGTCTTCACTGCAATCGGGGTCACGGGCGACGCCGGCGAGACCGCAGCGAAGGAAGCCGGTCTCACCGATCGTGAGCTGGTCATCCTTCGCGCCGTTGCGCGCGGTCTATCGAACGAGGGAATCGCGAAGGAGCTCTGGGTGGCCGAGCAGACGGTGAAGTTCCACCTGACGAACATCTACCGGAAGCTGGGCGTTGCGAATCGCACCGAGGCGGCGCGTTACGCATTCGAGCACGGGCTCATCGAGCACGGCGTCGGCATCGGCGGCTCCGACTGAAGCGCCCGCACCTCTTCTGATCAGCCGAGCACGTCGTCGCCGGCGGCGAGCACGCGCTCGAGCTGCAGTCCGCCGTCGAGGACGACGATGTCGGCCTCGGCCCCGGGCTCGAGACGTCCGACGTCGTCGCGGCCGGCGATCCGTGCCGGAACTTCGCTCGCCGCGGACAGTGCCGCCGGGACGGACGCGCCCAGCGCAACGAGATTCCGCACCGCGTCGATCATCGTTACCGTGC
>JBASRJ010000156.1:0-17147 GCA_049273785.1 Gaiellaceae bacterium | reverse complement strand
CCTTCTCGCCCTAGAGCCGGGTCGGGACGGTCGCGCGGGCGAAGCACGCACGACCTCTAGGCGGCATCGCAAGCGACGCCTCAGCCGCTGCGTGCATGAGGCGTCGTAGCCGTCTCGCCTTAGAGGCGGCGCACTCACCGTCCAGGGCTACGATTGCTCCCATGCGGGAGCTCTTGCCGGATCTCGAGCGCTGGCGCGCGCAGGGCGAGCGGGTCGCGCTCGCACGAGTCGTCGCGACGCGCCGGTCGGCCCCTCGGCCGGTGGGCTCGAAGCTTGCGATCTCGGAGGGCGGTGAGCTCGCGGGCTCCGTCTCCGGCGGCTGTGTCGAGAACGAGGTGTACGAGGCGGCGCGCGAGGTCCTGCGCGGCGGCCAGCCGCAGCTGCTCACCTATGGAATCTCCGACGATCTCGCGCTGAGCGTCGGGCTGCCGTGCGGAGGCGAGATCGACGTGTGGGTCGACGAGCCCGATCCCGGGCTGCTCGCGCGGCTGGCGGAGGTCGTCCGCGACGACGGCCGCGCGGTCGTCCTCACCGATCTCGAGAACGGTGCGCAGCGGCTCGTCCTCCACGGCGAAGAGGAGCGCGCCGACGAGCTGATCCGCGGCGGTCACAGCAGGGTCGTCGACCTCGAGGGCCGGCGCGTCTTCGCAGACGTCTTCGGACCGCCACCGCGACTCCTCGTCTACGGGGCGATCGACACGGCAGAGGCGCTGTGCGCCGCCGCGAGAGCCCTCGGCTGGCACACGATCGTCGCCGACGCCCGCGGCAAGTTCGCCACGCGCGAACGGATCCCGAGCGCACACGAGCTGATCGTCGCCTGGCCGGAAGAGACGCTCGCGCAGGTCCAGCCCGATCATGCGACCGCGATCGTCGTCCTCACGCACGACGACAAGTTCGACGTCCCGATGCTCGTCGGCGCACTCGCGGGCGACGCGTTCTACATCGGCGCGATCGGATCGCGTCGCAACCAGGAGCGGCGGCGCGAACGCCTCGCCGAGGCCGGCGTCGACGAGAGCGCGCTCGAGCGTATCGCGGGACCGGCTGGGCTCGACGTCGGCGCGCACTCACCGGCCGAGACCGCCGTCTCGATCCTCGCCGAGATCATGGCGGTGCGCGCGGGACGCGACGGCGGTCCGCTGAAGCGCTCGAGCGGGCGCATCCACGCCGAGATCGCTTAGCGGGGAATGGCGTAGTCGATCGCGGCCGGGAGCTGGGTCCGGAACAGGTGACCGCTCTTCTCCGCAGGCAGCACCCACAGCTTGTGCGACATGCGAAGCCGGGCCAATTCACCGGCGAACTCGAACGTCCAGCTCGCCTTCACGGCGCCGTGGCCGCTCGTCCCGGTGGAGAGGAAGAAGCGCGTTCCTAGCCGTCGCAGCTCCCCTGCACCTCGCGACACGAGCAGTGTCGGCGTATGCGCACGAAGATCCGCGATCGATGCATGCACGAACGGCCCGTCCAGGAACGGTTTGAAGTACCCGCCCCAGGATTCCAGCGTCCGGAACAACCCGGGGTGCCGGAGCCCGATGTCGACGGCTCCGTAGCCTCCTGCCGACAGGCCTGCGATCGCCCGGCGACCTCGATCGGCGAGGAAATGCGCGTCGACCCACGGGACGACGTCACGGACGACGTAGTTCTCCCAGACGCCTGCCCACTCGTCGCTGGTCGTCTTCGTCATCGGGCCACCGGGAGGCATCACGCCGATGAACGGCCGGGCCCGGCCGGCCGCGATCTCGGCGTCGGCCGTCTCTGCCAGCCGGAGCCCGTGCACGAACGAGGACGGCGACCCCCAGAAACCGTGCAAGAAGATCACGACGGGGTACCGCACCGCCGGCGAGAAGTTCGGCGGCAGATACACGTCGGACAGCCGCGAATCCTCCACCTGGCGATCCGGGATGCTCCCCTCCCAGACCTGTCCCCCGTCCGGCCCCGTGCGGATGAGCACGAAGCTGAGCGGGAGTCCCACGGGCGGCGAAGCCGCCGTCGCCCCCGGCACGACGGCAGCGACCAACAGCAGGGCGACGAGCACACGGCGCACATCGGTTCGGACGTCGCGGGCGGGAAAACGATGTTGCGGCGCGGTTAAGACCTCATGGTCGTTCGGTTCCGTCGAAGATCCGCATCGGGAGGCCGGCCATCGGCTCCCCGCCGTTCGCCGTGACGAGCCACGTGTCCTGCATGTACAGGCAGTCGACGCCGTTGTCGGCGATCGCGTGCGGATGCATCGAGAAGACCATGTTCTCGCGCAGCTCGGTCTCGACGCCCTCGCCGATCTTCGGGTGCTCGATCATCGTCATCCCGATCGAGTGGCCGGTCACGTGACCGAGGCTGTAGCCGCGGTCGAGGAATCCCCGTGCGACTGCGCGGTGCACGTCGTGGGCCGCCGCCCCCGGCCGAAGCGCGTCCTTCGCCGTCTCGAAGTACTCCTCGTACGCCTCGAGCATTCCCTGCACTTCGCCCTCGGGACGTCCGAGCGCGCGGGAGACCTCGACCCAGTGGCCGCCAGGGCCGGCGATCTCGAGCGACGGGATGCAGAAGTCGCTGAGCACCATGTCCCCGCGCGCGATCGCAAACTCGGGGCCGACGAGCACCATGTTCATCGTGAGACGTCCGCAGCCCGCCTCGACGAACAGCCGCTCGGCCGGCGCGAGCACCTCCGCAGCTGAGCGCCCCGGCTCGTAAGCCTCCAGAAACGCCCAGAACCCATCGGTGTTGATCCGCACGGACTCGCGGACGGAGTCGAGCTCGACGTCGCTCTTGACCGCGCGCGCGAGGTCGAACTCGACGTCGAACGGCACCAGCTCGGCCTTCTGGCTCAGAGCGACGAAGTCGCGGACGGCGAGGACGTAGTCGAGGCCGTACACGCCCACGCGCTTACCGGCCAGGCGCTCGCCCAGCCACTCGCCGGGGCGATCGGCGAAGACCTGGTCCTCGATCCAGGCTGTTCCGTGCTCGCCGACGTAGCGGGCCTCCGCCGGGAAGACGATCGAAGGATCCCCTTCGCGCGGGAGCAACACGTACGCGTAACGGTGGACGATCACGAAGCCCGACATGTAGGTCACCGCGCCCTCGAACCCCGTGTACTCGGAGCCGGCGACGACGACCGCGTCGAGGCCGTGCTCGTCCATCGCTCCGCGCACGGCTCCGTAGCGGCGATCGACTTCGGCGGGACCGATCACAGTTGCCACGACTCCTCCAAGCCTCTCACCAGTGCCCAGATCGCTGCGTTCAGCGGCGTCGGCACACCGTGCTCCGTCCCGAAACGGACGATGCCGCCGTTCAAATAGTCGATCTCGGTCTGCCGCCGCGCCTCGACGTCCTGGAGCATCGACGCCTTGTGGTCGTACGCAACCTCCGGTTTCGCGGCGTGGTCGATCAGCTCCTCCGGATCCGCGTCGAGCTCGATTCCCTGCGCGGCGACGACGACCTTCCCCTCGTCGACGAGGCGGCTGACGAGCCGGCGTAGTGCCGAGTCTTCGCACACGCGCCCGTGCGTGAGCCCCGTGAGCGCACCGATCGGATTCGTCGCCGCGTTGAAGATCACCTTTCGCCACTGCGGGCCGCGCGCGTCGGGAACGGCCTGTGTCGGCAGTCCGGCACGCGTACAGGCATCGGCGAGCCGCTCGACCTCTTCCTGCGGCGCCGGTTTCGGCTCGAACGGGCCGAGCGTCGTGTCGCCCTTGACGTCCCACTGGACGTGCCCGGGCGCGATCACCTTGCCGGCGGGGAACGTCGTTCCGCGGATGACCCGCTCGACGTGCTGCGCGATCATCTCCTCGTTCCCGATCCCGTTCTGGACGGTCGCGACGCACCCAGCAGTGAAAGCGTGCGCGGTCTCGCGGATCGCAGACTCCGTGTGCATCGCCTTCGTCGCGACGATGCCGAAGTTGCAGGCCGGTACCTCCGTCGCGTCGCTCGTGGCCCGGACGCGCCCGACGAGGTCGCCGGCGCCGCTCAGACGCAGGCCGTCACGGTTGATCGCGTCCACGTGCTCCTGCGCGAGGTCATACGCCCACACCTCGACATCGCCGAGTTGCGCGAGGTTGGCCGCGAAGAGTGAGCCGACGGCCCCGCAGCCGACGATGCACACCCTCACGGCGAATACGACTTCTCGCGCGCCATGACGAGGCCGTAGAGCGCGGTGTGCAGCGGCGCGTCGACTCCGTGGCGCTCGGCCTCGCGAACGAGCGCGCCCGTGATCAGGTCGATCTCCGTCGGCCTCCGCGCCTGGACGTCTTCGAGCATCGACGGAAAGTGCGCGCTGCCGCGCTTCGTCGCGAGGACGTTCATCTCCCACGGATCGTCGTGCAGATCGACTCCGGCCGCTTTGGCGACCCGCTTTCCCTCGTCCATCAGACCGCGGACGAGGTGACCGAGATCTGCTTCCCGGGCCTCCGCTGCGAAATGGCTGTCGTGCGGAAGGCCGGTCAGCGCGGCGACCGTGTTGACGCTCGCGTTGAAGATCAGCTTCGACCACTGCGCGGGCCGGAGATCCGGCAGCGCCTCGGCCTGCAGCCCCGACTCCACGAGCAGCGCCGCTATCTCCTGCACACACGCGAACGGCGTCCCCGCCCACGGGCCCAGCCACGTCGCGGTGTCCAGGATGTACTCGACGTGCGTGTCGGAGTGCTTCGTCCCGCTCATGAAGGTGACGCCGGAGACGAGCTGCCAGCCCCCGTGTCCGCGAACGATATCCTCGGCTCCAAGCCCGTTCTGGACGGTCATGACCATCGCTCCCGGCCAGTGGCCCGCGATCGCGAATGCTGCAGGCTCCAGGCCGGTCGCCTTCGTCGCGATGATGACGACGTCGGGCTCGGGAAGATCGGACGGATCAGCGGCGGCGGTGACGCGGGCGGCGAAGTCGTGGCGCCCGCTGACGCGCAGCCCGTCGGCATTCAACGCAGCGGCATGCTCGGGGCGCCGGGTCAGCACGAGCGACTCGCAGACGCGGGCCAGATGCGCCGCGTACAGGCTTCCGATCGCCCCCGCGCCGACGACGCAGGTCGACCGGATCACTCGAACTTCGCGTGGAGGTACGCGACGTAGGGCTCGGGGTCGAGATCCGAGCCCGTGATACGCCGGAGCAGCTCACGCGGCGGGTACATGCTTCCGAGGCGATAGACGTGTTCCCGCAGCCACTCGCGCAGTGGCGCGAAGTCACCGCGCGCGAACTGCTCCTCGGGATCGCCCAGATCCTCCCGCGCCCGTTCCCAGATCTGCACGGAGACGACGTTCCCGAGTTGATAGGTCGGGAAGTAGCCGATCAGCCCGACCGACCAGTGCATGTCCTGGAGGACGCCGTGCGCGTCGTCCGGCACGTCGACGCCGAGGTACTCCTTCATCGCCGTGTTCCACGCTTCGGGAAGATCGCGCACCGAGATCGTGCCGGCGAGCAGCTGGAGCTCGAGCTCGAAGCGGAGGATGATGTGGAGGCCGTAGGTGACCTCGTCGGCGTCGCCCCGGATCAGGCCCGGGCGGATCGCGTTCACCGAGCGGACGAACGCCTGCTCGTCGCCGGCGCCGAGCGCAGCCGGGAAGATCGCTTGCAGCTGCGGATAGAACCAGCGCCAGAAACCGCCGCTCCGGCCGACCAGGTTCTCCCAGGTCCGGCTCTGCGACTCGTGAATCGCGCTCGACGCCCCGGCTCCGAGCGGTGTGCGCGCGAAGGAGGGATCGACCGAGTACTCGTAGATCCCGTGCCCGAACTCGTGCATCGTCGAGAAGAGCGAGGTCAGGTCGCGCTCCTCCGTGTGCGTCGTCAGCCTGATGTCCCCCGCGCCGGGCTTCGATGCAAACGGGTGCGGCGTCTCGTCGATCCGCCACTCCCACTCGTCGAACCCGAATGCTTCGAGGACGCGGCGCCCGGCTTCGTGCTGGCCGCCCACTGGGAAAGGGCCGCGAAACGCGGCATCGTCGACGGGCTCGCCGCGGTGTCGGTCGATCAACTGGATGAGCTCCGGCTTCAGCCGTTCGAAGACCTCCGTCACGTGCGCCGTCGTCATGCCCTCCTCGTAGTCGTCGAGCGCGACGTCGTACGGCGTGTCCGTCGGCGGGAAACAGGCGATGTATCGCTGCTTGAGCTCGAGCATCCGCTCCAGGTGCGGCCTGAACGACTTGAAGTCCGACGCAGCCTTGGCCTCGTCCCACGCCGCAACGGCGACGTTGCCCGCGTGGGTCATCTCACCAGTGAGCTCGGGCGGGACGCGGCGCGCACGCTCCCACTCACGGCGCGTCACGCGGATCAGCGCACCGTCGGCCGAGTCCTCCCCCGCCTCGCGTTCGAACGGGCCCAGCTCCTCGAGCAGCTCGCCGATCTCGTCCGACACGAACCGCTCGTGCGAGAACCGGCTGATCGTCGCCGTCGCGTATGCGCGCGCGAGCGCACCGGCGTGCGGCATCGAGACCCGCGAGTCCCAGTCGAGGATCGACTCGGCGTGCTTGAGATCGGCGATCTCGGCGAGCGCGCTCTTCAGCCGCTCGAGCGGCGGAGAGGCCGTCGCGACTGTCAAGCCGGTTGTGGCGCGAGCTTCTCGCGCAGGTAGCGCACGTACGGCCCTGGGTCGATCCGGCTGCCGGTCACCCGCTCGATCGTCTCCTGCGGGGTGAACTTGCGCCCGAGCACGTACAGGTGCTTCCGCAACCACTCACGGATCTCGCCGAACTCGCCGCGCTCCATCTGCTCGTCGATGTCGCCGAGATCGTCCCGCAAACGTTCCCAGATCTGGACGGAGATGACGTTCCCGAGCGAATAGGTCGGGAAGTACCCCAGGCTACCGCCCGCCCAGTGCATGTCCTGGAGGACGCCGCGCGCATCGTCGGGGACGTCGATCCCAAGATACTCGTCCATCCGCTCGTTCCACGCCTGCGGCAGATCCCTGGGCTCGAGCCGGCTGTCGATCAGCTCCTGCTCGAGCTCGAAGCGGAGGATGATGTGCAGGTTGTAGGTCACCTCGTCCGCGTCGATGCGGATCAGCGAGGCGTGCACCTTGTTGACCGCGCGATAGAACGCCTCGTCGTCGACCGATCCGAGCTGGGCGGGGAACGTCTGCTGCAGCTGCGGATAGAAGAATCGCCAGAACGCACGCGACCGGCCGACGAGGTTCTCCCACGAGCGGCTCTGCGACTCGTGCACCGCGAGCGAGACGCCGCTGCCGAGCGGCGTGCGGTGAAGCGACGAGTCCACGCCCCGCTCGTACACGCCGTGGCCGAACTCGTGCATCGACGCGAAGATCGACGACAGGTCGTTGGGGCGGAAGTTCGTCGTCAGGCGGATGTCGCCCTCGCCCGGCGTCGTCATGAACGGGTGCGCGGTCTGGTCGAGGCGCCACTCGTCGTCCGTGTAGCCGAAGCGGCGCACCACGTTCAGCGCGAACTCGCGCTGCTGCTCTCCGTCGAACTCGCCGCGCAGGAACGACGAGTCGACCTCGCCCGCATCGCCGATCTCCTGGATCAGCGGCACCAGCTCGCGCTTCAACTCGTCGAAGATCTCGCGCACCTCGGCCGTCTTCATCAGCGGCTCGTAGTCGTCGAGCAGGACGTCGTAGGTCTCGTCCGGCTTCGGGAAGCACTCGACGTAGCGGTGGCGGAGGTCGAGGTTCCGTTCGAGGTGCGGCAGGAGCGACTGGAAGTCCGAGTTCTGCTTGGCCGGCCCCCAGGCCGAGAGGGCAAGGGCGCTCGAGCGGCGCATCTCACCGGTCAGCTCGGGCGGCACGCGCACGGCCTTCTCGTAGTCGCGTCGGGTGACTCGGATCAGGCTCGCCTCGAAGGAGTCGTAGTCGTAGTCGTCCTCCGTCAGCCCCTCGAGGAGCTCGCCGACCTCCGGCGCCACGAACTTCTCGTGCGCGAGCCGGCCGACCGTGGCGCTGGCCTCGGCACGGGCCTGGGCGCCGCCCGGAGGCATCATCACGCGCTGGTCCCAGAAGAGGACGGTCGAGGCCTTGCGGAGGTCGTCGACCTCGCCGACGAGGGTCTTGAGTCGATCGAGCTTTGGATCTGTCATGGCCCGAACTTTGTCAGATGCGCGCTCGCCGAGGGAATCCCAGTCCGAGCTCCCGACCGCCGGTGATCCCACTCGGGCGGAGGAGGAGAACGAGCGCCATGAGGGCGCCGAGGACGACCAGCCGAGTCCCGTCCGGGAGGTTGATCCGGATCCCGAGACGGATGCCGTTCTCGGCATCGCCGAGGAACGAGTCGAGGGCACTGATCAGCAAGGCGCCGACGACAGCCCCGAAGAGGCTGTTGACGCCGCCGACGACGAGCATCGCGAGGGTCAGGAACGTCAGCTCGAGGTAGACCTGGTCGGTCGTGATCGTGCCGAGCTCGTGCATGAGCAGGCCGCCTGCGAAGCCGGCGAGCGCACCGCTGATCGTGAACGCGACGAGCCGCTGCCGGTAGACGTTGATCCCGGCCGCCTGGGCCGCCCCCGGGTCCTCGCGTGTGGCTCGAAGCATCCGCCCCCCGCGGCTGCGCTGGTAGACGAACGCGACGACGATCGCGACGAGCGCGCCGACCGCGAGCGTCCACACACTGACCTCGGGGACGGAGGTGAGCGCCTGTGCCGCCGGGCCGATCTTCTCCCAGTTGCGCAGGACGTTGTAGGTGATGCCGAGGACGGCGAACGTCGCGATTCCGGCGGGAAGCCCCGAGAGCCGCATCAGCGGCAAACCCACGACGAGGGCGTAGATGCCGCCGATCGCCGTTGCGAGCGCGAGCGACGTCACCGTTGCGACCTGTGTGTGACGCAGCCACGGGTAGAGAGCGGGCAGCACGAAGTTCTTCTCCGTCGCGCCGAGGGTGAGGATTCCGGAGAGGTAGGCGCCGACCGCGACGAAGCTGACATGCCCGAAGGAGATGACGCCGGAGTTGCCAATGAAGACGTAGAGCGCGACGACGATCGCCGTGTTGACGAGCGCGTTCCCGAACTCGAGCTGGCGCGAAGCGGAGAGCCCGGCGCCGATCCAGCCTGCGAGCGCGACGAGCGCCAGCGGCCCGACGAGCGCCACCACCGCGCCGGCCGCGCGCCTCACATTCGCTCCGCGGTCGCGTGCCGCCAGGGCGCGAACAGCCCCCGGGGGCGCAGCAACAACACGAGGATGACGAGCCCGAAGACGACCGACTGCAGGTACACGCGGTGCGTCGACGAGAGGACGTCGCCGAAGAGCGCGTACGCGAAGCCGATCGCGAAGCCGCCGAGCGTCGCCGTCCAGAGCCGGTCGAGCCCGCCGACGACCACGCCGACGAGCGCCAGGATCGTGACGTTGACGCCGTATTGCGGATCCACGAGCGGGAACTGCACCGTGAGCAGCACGCTCACAGTCGCGGCGAGGATCCCCGCGATGAAGAACGCGAACACGATCACGCGGTCGGCGCGAACGCCCAGGATCCGCGCAGTCCTGAAGTCCGCCGCGGCGGCGCGCATGTGCAGGCCGATGCTCGTGCGCGCGAGAACGAGCGAGATCAGCCCGAGGAGGACGACCCCGGCGATGACGGAGACGATCAGGATCCAGCGGACGTGCAGGCTCCCGATCGTGACGGCGGTGTTGAGCCCGCCGAGCGTCGAGACGACCTTTCCCTGCTGTCCCTCGGCGCCGCGGAAGGCGAGCAGGTAGACGGACTGCAGCAGGAAGCTGATGGCGAAGGTCGTCACGAGCATCGTCGCGGGCGATGCGCCGCGCAGCGGACGGAAGGCGATCCTTTCCTGCAACAGCGCGAGGGCGATCACGACGCCGAAGCAGGCGAGGATCGCGACGAGCGGCGGCTGCCCGTTGAGATAGGCGAGCGTGTAGCCGCCGGCGGTGATCAGCTCTCCGTACGCGAAGTTGACGAGCCGCATGACGCCGAACACGAGACCGATGCCGATCGCGACCAGCCCGTAGATCGTCCCGAGCGAGACGCCGTCGATGAGGTACTGGACGGTCGTCACGAGAGGTATGCGGCCGCGAGCCGCTCGGTGTCGCCGGCGTCCTTTGGCCCGAGCGTGAGCCGGAGGCGTCCGTTCGAGAGGACGTGCGTGCGATCGGCGAAGGAGATCGTCAGCTGCGCGCGCTGCTCGACGAGCAGGATCGAGACGCCCTTGTTTCGGATCTCGCCGAGCGCCGAGAACACCGTCTCGACGACGGTGGGCGCCAGCCCGAGCGAGGGCTCATCCAGGAGGAGCACGTCGGGCTGCGCGAGCAGCGCACGAGCGATCGCGAGTTGTTGCTGCTGGCCGCCGGAGAGCGCCCCCGCGTGCCGCGAGCTGAACTCCTTCACGACCGGAAACAGCGTGTGAACCCAGTCGAGATCGTCACGGAGGCCGTCACGGACGCGCCGTGCGGCCAGACCGAGGCGGAGATTCTCCTCGACCGTCAGGTGCGGAAAGATGTGCCGGCCTTCAGGCACCAACGCCACGCCCGCCCTGGCCACGTCCTCGGGCCGAGCCCGGCGGAGCCGGCGGCCGGCAAGGCGGATCTCGCCGCGCGCCACCGGGACGACGCCCATGATCGCGTGCAGCGTGGTCGACTTGCCTGCCCCGTTGGGACCGATGAGGCCGACGATCTCGCCTCGGTTCACCGTCAGCGTGAGGTCGCGGACGGCCGGGACGGCGCCGTAGCGCAGTTCGACGTTCTCCAGCTCGAGGACCGGTTCAGACATCGGCCGTCTCGACCGCGGAGGCGCCGGCGCCGAGGTAGGCCGTCGCCACGTCGAGGTTACGCCGGATCTCCTCCGGCGTGCCTGCCGCAAGCGTGTGCCCGCGGTCGAGGACGTGGACGCGGTCGCAGACGTCCATGATCAGGGCGACGTTGTGGTCGATGATCAGCACGCCGGCCTCGACGTCGTCGCGAACGGTGCGGACGACCTCGGCGAACTCCGCGACCTCGTCCTCGTGGAGACCGGCTGCCGGCTCGTCCATCAGGAGAAAGCGAGGCTCCGTCGCGAGCGCGCGGGCGACCCCGAGCTTGCGCTCCTCGCCGTGCGGGAGCAGTGCCGCCGGGAGATCGGCGCGCGAAGCGATGCCGAGCGTCTCGAGCAGCACGTCGGCCCGGCGTCTCGCCGCCGGTCCCCAGGCGCCGCCGCCGAGCGCCGCCACCTCGACGTTCTCGCGGACGGTGAGCCCGCGGAACAGATGTCCCTGCTGGAAGGTCCGGGCGAGCCCGTTGCGTCCTCGCCGGTCAGGCCGCCAGCGCGTGATGTCGCGGCCCTCGAGCTCGACGCGCCCGGACGAGGGCGTGTCGAAACCGGTCAGGATGTTCACGAGCGTCGTCTTGCCGGCGCCGTTCGGCCCGATCAGGCCGACGACCTCGGCTCGCTCCAGCTCGAGGTCGACCTCCTGCAGCGCCTGCACGCCCTCGAACCGGCGGGAAACTCCGATGGCCCGGAGCGACCCGGGCCATCGGCGCGATTCGGACGAGGATCCTTCCGTCAGTGGATCTTCGCGGGTGATTTGGCCGTGATCTGGCCGACGACCTTCGCCTTGTTGTCGTTGACCACGATGATGCGGTACGACCGGCCGAACACGCTGTGAAGCGCCGGCGAGAAGCTGATCTTCCCGGAGATCGTCGGGAACTTGTGCAGCTTCACGAGGATCGACGCGAGCTTCGCCCCGTTCGTCGAGCCGTTCGCCTTCTTGATCGCGTACGCGATCGTCTGGATCGCGGTCGCGCCGGTGATGAAGCCGCCTGTCTGTGCCGGATGCCCGGCCTTTGCCATTAGGTTCTCGAACGCGCGGATCTGCTTGCTCGGATCGTCCCCGAACGCCGACGCGTAGGTGACGAAGTAGAAGTTCGTCACCTTCGGGTTCTGCGGCCACCAGTAGGCGCCGTCACCTGCCCACGAGTTGATGATCGGCGTCTTGTTGCCCAGGCTCCGCAGCCCCGCCACGAATGCGGGCTGGTCGCCGGCGAACGACGTGCAGAACGCGACGATCTTGGCGCTCTTTTCGTTGTTCACGCGCGTGACGACGTTGTTGATCGTCTTGTCGCCCTGCGTGAAGCTCTCCTCCGACAACACCTTCCCCCCGAGCTGCCGGTAGCGGACGCTGAACGCCTTGCAGACGTCCTTGAAGTACCGCAGCAGGTTGTCCGTCACCACGACGCTGGACCTCCAGCCGCGCTTGATCGCGTACTCCGCCATCGCGGCGCCCTCGTCCTGCGCGGCGTTGCCGAAGCTGAACGCGAGCTTGCCCTCGGTCCCGAACCGAAGCGGGCTCATCTCGTCCGTCCCGATGCACGGCGCGATCGTGAGCTTCTTCTTGTCGAGTCCCGCCTTCACCGCCGGCGACGCGTAGTCGACGTCACACGTGACCCAGAGGATGTCCGCACCCTGTCCCAGGAGCTGGACCGCCGCCTGCTTCGTCCGGTTCGGATCGAGCTGGTCGTTAATCACCTTCAGCTGGAACTTCCGCCCGAGTACACCGCCGGCCGCGTTGAGCTTGTTGACCTGGATCTGCGCCGCGGCGATCGCCGGTGCGTCGAACGGCGCCATGTTCTTCGTCAGGTCGATGGCGGCACCGATGATGATCGGCTTCTTTGCGACGACGTTGTCGTGCTTGGCAGTCGCCGCGACCGCCGTTCCAATCGCCGCCAGCGCGAGCGCGGCCGCGACGCCGACGACCCATCTCCCTCGTCCTCTCATGCTGCTCCTCCCGGTCGTGATTCCTCGATTAGAAAGTACTCCGCGATACCCGGTCAACGGGCTGCCGGATTCGCGCCTCCCAGACACGGTCGAACGCCTCCCGACCGAGGCGTGCCAGCTCGTCGGCCGGGACGTCCCAGAGCGAGTCCGGCCACGCGTTGCCAAAAGCGCCGTTGTCGCTGAAGATCTCGAGGTCGTAGAAGCCGTTCCACCCGGCTCGATCGAGCGCGCCGAGGATCGCCGGCAGGTCGGCGAGCCCGTCTCCGGGAAGGACGCGGTCGGCCCAGCTCCGCGTCGAGTGGCGCCAGTCGGCCACATGGACGCCGACGAAGCGGCCGACCTCGCGCTCGATGTCGTCGGGCAGCGTCTCGGTGTTCCACAGATGCCACGTGTCGAACTGGATTCCGACGGCGGGGCAGTCGACGGTCTCGATCAGCTCGACCGCCTCGGGGATCGAGGAGATCATCGTCCAGTTCTCTCCGCCGATGCGGTTGACGGGCTCGAGACCGACTCGAACGCCGGCCAGCACGGCCTCGTGACCGATCGTCCGGAGCCCCTCGAGGACGACGTCGCGCGCCTGATCGGGGTCGCGGTCCCCTGCGGGCCCGGTCAGGCAGACGACCCCGCTGGGACGGAATGCGGCCAGCCTGTGCAGGGACGCACAGACGGCCTCCACGCGCTCCTGCGGCTCGCTGGGGCCTTCCATGAGCGGCAGCGCCAGGATGGACGGGATCAACGGAATGGCGGCTGCGGAGCCCAGCCCGGACGCCTCGAAACGCTCGAGCGCCTCCCCGTCCCCACCCTCCGGCAGCTTCAGCTCCCAGACGCCGACGGCCGCCGCCCCCGCCGCCCGGTAGACGTCGAGGTCGTCCGCGAAGCTCGAGGTCAAGGTCGTGACCTGCGAGATCGAGAAGCGCCGCATTTGCAGCGATCCTACGACCACGGCGGGTCGAGTCAACGGCGAAGGCGCACTCGGCGGGCGCGGAGGAGCTCTTTGGCGACAAGCGTGCCCGAACCGGCCCCGAGGCCGGGCCCGGGCCAGGTGCTCGCGCCGATGTGGTACAGGCCCTCGACAGGCGTCCGGTGACCCGGCTGGGCGGGAAACGGGCGCCAGAGGAAGTTCTGGTCGAGCGCGAGCGAGCCGCCGTAGGGATCCCCGTGCTCGAGATTCGGATTGGCGGCCTGGAGGTCGGCCGGCGACAGGGCAACGCGCTTCAGAATCGCCTGCTCGAGGTTCGGGACGTGCTTCGCGATCCGCTGCTGGATCCGGTCGGCGTACCGCTCGCGGAGCTCGTCCGTCCACTCGCCGTTCCCCGTGGCGATTTCCCCCGCCGCGTCACCCTTCACGTGCCAGGGGAGCTCCTGCAGCTGGATCCAGAGCATCGAGCGGCCGGCCGGCGCCCGGCTCGGGTCGATGGTGGTGGGCTGGCCGACGACGACGGTCGCCTCGGCCGGCAGCAACCCTCGCTCGGCTTCGTTCACCGCACGGGACACGCCGTCGAGGCCCGGCGTGACGTGAACGAGCGCCGTCCGGCCGAGCCGGTCGTCACCCTCCCAACGCGGAGGCTCGGAGAGCGCGAAGTGGATTTGCATCTCCGACCGCCCGAGGCGAAAGCGGCGTGCAGCCGATTCGACCGCGGCCGGCAGCGGGACATCGCGCAGCAGTCGGCCGTACAGCTGCGTCGGCAGGACGTTGCAGACGATCGTCCGTGCCGCGAGCTCGTCTCCGTCCACGGTTCGAACACCGCGCGCGACGCCGTCACGGACGACAACTCGATCCACCTCGCGGTTCGTTTCGAGCACGCCGCCGTGATCGCGGATCAACTGCGCCAGCGCGTCGACGAGCCGCGCGCCGCCGCCGCGCGGAATCGGCATCCCGCCCAGCTCGATCGCGACGGCGATCACCTTCGCCATGAAGCCCGAGGCGGCAGCGTCCGGGCCGAGACCGGTGTGCAACACCCACGGCGCCAGGAGCCCGTGCGCGCGCTCGGATCGAAACGTCTGCGTCAACCAGTCGCGGGACGACTGGACGAGCTCGCCGCCGAAGGTCACGAGCCCGCGCCGGCCGAGCCGCCGATACGCCTTCAGCACGAGGCCCGCGCCGGCGCGCGACCAGAGCTCCGTCCCGAGGATGCCGAACGCGAGATCGGCGTTCGGCATGAACTCCGCGACGAGCCGTCGCCACACCTCGCCGTCGCCGGACGCGTTCCGCTCGAGCTCGACCGCGTTCGCGTCGGTGTTCGTGGTCAGGAACGCGGACTCGCCGTCGGGGAAGACCGTGCCGGTTGGGTGCTCGGTGTTGAGGTACTCGAGCCCGCGCTGTGCGAGGTCGTCACCGAGCTCCGCGTGGGCCGCGCTTCCAACCCACAGCGGGTGCCAGGCGCTGAAGACATCGTGCCGGAATCCAGGTCCGGTCAACTCGGCCGTCTTGATCGCGCCGCCGAGCTCGTCTTTCGCCTCGAGCACGGAGATGCGCCTCCCCGCGCGCGCGAGCAGTGCCGCCGCCGCGAGCGAATTGATGCCGCTGCCGACAATCACCGTGTCGAAGTCAGCCACGCACGAGCTTCCGGAACTCCTCGTCCGTGACGAGGCCGCGCTTCCGCGTCCCGAGGTCCTTGACGCGCGCGAGCAGCTCGCGCTGCGTGTCGTCGTCCAGGTCGAGGCCGAGCTCCTCGGCCTTGATCCGGATCGAGTCGAGTCCACTCTTCTTGCCGAGGACGATCTTGCGCTCGGCGGCGACGAGACCGCAGGAGTACGGCTCGATCGCGGGCGGGTCGTGGAACTGGCTCGCGACCGCGCCGGACTCGCGCGTGAACAGGTTCTCGCCGACGAGCGGCTTGTACGGCTCGAGTTCGTAGCCGGAGAGCGCACGCAACCGCTCCGAGAACGCCCGCACCTGCTCGAGGCGGAGGTTCGTCTCGATGCCGTAGAGGCCGCGCAGCGCCAGCGCGATCTCAGCGAGGTTCGCGTTGCCGGCCCGCTCGCCCATTCCGTTGATCGTCCCCTGGATCCAGCGGGCGCCGGCCCGGGCCGCCGCGATCGCCGCGGCCGTGGCGAGCCCGAAGTCGTTGTGTCCGTGGAAGTGAACCGCGACATCCCCGCCGAGCCAATCGCGCGTCTTGCCGACGAGCTCGGCGACGGCCTCGGGCGCCGCGATGCCGAGCGTGTCCACGACGACCACCTCGCGTGCGCCCGCTTCGACGGCCGTCTTGTAGACCGTCTCGAAGTATCCGGGGTCGGCACGCGTCCCGTCGACGCCGAAGAACGCGACGGTCACTCCCTGCTCGACCGCGAACGACACCGCGTAGACGATCCGCTCGAGCATCGCCTCCCGGTCGACGCCGAGAGCCTCGAGCTTCAGGTCGGAGATGGGGGACTCGATCACGCTCGCCTGCAGGCCGAGCTCGACGAGTGCCTTCACGTCTGCCTCGACCGCTCGCGAGAAACCCCAGACCTCGGCTTTCAGCCCTGCGTCCAGGATCAGCTCGACCGCGCGCCAGTCGTCGTCGGACACGCGCGGAAAGCCCGCCTCGATCCGTTCGATCCCGAGCTCGTCGAGACCGCGCGCGAGCTCGAGCTTGTCCTCCGGATTGAGCACGACGCCGACGGTCTGCTCGCCGTCGCGCAGCGTCGTGTCGTAGAAGCCGACCTGCGCGCCGAACGCGAACGGGTCGTTCAGGGCGCCCGTCCAGAACTGGCTGCTCACGGGTGCACCACGCCGTCGGGGAAGGACGAGAGCTTCTCCGCGCCGTTCGTGGTGATCAGGAAATTGTCCTCGAGCCTGAGGCCGCCCCCACCGTCCCAGTACGCGCCCGGCTCGATCGCCAGCACCATCCCCTCGCGGATCTCGCCTTCGGCCGCCTGGTGCGCGTAGGGCGGTTCGTGGGCGCGGGCGCCGACGCCGTGGCAGATCGGATGGCTCGGCTGGCCCGGATAGCCCGCGGCATCGAGCCCATCGCGGACGCGCCGGTCGAGCTCGGCCAGGCTCGCGCCCGGACGACAGTGGTCGACGGCAGCGTTGTAGACCCCGAGGAGCCTGGCGAGCAGCTCCTCGTAGCGGCGATCGAGCTCGCCCGGGCAGACGTTCTTCGTGTGATCGCACCAGTAGCCGTCGGCGCACACCCAGATCTCGAACAGCGTCGGCTCGTGCTCCTGGACCGCGCGGCTGCCGGTCGCGGTGAATGTGCGGATCCCCGGGCCCGACCAGACGAGCGAGTAGCCGAGCGCGAGGTCGACCTTGCCATCCCAGCCGGTTCCCTCGCCGTGGACGAAGCTCTGCCACAGCGCGGCCGCCTGGCTCTCCTTCATCCCCGGGCGGAGCTCGCGCGTGACGTGCTCCATCGCGGCGGCGGCGATCGCGTTCGCGATGCGCATGCGTTCCACTTCCTGCACCGTCTTGGTCGCCCGCGCTTCGGCGAGGAGCGGCGTCGCGTCGGCGGCGGTCGGGAACGCGTCGAACCAGTCGCGCGTGGACGTCGTCGGCTCGCCGACCATGCGGTCCGACGCCTGCGTCCCGAGCGAGAGCTCGAGGCCGA
>JBASRJ010000145.1:0-9770 GCA_049273785.1 Gaiellaceae bacterium | reverse complement strand
GCGCTTCGAGGTGCGCTTGCTGAAGCCGGAGCCTGCGTTCGCCGAGCTCGCGCGCCGGCGACGCGAGCGTGGCCCTGGAGGCAGCACCTCGGGCGCGGTGAAGGACGCCATCGTGTCGCCGATGCAGGGAACGGTCCTCGCAGTCGAGGTCGCGGAGGGCGACGAGGTCGAGGCCGGTCAGGTGATTTGCATCGTCGAGGCGATGAAGATGGAGAACGAGGTGCACACGCATCGCGGCGGACGCGTCACCCAGCTCTCGATTGCGGCGGGACAACTAGTCAAGACGGGACAGGTGATCTGCGTCGTCGTCTCAGACTGACGACCACTCGCCTTTAAGGCTGGTAGGGAATGTCGAGGGCCTCCATCAAGGCGCGCTCGACAGCTACGAGCTTCTTCGGCGGGATCATTGGGCCCCACGGGTTTTCAGCGATGTTCTCATCGTCGAGTGTCGCGAGCTCATGGCAGAGGACGTAGCTGCGCACATCCACGCCACCTTCGCCAGGCTCTAGGACGACATAGGTCGGAAGCATCCGGAGGTGCTCCGTTCTTGTCACCTGCGCCACAACCGGTTGCATGCCGCGGTTGACTGCGTTGGAAGAAACGACGAGGACGGGTTTGGGGTCCTCCGGCGTGTCGAGCAGGAACCCATCGTAGATGTAGCCCCGCTGACGGCTCAAGGATCGCGCTGCCATCGTCGCGCAGCGGCCCGCGTCGAGGCGCGGGTAAATGCCGCCTCATCCGCGTCACGCTCGGCCGCTGCGGCGGCGTACGCGTCGCCATTGATGCGGTCTCGTTCGACCTTTTCGATCGCGGCGATGAGAAGTTCGACCATCGCCCGCATCCAGTCCGACTGGCTCGCCGCCCGGGTAAGGCGATGAGGACGCCGCAGAATGGCCAGCTCGAGCTCGTGGAGGATCTGCGCACCCTCCGGGCTGTCCAGTTCGGGAAGATCCCGAAGAGTCTTCCGGGCACGCTCGATCCGGCCCTCCCATTCCGTTGGGGCCTTGAACGAGTAGGTCTTGGTCGCCGATGCGGTGGACATGACGTAGACCCATGGTAGACAAATGGGTGACGGCCTGTCAACCCTTAGAGCTCGTTTGAGATTTGCCGTCTTAGCGCGCGCGGCTGGACGCACGAGGCCCCGCGATCGACGGAAATCGACTGGACGAGCGGAGGATTCGCGAGTCCTCCCGAAGGAGGAGGCCCGCCCGCTGCTACTTCTTCTTCGCCTTTCGCTCGTAGGCGCCGATGTCGCAACGAGCGCCCTGGGGTCGGCGCACGCCGCGCTCGTCGGTCGTCGGCGGACAACCGGAACGGACGGCGTCGATCGCCGGGCTGCCTCGGAGGAGTGCGTGCGTCGGCGCGAAGCCACCGTTGCTCGCGAGGAGGCCGAGGAGCGGATTCCGGCCAACGAGGTCGCCGAGTTGAGGCGTGAAGCCGCACGTGCTGCCCGGGAACTCGAGGTTGGAGCCCTGCGAGATGATCGGCACCGCGCAGGCGGCCGGCAAGCTGGACGACACGATCGTGTTCCGGACGATTGTCGGTCCCGGCTCCGGCACTTTGATGCCGAGAATCGCGAGGACGCTCGCGACCGGAAGCAGTCGGCCCTGCAACGGCAGGCCGGCGCCGATGCCTCCGACCGAGCCGCCGCCCGTGTTGCCGGTGATCGTCACGTTCGTCAGCGTCGCCGTCCCGAGGTTCCCGAAGCCCGGGCTGAACATCGAGGCCGTGTTCCCGCTGATCGTGACGTTCGTGAGCGTCGACTTGCCGAGCGTTCCCATGCCGGCGTTCATCGCCGCTTGGTTGTGGCTGATCGTCACGTTCGTGAGCGTCAGCGTCGCCTTGTCGCCGTTTCCGATGCCGCCGTCGAGCACAGCGGCCGCGTTCCGCGTGATCAGCACGTTGTTGAGCGACGCGAGCCCGAGGTTGCCGAAGCCGCCGTTCGAGAAAAAGCCGAAGTTGCCGCTGAACACGACGTTGTTGAGCGTCGCGAACCCGACATTGCCGAAGCCGCCGCTGAACACGGCCACGTTGCCGCTGAAGGTGACGTTGTTGAGCGTCACCTGCCCGGCGCTGGTGAGGCCGCCGCCCGCGAACGCCGAGCGGTTGCCGACGAAGACCACGTCGTTCAGCGTCCCTTCGGAACCGAGGCCGATGTCGACACCGCCGCCGACGATCGTTATCCCCGGAGGCCCATCGATCAGACCGTTTTCGATCGTCACTCCGGTGATCGAAACCTTGGCCGGTGCGAGCGGTCCGACGGCGATGGCGCGATCGGTGTGGTTTCCGTCGATCGCAACGCGGCCGCCGCTGGTGTTGGCGATCGCCACGGTCGTCCCGTTGATGTCGAGGTCGCCCGTGGCTGCGTTGTCTTCGCCCGTTCCGAGGACGGAAAGCGTGTACGTCCCGACCGTGCTCAGGTTGATCGTGTGCGGGCCGCCGCCGGCGAAGTTGGCGGCCTGGATCGCTGCACGCAGCGTGCAGGCCCCGCCCGGCAGGGTGGACGTGCAGCTCCCGTCGAGCGGGAGTTCGTGCGGTGCGTCGCTCGTCGTGGCGACGGTGAAGGTCGCCGCAGCGCGGCTGACGGCTCCGGGGCGGGCCAGCGCGGCTGACGTCGGCAGAGCGAGAGCGAGCGACGCGGCGGCGAGGAGCCCGACAGCTTTGAGCGGCCCCCTCATGGCCTGCCCCGTAGTCGCACGGAGCGCGTGAACGCTTGTGTGCCGTGCGCCCGGTCGCCGAGCGCGATCGCCAGCTGGTAGGTCCCGGCGCGGACGCGGCCCGGGAGCGGCAGGCGCAGGATGTTGAACCCGGCCTGCACCGGGTACCGGCCTGCGGCGACTCGTCGCCCGGCGCGCGTGAGGATCAGCCTGGCGGCCGTCGGGCGCGAGACCTGGAGGCTGACGAGGATCTGGCCGGGCACGACCGTCACCGACTGCACCCTCGCCGACAGCGTCGCGCCTCCCCGTTCGTACGCCCCGATGTCGCAGCGCTTGCCCTGCGGGCGGGGGACGCCGCGCGCGTCGGTCGACGGCGGTGGACATCCGGAGCGCGCAGCGTCGATCGCCGGGCTGCCCGGGAGCAGTGCCTGCGTGGGGACGAAGCCGCCGTTGGCGGTGAGCTGGCCGAGCAGCGGCTCCTTGTTCACGATATCGCCGAGCTGAGGCTTGAAGCCGCAGGTGTGCCCGGCGAACTCCAGGTTCGAGCCCAGCGACGTGATCGGTCCGACACATTGGGCGCCGGGTGCGTTATCGGCGACGATCGTCCTGCGCAGCCTCGTCGGCCCCGGAGGGGGAATCACGACCCCGCTGATCGCCAGGATCGGCGCGAGCGGCCTGAGCACGGTCAGCGCCTCCCCTCCGGTGGCGAGGCCTCCAACGGTGCCCAGCCCCGAGTTGTCCGTGATCGTGACGTTCGTCAGGGTCGCCGTTCCGAGGTTGCCTATGCCGCCGATGTCGCCCATTGCCGAATTGCCGCTGATCGTGACGTTGGTCAGGATCGCGTTCCCGAGGTTCCCGAAACCGCCGATCAAGAAGAAGGACACGTTGCCGATGATGCTGACGTTCGTCATCGTCACCGTCGCCCCGTTCGCGTTCGCTCCCGCACCTGCGAGGCCGAAGGCGAGGTTGCCGCCGATGAGGACGTTGGTCAGCGTCGCCTTGCCTCGGGTGGCGAAACCGCCGTTGATGTTGGCCGAGTTGGCGCTGATCACGACGTTGTTCATCTTCACGGTCGATCCCTCGTTGTTCGCGATGCCGCCGTCGGCGATGACTGCAGCGTTGCCGCTGATCGTGACGTTCGACAGCGTCACGTTGCCCTCGTTGCGAATACCCCCGCCCGCGAAGGCCGATTTATTGCCCGTGAAGGTCGTGTTGGTCACGGTCGCGCTGGAACCGGCGGCGACGTCGAGGCCGCCCCCCGAGTTGGGAGGAATGGAGGCTCCCGGCACCGCTCCGTTCTGGATCGTCACTCCCGAGAGGCTCAGGTGAGCCGGCGCGAGCCGGCCCACCGAAAGGACGCGGTCGGTGTGGTTCCCGTCGATCGCAACGAGCCCGCTGCTCGTATTGGCGATCGCGACAGTTGTCCCGTTGACGTCGAGATCGCCCGTCGCAGCGTCGTCCTCGTTGGCCCCGACCGCCGTCAGCGTGTACGTCCCCGGCGTGCTCAGGTTGATCGCGTGCGGTCCGTCGCCGAGGAAGTTGGCCGCCTGGATCGCAGCGCGCAGCGTGCAGGCGCCGCCCGGCAGGATCGAGGTGCATGTCCCGTTGAGGGGAGACGCATGCGGCGCGTCGTCCACGGTGGCGACCGTGACGGCGGTCGCCTGGACGCGTTTGACGCTCGCCGGCCCTGCGAAGGCGGCGGGCGCTGCCAGCGCGACGGAGATCGCGATTACGCCGACGAGCTTGGCCGCCGTCACTGGGACCGCCATTCGAGCGCTTCCGGACTGGTCAGCGGCGCACCGCCTGCTCCCACTCGTGGACCCCCGCGAAACATCGAACGGCAGTCGAACGTACACCGCTGCCAGCGGCGCGTCAATCATCGCTCTCAGTAGACTCGCCCGCGGCCAGTGGACCTGTACGAGTACCAGGGCAAGGAGCTCTTCAAGCGTTTCGGCATCCCCGTTTCGGAGGGACGGCTCGCGACGACTCCCGAGGAGGCACGGGCTGCGGCCGGGGAGCTCGGCGGCCAGGTCGTCGTCAAGGCGCAGGTGCTCACAGGCGGGCGCGGCAAGGCGGGTGGCGTCAAGCTCGCCGACGGCCCCGACGACGCGGACCAGAAGGCTCGGGACATCCTGGGCCTGGACATCCGCGGGCACGTCGTCCGCAAGCTCTGGATCGAGCGCGCGTCCGACATCGCCAAGGAGTACTACCTCTCGGTCACCTTCGATCGCGGCGCGAAGAAGCCACTGTTCATGCTCACGACGGAGGGCGGCGTCGAGATCGAGCAGGTCGCGGAGGAAAACCCCGACGCGCTCGCGCGCCTGCACGTCGATCCGCTCGAGGGCTACCAGCCGTACCAGGGTCGGAGGCTGATCTACGGCGCGGCGATCGACGACCCGAACGAGCAGAAGCAGATCCTCGCGATCGTGGAGAAGCTCTACCGCTGCTTCATCGAGTCGGACGCGATGCTCTGCGAGGTCAACCCGCTGATCGTGACGCCCGACGGCGAGGTGAAGGCGCTCGACTCGAAGTTCACGGTCGACGAGAGCGCGCTCTTCCGCCATCCCGACGTCGCCGAGATGCGCGACGTGGAGGCGGCCGACCCGCTCGAGACCTTCGCCCGCGAGCAGGGCGTGACCTACGTCAAGCTCGACGGCGACGTCGGCATTCTCGGGAACGGCGCCGGGCTTTCCATGTCGACCGTCGACGTCGTCGTCGTCGCGGGTGGGCGCCCGGCGAACTTCTGCGACCTCGGCGGCGGCGGTGATGCGCAGGGCGTCGTCGACGCGCTCGAGGTGATCACGCGCGATCCGCAGGTGAAGTCGATCTTCTTCAACATCTTCGGTGGGATCACGCGCGGCGACGAGGTTGCGCGCGGAATCCTCGCCGCGCTGGAGAAGATGCAGATCTCGCTCCCGATCGTGGTGCGGCTCGACGGGACGAACGCCGAGGAAGGGCGTCGCATCCTGGCCGACGCAGCGCCGCCGAACCTGCACGTCGAGCCGACAATGCTCGAAGCCGCCGAGCGCGCAGTGGAGCTCGCAGCGTGAGCGACGTGTGGAGCGGACGCGCGCAGGCCTTCCGCGACTCGCCTGCGCACCGCGAAGGGCCGGATCTCGACCTGCTCGTCGAGCTGTGCGAGCCCGGCGAGGGCGTCAAGGTGCTCGATGTCGCCACCGGCGGCGGTCACGTCGCCCGGCGGCTGCGCGAGGAAGGGTGCACCGTTGTCACGGTCGATCCCGCTCCGGGGATGCAACCCGACGTGATCGCGAGGGCGGAAGACATGCCGTTCGCCGACGGCAGCTTCGACGTCGTCACGTGCCGGATCGCCCCGCACCACTTCGAGGACGTGCGCAAGGCCGTTGCCGAGATGGCCCGCATCTCGCAGCGGCTCGTCGTGATCGAGGACAACCTCTACGTCGACGAACCCGTCGAAGCGGCCGAGCGTCTCCGCGACCCCACGCACGTGCGCTGCTACTCGGAGGACGAGTGGAGGCGGATGCTCACGGATGTCGGGCTCGAGGTGGAGCGCGCGGAGCGGCTGGAGCGCCGGCGCGACGTGGCCGACTGGCTCGCCCGCGTCGAGACACCCGACGAAGACGCGGAGCGCGTGAAGGAGCTCCTCGGCGACCGGATCGCGGACGGGACGATGACCTTCCCGTCCATTGTCCTCAAGGCCAGCCAATCTCACAGCTGACCGTGGCCGTCATCGTCGACAAGGACACGCGCCTCGTGGTGCAAGGGCTCACCGGCAGCGAGGGGCGCTTCCACGGCCTGCGCAACAGGAACTACGGCACGAACGTCGTCGCCGGCGTCACTCCCGGCAAGGGCGGCCAGGACGTCGAAGGCATTCCCGTCTTCAACACCGTCGCCGAATCGGTCGAGGACGCGGGTGCGAACACGTCGCTGATCTTCGTGCCCGCGCGCTTCGCGACCGACGCGATCTACGAGTCCGTCGACGCGGGCATCAAGACCGTGATCTGCATCACCGAGCACATCCCTGCTCATGACATGTTGCGGGTGTACGCGTACATTCGCGCGAAAGGCGTGACGATGATCGGCCCGAACTGCCCAGGTGCTCTGTCACCGGGCAAAGCGAACGTCGGGATCATCCCGGCGGAGATCTTCAGTGAGGGCTCGATCGGGCTCGTCTCGCGCTCGGGCACGCTCACGTACCAGATCGGCCACGAGCTGACGCAGCTCGGGCTCGGGAACTCCACGATCGTCGGGATCGGCGGAGACCCGGTCGTGGGCGCGTCGTTCATCGACATCCTGGAGCGCTTCGAGGCCGATCCCGAGACCGACCTGATCGTCCTCGTCGGCGAGATCGGCGGCGACGAGGAGGAGAAGGCGGCGCGGTTCGTGCAGGAGCGCGTGACGAAGCCGGTGCTCGCCTACATCGCCGGCTTCTCGGCGCCGCCCGGCAAGACCATGGGACACGCAGGGGCGATCATCTCCGGGTCGTCGGGCACGGCCGCGGCGAAGAAGGAAGCGCTCGAGGCCGTCGGGATCCAGGTCGGCACGACACCGACCGAGGTCGCCCAGCTGGTCGCGGACAGGTTCGGCGCCCGCGCGTGAGGCGTCTCCGCTGGATCGCGACCGCGGCCCTGGCGCTCGGCCTCGCAGCTCCGGCCGTGGCCGCTGCAGCCGAGAACGCGGACTGGCTGAGCTACGGGCACGACAACCAGCTCACGAACGCGGTGTCGTCGCTCGACCTGACGCCGACAAGCGCCCGCAGGCTCAAGCGCGTGTGGGTCACGAAGCTCGACGGTGCGATCTACGCCTCGCCGCTCTCGGCTCGCGTCGGCGGGCGCCAATTCATCTTCGCCTTCACCGAGAACGGATCGGTCTACGCCATGCTGGCCTCGACCGGGCGGATCGTCTGGCAGCGCGAATTCGGCACCGTCACGACCCTCGATTGCGGAACGTGGGGGATCAC
This sequence comes from Gaiellaceae bacterium, assembly GCA_049273785.1. Classification (GTDB taxonomy): domain Bacteria; phylum Actinomycetota; class Thermoleophilia; order Gaiellales; family Gaiellaceae; genus 3-1-20CM-4-69-9. Next base: position 2,174 of record JBASRJ010000145.1, on the reverse strand, counting down.
GTCGACCGGCGCGATCGATTCCGTCCACGGAGTGCTGTACGTCGTCAACGCCGACGGTGTCTTGCACGGGCTCGATCTCACGTCCGGGCTGGACGTGCCCGGCTACCCGCGGACGATCGTTCCCAGGTCCGATTACGAGTACGTCTGGGGCGGCCTGCGGATCGCGAACGACCGCCTCTACGTCCCGGTCGCGTCGTATTGCGACGCCGGGCCTGCCGATGACTTCCCGGACGGGAGGCTCTTCTCGATCCCGCTGGCCGATCCCGATGCGCTGACCGAGTGGCAGCCGGTCGCCGGTCCCGGGAATCTCGGCGGTGTCTGGGGCTGGGGAGGCGTGTCGGTCGATCCGGCCAACGGCACGGTCTTCACGGGCATCGGCAACTCACACGTCTGGTCTGACGAGTGCTCGTGTTACGTCGACAACGGAGGGTACGGCGACCAGATTGTCGCGCTGCCGCCCGATCTGTCGTCGGTGCTCGATGCCGACGCGCCCAGTCTTCCCACCACAGGTGACGAGGACTTTGGCGCCGCGCCGTTGCTGTTTCAGCCGCGCGGGTGTCCGCCGCTCGCAGCGATGAACAACAAGATCGGCTCGTTGTACATCTGGAACCGGCGGCGGCTGGCCGCGGGACCGATCGTCCCTGCGATTCCGTTGAGCGACGGCATCAACGCCTTCGTGGGCTCGCCGAGCTGGTACGACGGGCGCCAGCTGCTCTTTGACGCGCAGGCAGTGCTCTACGGCCCGACCGGTCGGCTCGGGAACGGCGTGCGCGCGTTTACCGTCGACTTCGGCTGCACCTTCCATCCACTCTGGGCTGCGCTCGTCGGCGACGGAAACCAGGCGACGCCGTTGGTGGTCGACGACGTCGTCTTCGCAACGGGTGGAAAGACCGGCGGCTTTTTGGCGCTGGGCGCCCTGAACGGCGCACGGCTCTGGAAGTACCCGACCGCGGGTAGCACGGTCGCCGCGATGATCACGGTCGGCGGCACGGTCTTCGGGGCGGACACGGACGGGTGGGTGTACGCATTCCGCCCGCCGCCTCCGCCTCCGCGGCGGCTCCCACCGACGCCCTGGATCCGGATCGGCTGACCAGACCGGTCTCTACACTCGGCGACATGGACACGATCTCCTTCGCGCGAGGCGTGCCGGCGCCGGAGTGCCTTCCGGTCGAGGAGCTCGCCGATTGCGTGCGCGCGGCGGTCGAGCGCGACGGCCGGACGATCCTGTCGTACGGCCCGGCCGGCGGCTATGCGCCGCTTCGCGAATGGATTGCGGAACGACACGGCGTCGAGCCGGGACGCGTCCTGATCACGAACGGCTCGCTCCAGGGGTTCGTCTTCCTCGCCCAGCGCTTCGCGGGCGGGCGCGTGCTCGTCGAGCAGCCGACCTATGACCGGCCCCTGAAGATCCTGCGTGGTCTGGGTACCGAGATCGAAGCGCTCCCGATGGACGAGGAAGGGCTCGATCCGGACGCGCTGGCCGACGCGCTCCGCAACGGGCCGGCGCCTTCGTTCCTGTACACGATTCCGACGTTCCAGAATCCGAGCGGCAGGACGTTGTCCGCGGAGCGCCGCCGCCGGGTCGTCGAGCTGGTACGCGAGCACCGGTTGCTCGTGCTCGAAGACGATCCGTATGGCCTCGTCCGCTTTGAGGGAGAGGCTCCGCCGACGCTCTTCGAGTTGGAGGGCGGTGAGCGGGTCGCATACTCGTCGTCGTTCTCGAAGACGATCGCGCCGGGCCTCCGCGTCGGGTACTTCGTTCTGCCGACTGAGCTCGAGCGCGAGCTGGAGGCGGTCGCGGTGTCGACGTACATCACGCCGGTCCTGATCGGCCAGGCGACCGTGCACGAGTTCCTTCGGCGTGGGAACTTCGAGCCGAACCTCGAGCGAGTGCGCGGCCTGCTCGGTGCGCGCCGCGATGCGATGCTCGACGCGCTGGAGCGCGAGTTCACCGAGGGCGTTCGGTGGAGCAGGCCGGCCGGCGGTTACTTCCTCTGGCTCGACCTTCCGGCGGGCATCGATGCCGCGGAGCTGCTCGCCCGCTCCGGGGAGGCGGGCGTCACGTTCGTCCAGGGCGCCGACTTCGGCGGCGAGCCGCACACGGCGCGGCTCGCGTACAGCTTCGTTTCGCCGGACGAGATCCGCGAGGGCGTCCGGCGCCTCGCGGCGCTCGT
>JBASRJ010000136.1:0-5681 GCA_049273785.1 Gaiellaceae bacterium | reverse complement strand
CCTTCTGCATGTGCCGTGAATACAGGAGTCGCCTCCGGCAACCAGACCTAGCCGCATCGAGTGGACTTAGAACAATAAGAGGGGGGCGGCCGATGACGCCGCCGCCGATCCCGTGGCGCTAGTCGCGCTCGCGCAGCTGCTTGCGGACGAACAGGATTCGTTTCTCCTTTACTCGAGTTCCCTTCGCCTCGAGGCTCGCACTCGGGCCACGCGCGCATAACGTGGAAACCCCGGGACTTTGCTCAGCGCGAGCCGGCGAACTTGTGCGCGAGCTCCGTGCGCGAGCGGACGTCGAGCTTGCGGTAGATCTGCGTCAGCGCGGACTCGACGGTGCGGTCGGTGACGACGAGGATCTCCGCGACCTCTTTGTTTGTCTTTCCCTCGGCGACGAGCTCGGCGATCCGTTGCTCGCTCGGCGTCAGCTCGTCGACGGCCGGCGCGCGGCCGCCGATGCGCGCGAGCTCCGCACGGGCGTTCTCCGTCCAGACCGGCGCAGGCAGAGCCTCGAAGATCGAAAGCGCCGCCTCGATTGCCTCCCTCGCCGCCTTTCGCCTCCTGGCCCGGCGAAGGATCGTGCCGTAGATGAGCAGGGTGCGGGCGCGCTCGAACGGCGAAGGCATCCGCTCGTGCACCTCCAGCGCTTGCTCGCAGCTCGCGAGCGCCGCCTCTAGATCTCCCTCGGCCGCCTGGAGCAGACCTCGGCAGCGTGCGCCCATCGCAAGCGGCCAGGGAGTAGCGAGCCGACGGCCGGCTTCCTCCAGCCATTCGAGCTGAACGCGGGCCTCGTCGAGATCCCCGACCGCGACCAGGGCCTCGATCGCGAGCTCCCGGGCCGAGTAGTGGCTCGGCTCGCTCGCACCGCGTGCCTGCCGCCGGCGGACGACCGGAGCCAGCCTCTCCGCCGCCGCGCGGTAGTCGCCCACGCACAGGTCGATCAGACCCAGCAGGGCGAGGTTCCGCTCCAGGAACGCCTGCTGGTTCTCCTCGCGCGAGCGCGCGACCCCCTCGGCCGCGCGCGCCCGAGCCTCGTCGAGACGGCCGAGGTAGGCATCGACCAGGCCACGGATCCACAGCGCCACTCCGCCCTGAAACTCGAGGCCCCACTGCTCCCCCGCCTGGAGCATTGCCTCCGCATACTCGTCGGCGCGGCCCCAGTCACCAGCGCGGCACGCCAGCTCGGTCAGAAAGAACAAGGCACTGTCCTGGGCGGACTCGTCGCCTCGAGCCACGGCGTCGGCGTGTGCCCGCTGCAGGGCCTCGCGCGCCGGCTCGTGCTCGTCTGCGTACATTAGGCGCAGCCCCGCGACGAGCGTCGGCGTGGTCCGCGTCGGCAAGGGCCCGACGAGCTGCTCGAGCTCGAGCGCACGCTCGAGCACTCCAGGTGTCAACCCCTCCGCGTACAGCTCCACGAAGCTGAGCTCCGCCAGGAACATCGCGAGCAGGACGATGTCGCCGCTGTCCTCCACGACTTGAACCAAGTCTCGTGCCAGCTTCACTGCCGCCGCCGGTCCGTGGCGAAGGACCGCCGTGTGCACTCGGGGCATGACGAGCTCCGCCTTCAGCCGAGGATCGGTCTCGGCCTCGACGAACGCCTGCTCGAGGAGGCGCTCCGATTTCTCGTAGTCGTCAGTCGAGCTCTCTCCGAGCCGTCGCAACACGCGAGCGCGTTCGGCACCAGGCGGCAACCGCTCGAGGAGCGGCTCGAGGATCACACGCGACCGCTCCGCATCTCCGCTCGCATAGTGATGGTCGGCCGCGAGCAGCTGCCGGCGGCGCAGGACCTCCCCGCCGGCATCGCCTGGCGTGAGCGAGACCGAGAGCTCCGCCAGCTCGGCTGCCGCCACCGGAGCACCACGCAAGGCCGCGATCGCCGAGGCGGCCTCCAGCTCGTCGGCGACCTCGGCCGACGGCCCGCTCGCGCCCAGAGCAAGATGCCGGGCGCGCTGCTCGGGATCGCCGACCAGCTCCGCGAGCCGGCGGTGGAGCGATCGCCGCCGGCGAGGGTCGAGCTCCGTCTCGACGCACGCAGCTAGCAGAGGGTGGCTGAAATGAACACGCTCCTCGTCAAGCTCGACGATCGCTGCAGCCTCTGCCGTGCGAAGCCGCCCGCGCACCGTCGTGGTGTCGGATGCCACCGCCTCGACGATCGAGACCGTTGGCTTGCTGAGCAGCGCAACCGGCTCGAGCACCTCGCGAACATCCTCCGAGAGCGCCGCCAGCCGCGCCGAGACGAGACCGGTGAGCGACATCGCAACCGTCAGCCGCTCACCCGCGTCCGCGCGCCCACCTGACCGATCGAGCGCGCGCCCGAGCTCGAGCGCATAGAACGGATTTCCACCTGACGTGTCGTGAAGGCGGATGAGCAGCGGCCGAGGAAACGAGACGCCGAGGCGCTCCCGGAGCAAACGATGGGTGGCCCCGAGGCTCAACGGGCCGAGCCGCAAACGCCGCAGGCGTTCACTCGGGAGCGCACGGTCGAGCTCCAGCGGGGCCGCCTCCGAGCCGCTGCTGCGGCGTGCGACGAGAATCGCAGCCGGCGCCGCCGCAAGCCGACGCAGCGCGAACGCAAGCACGGACGCGGACGCCGCGTCGAGCCACTGTACGTCGTCCAGAGCCACCACGGTCGTCCTCTTCGCCGCCAGCGCGCGGACGGCAGCGAGAAAGGCCATGCCGAGCACACCTGTGTCGGGCGGCGGACCCTCCGGTTCCTCCCGGAGAAGTGCGACGGCGAGGGCGTGTCGCTGCGGACGCGAAAGCTCGGCGGCGATGTCGTCGAACACGCCGTCCAGCAGATCCCGAAGCCCCGTGAACGACAGCTCAGTCTCCGATCGTGCCGCCGTGCTGAACAGCACGTGATACCCGCGCTCGCGGGCGATGGCGACGCCGCTACGCCAGAGCGTGCTCTTGCCGATGCCCGCTTCTCCTTCGAGGAGAAGAATGCGCGGTGCTTCCTCCGCAAGCTCGAGAAACGAGCGGAGCTCTCCGAGCTCGCGGTCCCTGCCGACGACCGCGGTCACTTACCTAAGTATGCGCCTGCTATTCGCGCGCGACTAGCTGCTTGCGCACGTACAGGATCCGCTGCACCACGGTCAACCACGCGGTCGCGGTGAGCAGCGCGATCGCGCCGACGAGCAGCCAGATGCTGATCGGCGCGAGCACGAGGCCGCCTGTGATGACGACGACGCGCTCGGCCCGCGAGCCGATCCCGACGTCGCCGCGCAGGCCGAGCCCCTCCGCTTTCGCCCGCGTGTAGCTGACGAGGAACGAGCCCGCGACCGCCGCGAACGCGAGAGCGAGCGCCACAGCGTGGTCGTGCCGGTGGAAGATGAGCGCGATCGCGCCGAGCATCGCGCCCTCGCCGACCCGGTCGGTCGTGGAGTCGAGGAACGCGCCGAACGGCGTCGTCTTTCCGCCTGCGCGAGCGAGTGCGCCGTCGAGGATGTCGAGAATCGAGCCGATCACGAACAGCGCAGCGCCGACCCAGTAGAAGAACCACTCGTTGCGGTTCTCGAAGAAGACGACCACCGACGCCGCGAGGCAGAGCGAGACACCGGCAGTCGTGAGCGCGTTCGGCGTCACGCGCGTGCGCGCGAGCCCGCCCATGGAACGCGAAGCGAGCGACCTCGCTCCCGTCGTGTACCCGTGCTTCACACGGTGGAGCACGGCGGTTTCCCTCATGTCCTTGCCCATCGCATTCCTGCTATGGGCAGGACTATAGCAGCCTTGCGATGAGCCTCCTGGCCGGCAGGCGATAGACGACCACGAGTGCGACGACTGCGAGGAAGATTCCGGCCAGTACGTCGAGCCAGAAGTGGTTGCCGGTCGCCATGACGGCGAACCAGACCCACAGCGGCCAGACGAGCCACAGCACCTTCCAAACGCGGCGTCGAACCAGCGAGGCGAGGACGACGCCGACGATCAGCGCGTCCGCCGCGTGCAAGCTCGGCATCGCCGCATACGGATTCCCGGCGAGCTCGACGACGCCGTTCGTGTGATGGTCGATGAATCCGAGGCTCGGGAACATCCGCGGCGGCGCCGTTGGGAGCACGACGTAGCCGATCAGCCCGACCAGATTGGCACCGATGATCGCGTTACGGAATCGCGAGAACGCGTCGTGGCGTCGCAGGTAGACCCAGAGCAACGCGAGGCCGACGACCGTGAACTCCGAGTTCCAGTACGTCCAGGCCACCAGTCTTCCGAGCACCTCCGAGGAGACGGCGAACTGCTGCAGCGTCAACTCGAAAACGTGGTGGGTCGTCCGATGCTCGAAGTCGAGGATGCGCCAGCCGTCTGTAAATGCCTTCGCCGGATTGCGGTCCGCGAATCCGCGCGCGACCTGGTACGCGAAGACGAAGCCGAACCAGATGGCAAGCTGGCGGCCGAAATCGGCATAGCCGCGTGGAAGCACACGGCGTCCGGCTGCGAGGGCGGCAGTCACAAGACCCGGAGTTTAGACGCTCAGGCGGGGGCTCATCATCCCCCGATTTGGCTCATTGACCGCGACGCGCGGACGAATCCCGGCTCGTTCACACGGTGTTTCAGCTCCTTGTGCCGCACCGCGAAGCGGAGGAAGTCCGCAATTTGCGAATCCGTGCGGCCGTCCCGCAATGCGGTTTTCAAATCCCATTCGCGGCGTGAGAACAGGCAGGTTCGGAGCTGGCCGTCCGCGGTGAGGCGGATCCGGTCGCAGCTCGAGCAGAACGGCTCTGAGACGGGGTTGACGAAGCCGATCTCGCCCTTGCCGTCCGCGAAACGGAAGCGGCGCGCCGTCGACGACGGTTTTGCCGGCACCTCGACCAGCGGGCCGTACTGCTTCTCGATCAGCGTCCGGATCTCGCCGCCGGTCAGCACCTGGTCTGCGCTCCACGCCCGGTCGGCGTCGAGCGGCATGAACTCGATGAAGCGCACCACGTACGGCTTGCGGCGTGCGAGCCCAGCCAGCGCCGGCACGTCGTCCTCCGTGAAGCCCTTGATCGCGACGCAGTTGACCTTGATCGGCCGCAGCTCGGGATACCGCTCCGCCTCGGCCAGGCCCGCGAGCACCTGATCGAGTGCGTCTCGGCGAGTGATCTCGGCGAAGCGCGCGTGGTCGAGCGAGTCGAGGGAGACGTTGATGCGCCTGAGGCCCGCCTCGACGAGGGGCCCCGCAAGGCGATCGAGCAGGATCCCGTTCGTCGTCAGGGACAGATCGTGTACACCGGGGATCGCGGCGACCATTCGTACGAGCTCGGGCAGGTCGCGGCGCACGAGCGGCTCTCCTCCTGTCAACCGCACGTCGCCGACTCCCATGGCCGCGAGGATCGACGTCAGCCGTGTGATCTCCTCGAAGCTGAGAATCTCGTCGCGGCGCAGCCACTCGAGGCCTTCCGCCGGCATGCAGTAGGTGCAGCGGAAGTTGCACTTGTCGGTGACCGAGACCCGGACCGAGCCGATCTTCCGTCCCCAGCCGTCAACGAGAGGCTCCATCCGCCTAGCGTACCCCAGGCGCCGTGGGCCCTCCTGGCCGCGTTCGGGGAGAATCGCTCGATGACTGCTCTCGCGGCGCTGATCGCGGTCACGGCGGTCTGGGGAGTCACGTTCGTGCAGGTGAAGGACGCGGTGGCGCTCTATCCGCTGTTCGCGTTCCTCGCAGTTCGATTCGTGCTCGCCACGCTCGCGCTGGCCGGGCCGGCGGCGCGCCG